>DASXEN010000060.1:0-22994 GCA_036490095.1 Caulobacteraceae bacterium
GCCGCGCCATCTCAGCTCGACCGATCGGTGTCGTGCGGGCATTCCTATGCAGGTTCATCCGGTCCCTCCGAGACTCACTGAAGCTTCGCAACCTCAGCCTTCCCGGTCCGGACCGGATGGACAACCTATTGAGACCTCACACCTAGCCGCATCTAGTTCTTGACCTAGGGTACGGCTGGGCCGTATCATGAGTCGTGCACACGGTCGCTGAAACCGCTGCCTTCCTCCGGTCAGCCGATGCCGCCAGCATGACTGAGACGGAGCGCAAGCTGGCGGTCGACACGATTGCGGCGAACCCGCGGGCAGGCGATTTGATCGTCGGGTCTGGCGGGTGCCGGAAAGTGCGCGTCGCCGGGCGCGGCTTCGGCAAGTCCGGCGGCTATCGCGTGATCACCTTTTATGCGGGCGAACGCGCGCCGGTCTATTTGCTGTGGGCCTTGTCGAAGGGCCAGCGGGCCAATCTGACGGATGCGCAGGTAAGCACGTTGGCGAAGCTGACACGGGGCCTGAGGCAGGCTTTGCGCGCGCCGACGCCGGAGTGAGTGAGAGTTGGGCTTGCGGGGGCGACCGAACCGCCGCGGGAGAAAAGAGGAAAGTGCAGATGCGGAAGAAGGATTTCGAGGGTCTCACAGAGGGACTGAAAGAGGCGATCGCACACGCCCGCGGCGAAGACGCGCCCGGCCTGCGGGTCCATATCCCGACAGACATCGACATCAAGGCGATCCGGGAACGGCTCGGCGTCACCCAGGCGGTGTTCGCCGAGCGCTACGGTTTTTCGCGCGGCGCGGTGCGCGACTGGGAGCAGGGTCGCAAGGTTCCGGATCAGAGCACCCGCGCCTATCTGAAAGTGATCGCGGCAGAGCCAAAGGTCGTCGATCGCGTGCTGGAAACCGCGTGACACGGGAACCGAGGCCTGGAAGACGACGCCCTGCGGCAACCCCCTGATCACCAGAGCTAGGTGACCGTCTCGGCGCTGTAGCGGGCGATGAGGCCGGTGCGGATGGCGTAGCGGTAGACGGCGGCGAAGAAGAGGTAGGCGGCGGCCAGGTAGAGCACCGCCAGCCCCGCCCCGAACGCCAGGCGGTCCCAGGGGACCGGCTGGCCGGCGACGATGGCGCGCACGCCCTCGAACACGTAGGACGGTGGCAGCGCGTGCGAGATCGCCTGCATCCAGGCCGGCAGCACGCCGATCGGGTAGAACACCCCGGCGAACGGCGAGATCATCGAGGCCAGCGGCCAGATCAGCCACTCCGACGCCGGCCCCAGGCGCAGCACCACGCCCGCGCCGAACACCCCAAGCGCGATCCCGGTGAGGAACAGCACCGCCAGGAAGGGCGCCAGCGCCGCGCCGTAGGCCAGGATGTCGAAGCCGAACGCAATTCCGGCCAGCGCCAGCATCACCGCCAGCGCCAGGACGCTGGAGGCGATCGAGGTGGTCACCAGCCCGGCCAGGTACTCGGAGGTGCGCAACGGGCTGGCGAAGAAGTTGAGGAAGTTGCGCGACCAGACGTCCTCGAAGAAGGCGGTGGTCACCGACTGCATGATGCGGGTGAGGAAGTCCCACAGCAGCACCGCGCCCAGGATCGCCGGCACGAAGTTGAAGCCCGAGTGCGAGACCTGGTTCAGGTAGCGGGTCATGAAGCCCCAGAGCAGGATGTCGATCCCGACCCAGGCGAACATCGGCAGGATCCGCTGCGGACTGCCGCGGTAGAGGTAGAGTTGGCGCACCACCACCGCGCCGACGCGGGTGAAGTTCATGCCGCCGCGCCCCCCTCGTGGAGGGCTTGGTGGGCGACGGCGACGAAGAGGTCGTCGAGGCTGGCCGCGCCGTGCTGGCGGGGGAGGGCCTTGGGGTCGCCCTCCAGCACGATGCGGCCGCGCGAGAGGAACAGCACCCGGTCGCAGACCGCCTCCACCTCGTACATGTTGTGGCTGGTCCAGAGCACGCCGCACTGGCCCGCCTCGACGAAGCCGGCGATGCCGGCGCGGATGTCGCGCGCCGTCGAGGGGTCGATCGAGGCGGTGGGCTCGTCCAGCAGCAGCAGGCGCGGGCGGTTGAGCATCGCCTTGGCGAGCCCCAGCCGCGTCTGCTCGCCGGAGGAGAGCACGCCGGCCTTGGCCTTGCGGAACCGCGCCAGGTCGAACTCGGCCAGCAGCTCGTCGATGCGGCGGCCGAGGTCCTTCACCGCGTAGATCATGCCGAACACCCGCAGGTTCTGCTCGACGGTGAGGTTGCCGGGCAGCGGCGCGTAGACGGCGGCGAAGTTGGTGGCGGCGAGCGCGCGGGTCCGCTCGCGGGCGAGGTCCAGCCCCTCGATCTGGATGCGCCCGGCGCTGGGCGCCAGCACGCCGAGGATCATGTTGATGGTGGTGGTCTTGCCGGCGCCGTTGGGGCCGACCAGGCCGACGATCTCGCCGGCCGCCACCTCGAAGCTGACGCCGTCGACCGCCTTCAGCGCGCCGAACGACTTGCAAAGGCCACTGGCCGACAGGACCGGGGCGGACAAGACAGGAGCGGCGCGCATCCTGGCCTTAGTAGCGGGGCCCGCGGCGGCTCTCAAATGGCTGCGCTGGCCGGGCCGCGGCCGGCGGGCTATGCCGCGCGGCGATGAGCGCGCGCACGATGCAGTCCGACTACATGCACTTCGCCAAGTTCGGCGCGGGCGCCCGCTACAACCTGGCGACCAGCGGCTTGGCCGGCTGCGAGCTCGCGGACCTGGACCTGACCTGGGACGACCTCGCCCTGCACGGCGTCAACACCAGCGGCTACCGGCCGCTGATGGAGCTGGTGGCGGCGCGGTTCGGGGTGGGCGTGGACTGCGTGGTGATGCCCGGCGGCGGCTGCTCGTTCGCCAACCACCTGGCGCTGGCGGCGATGCTGGCGCCGGGCGACGAGGTGGTGGCCGAGGCGCCGACCTACGAGCTGATCCCTTCGGTGCTGGGCTATCTGCGGGCGCAGGTTCGCACCTTCGAGCGCTCGGCCGCCGACGGCTGGGCGCTCGATCCGGCGCGGGTCGCCGCCGCGATCACCCCGAAGACGCGGGTGGTGGCGCTGACCAACCTGCACAATCCCTCCAGCGCCCTCGCCAGCGACGCGGCGGTGCAGGCGGTGGCGGCGGCGGCGGCCAGGGTCGGGGCCGCGGTGCTGGTCGACGAGGTCTACCTGGAGCTGCTGGCCAGCAAGGCGCTGGCGCCCACCAGCTTTCGCGAGGATGGCAACCTCGTCGTCACCTCCAGCCTCACCAAGGCCTACGGCGTCAGCGGCCTGCGCTGCGGCTGGATCCTCGCGCCGCCGGCGCTGGCCGAGCGGATGAAGCGGCTGAACGATCTCTTCGGCGTCCACCCGCCGCACGTCGCCGAGCGGATGGGCGTGGTCGCCTTCCAGCGCCTGCCGGCCCTGCGGGCGCGGGCGGCGGCGATCGTCGAGGCGAACCGCGCGGCCTACCGCGAGCTGCTGGGCGGGCATCCGAAGCTGGAGCAGGTGGTGTTCGACCAGGGAACCACGGTGTTCCCGCGGCTGCTGGAGGGCGACGGCGACACGCTGTTTGCACGGCTGGTGGGTGAGTACGAGACCAGCCTGGTGCCGGGACGGTTCTTTGGGCGGCCGGACCACGTGCGGGTGGGGCTGGGCGCCGATCCGGCGATGACGCGGGCGGGGCTGGAGCGGATGGCGGCGGCGCTGGCGTAGCGGCCTTGCGCCCCCTCCGTCTCGTCGCGCCTGGCGGCGCGCCGATCCACCTCCCCCGTACTCTTCGGTACGGGTGAGGAGCGAGATCGCGCAACCTAGCTCCTCCCCCGTCGCGTAGACGACGGGGGAGGTGGCGCTCGGCGCGCAGCGGCGAGCGACGGAGGGGGCGCAAAGGCGGCGTCAACGCCCCTCGATCCACCCCGCCACCAGCTCCACCATCCCCACCCGGTTCGCCTCCGCGTCCTCGAAGTAGTGCGCCCCCGAAATCAGCTCCAGCGTCTTGTCGGCCGACGCCAGCGCCGCGTGGATCGCCCGCGCGTCGCTGGGAAAGACCCCCATGTCGGCGGTGCTCTGCACCACCAGCGCCGGGACCTCGATGCGGGCGAGCTGCGGGCCGCCCTGGCAGTTGGAGGTTTCCAGGCTCCACATCGAGAGCCAGGTGCGCAAGGCGTTGGCGCGGCCGATGCCCGGGCGGCGGTTGGCCTGGGCAGGGTCGCCCGCGTAGCAGCCGGGGCAGGGGCGCTCGGACGGGTCGAGCGCCGGATCCATGAACCGCAGGTCGGCCCAGGTGCGGTAGAGCGGGAAGAGGATGTCCGGCACGCCGGCGGCGTTCACGCGCGCCAGCTCGGCCTTGGCCCAGTCGGTGATGCGCTGGTTGCGCGCCCGCTGGGCGGCGCGGTAGCGGGCGACGAAACCCTCCCCGTAGGGCGGCCCGTTGGCCGGGTTGAACGGGTCGAGCGCCGGGTCGGTGAGGGTCGGGTCGCGCTCGTCGACCACCGAGGGGTCCATCCAGGCGGTCAGCACCTCCGGGCGGCCCTTGTGGGCGTTCAGCGAGACGTAGAGGTCGGCGGCCGGCAGGGCCGCCAGCGCCGCGGCCGCCGCGCCGCGCGCGCCAGTCGCCAGCGTCGGCGACGTCGCCTCGGCCTGGTAGGCGCCCATCAGCGACCCGCCGCCGGAGTTGCCGAGGATCACCACCCGCTCCGCGCCGGCTTCCTCGCGCAGCCAGCGCACGCCGACGCCGATGTCGATCAGCGCATGCTCGAGGATGAACTGGTCCTCGGCGCCGCGGAAACGGGTGTTCCAGCCGAGGAAGCCGAGGCCGCGGGCGGCGAAGTAGGGGGCGGCATAGTGCTCGGCGAAGTCGACGTTGTAGTGGGTGGCGATCAGCGCCGTGCGCGGGCGCCGGCCGGCCGGCGTCCAGTAGAGGCCCTGGCAGGGATGTCCGCCGGCCTGGATGCGCGGCGCGGTCGGCGAGACGGCGCCGACGAACCGGGCTTCGACGCCCGCTGGCAGCTCCTGCTCGGCCAAACGCCCGCCCCTCTGCGACTTGCGAGGCCATCAGCCTAGCAGATCGGCGCCGGGGCGGTCGCGCCTTCGTCAGCCGGCGCGGTGGTACTTGCAGTTGGTGTAGGCGCTGTCCTGCTCGATGTCGTCCGGGCCGAGCAGCTTGTAGATGACGAAGCCGCCGCTGGAGCCGATGACGTTCTCGCTGCTGCCGCCGGGCACGTAATTGTAGGTGACCGGACCGGGGGCCTGCGACCCGTGCGCGTCGATCAGGATTTGCTGGTTCGGCGTGAACACCAGGTCGACCCAGCCGCAGGTGACGTCCGGCGTCGCCCCATTGGCGACATAGGATGAGAGATGCCACTTGCCGAGCAGCGGGTTGTCGGCGCTGCTGTGGCTGCCGCCTGCGCGGGCCCCCCCGCCGCCGCAGGCGGCGAGTGCGACGACCGCGGCGAGCGCGGTGAACTGCAAAGGGTAGAGCTTGGTCATCGGCGCCTGATCCTCCAGCCGGCTGCGATGCGCCGATAGAAGCGCGGCGGCCGGCGGCGGCGCCCCCCTCCTTTTGGGGGTCCGCGGCGCCGGCGAATTTCGCCGCTTCGGGGGCGCATTTTCGGGTTAGGATCGCGGCCATGTCCTTTCCTTTCGACGGACTTGAGGTCGACGAGGAGCTGCGCCCGCTGGCGCGGCTGTTCGACTTCGACCTGATCGGCGCCCTCTCGGCGGTGGTGGCGCTGGAGGCGCGGGTGCCGCAGGACGCCCACTCGGCGCGCTCGCTGGGCGCCGAGCGCATCGGCAACGCCACGGTGATCGGCCCCGAGGGGCTGGCGCTGACCATGGGCTACCTGGTCATGGAGGCCGAGCAGGTGACGCTGATCACCGCCGGCGGCCGGCGCGTCGACGCGCACGTGCTGGGGGTCGACCAGGCGACCGGCCTGGCGCTGGTGCACGCGCTGGAGCCGCTGAACCTGCCCACCCTGCGGATCGGCGACTCGCATCGCCTGCGCGGCGACGACGCCATCGTTTCGGCCGGCGGCGGCGGGCCGGCGCACGCGCTGTCGTCGCGGCTGATCGCCCGCGCGCCGTTCGCCGGCTACTGGGAATACTACCTCGACGAGGCGCTCTACGTGGCGCCGGCGCATCCGCACTGGAGCGGCTCGGCGCTGATCGGCCCGTCGGGCGAGCTGGTCGGGGTCGGCTCGCTCTTCATGGAGCACCGCGGCGAGGACGGCGAGACCGCGCCGCTCAACATGTTCGTGCCGGCCGAGCTGCTGCCGCCGATCCTCGACGACCTGTCGCGCGGCCGGCCGGGGCGCACGCCGCGGCCCTGGCTCGGCCTGATCTCGCAGGAATCGCAGTCGCGCGTGGTGGTCGCCGACGTGACCCCGGGCGGCCCGGCCGCGCGCGCCGAGCTGCGCCGCGGCGACGTGATCCACCGCATCGCCGGCGAGCCGATCACCGATCTCGCCGGCCTCTACCACCGCCTCTGGGCGCTGGGCCCGCCGGGCGTCACCGTGCCGCTGACCCTGCAGCGCGGCCGCGAAGTGTTCGACATGGAGATCCGCTCCGCCGACCGCACCCGGATGCTGCGGAAGCAGCGGCTGAACTAGGGGTCGGATTGGCGCGGCTTTGCGCCCCCTCCGTCTCGCCGCGCTTGCAGCGCGCCGATCCACCTCCCCCGTACTCTTCGGTACGGGTGAGGAGCTAAAACCCTGTTCCTGCCCCGCGAAGCGGGGGAGGGGGACCGCGCCGCGCAGCGGCGTGGTGGAGGGGGCGCAACGCCTGCGCTCTAGATCGGCGCCCGGAACTCGGCGCGGACGCCGCCTGGAGCAAACTCCAGGCGGCTGTGGCCGCCGACGTCGCGCAGGCTGGCTTCCAGCAGGCGGCTGCCGAAGCCGCGGCGGGTCGGCGGCGGGACCGGCGGGCCGCCGTGCTCGCGCCAGGTCAGGCCGAGGGCGCCGTCGCAGTGGTTCCAGCGCACCTCGACGCGGCCGTCCGGCACGCACAGCGCCCCGTACTTGGCGGCGTTGGTGGCCAGCTCGTGCAGCGCCAGCGAGAGCGCCAGGGCGTGGTGCGGGGAGATGTCCAGCGACGGGCCGTCCAGCTCCAGCTGCGCGGCCGGGAACGGCTGCATGGCCTTCGCCACCACGTCGCCGAGGTCGGCGCCGGACCAGCCGCGGTCGGTCAGCAGGTCGTGGGCGCGCGCCAGCGAGATGATGCGCGATTCCAGCGCCTCGCGGGCGTGCTCCAGGTCGGTGGCCGCGCGCAGGGTCTGGTTGGTGATCGACTGCACCGTCGCCAGCGTGTTCTTGACCCGGTGGTTCAGCTCGTTGACCAGCAGCCGCTGCAGCTCCTCGGCCTGCTTCATCTCGGTGAGGTCGCGGCTGGCGCCGGCGATGGCGACCGGCTTGCGGTGCGGCCCCTCGCCCTCGAACTCCACCAGGCCCCAGGCGCTCAGCCAGCGCCAGCGGCCGTCCAGCTGCTTGACCCGGTACTCGACGTCGTAGCGGCCGTCGCCGAGCGGATCGAGCGCCTTGGCGACGTTGGCCCACATCCCGTCCATGTCGTCCGGGTGGAACTTCGCCTTCACCCCCTCGTCGTCGTGCAGGAAGCGCGCCTCGGTGAGGCCGTAGAGGCCCTGGGCATTGTCGTCGTAGAGGCAGATGTTGTCGGCGATGGTGTAGCGCCAGGTGCCCATCTGCGCGGCGATCATGGCCAGGTCGAAGGTGTGCTGCTGGCGCCCCAGCGCCACCCGCAGATCGTGCTCGGCGGTGATGTCGCGGAAGCAGTTGATGGCCCCGACCACCGTCCCGCCCGCGTCCAGCAGCGGCTCGATGTTGACCTGGGCGACCCAGCGCCGGCCGTCCGGGTTCTGCACCACCGCCTCGACGTTCTCGAACCGCTCGCCGTAGAGGACGGCGCGCGACATCGGCGTCCGGTCGGGCGGGACGAACTGGCCGTCGAGGGTTTCGACGCGGAACGAGCCGCAGAACCGCTGCGCCGGGTCGAGCAGCCGCACGGACCGCCCCCACAGCTCGATGGCCTTGCGGTTGACCCGGACGATGCGCCCGTCGGCGTCGCAGGCGTAGATGCCCACAGGAATCGCGTCCAGCACCACCGGGTTCAGCTCAAGCCAGGCGTCCAGCACCGACGGCGCAGGCATCGCCTCCAACAGCAAACCCTGGGACATGGACGCAGACCCCCTTCGCACGCCTGAACGTGAAAGCGCTGCAGCTTAGCGAAAGTTCACCAGGGGCGCCAAATGGGACTGTATTTGTGGCGCGGCGCCCAGGCGCCCGCCGGGGTCACTGCACCAGGATCACCTTCGAGGCGCCGGCGCTGTCGCCGAGGCCGGAGCAGGTGCTGCCCACGGCCGAGGCGCTGGAGACGCTGACCTGCGAGCCGATCAGCATCAGGCAGGTGGTCGACCCGCCCCCGAGGCTGGCCGCCGAGCTGACGGTGATGGCCCCGTTGGGGAGGTAGAAGGCCCCGCCCAGCGAGCCACTGCTGGCCGATTGGAACAGCGCGCCGGCGGTGTTGGTGGTCGAGATCGGGCCGATCGCCGCCAGCCCCGCCAGGTCGCCGCTGGTCGGCGCGTTGAGGCTGAGGCCCGACGCCGAGGTGACGCAGATCGCCATGCCCGAACATGTGCCCGACCCCGGGGTGCTGGTCGCGCCGAGCACGAAGGTGACGCCCGTGCCGCCGGTGCCCGCGGTCGACGACAGGCAGCCGCCGCCGCCCGACGCCGACTGGTCCAGCATGTAGCCGGCGACCGTGTAGACGCCGCCGCCGAAGGTGGTGTTGCTGGCCGAGGCGGCGATCAGCGAGCCGTTGATGTCGTGGTTGGCGGCGTTGGGCAGCGCCACGCAGGCGGCCGACACCGCCTGGATGTTGCCCACCGCCTGGAACACGTCGGAGGCGCCGGTGGCGTCGCCGAAGACGATCGCCGACGAGCTGGAGGTCTGCACCGCGAAGCCGCTGCCGCCCGCGCCAAGGTCGAAGCTGTTGGTGGTCCCCGAGCCCAGGGTGATGTCGGCCGACGAGCCGGCGTAGAGCCCGCCGCCGAGCGTGAAGCTGCTCGGCCCGCCGAAGGTCAGGCTGGTGCTGCTCTGGACGCAGAGGCTGTACTTGAAGCCGTCGCTGCAGTTGCTGGCGCTGGGGCCGATGTCGAACGAGCCGGCCCCGAAGCCGATCGACGACGCCGAGCCGACCGTCACCCCCTGGACGATGTTGTAGGTCCCGTTCGGGAAGCTGATCCGGGCGGAGCTCGATGCGGTGACGCCGCCGCTGAAGTTGAAGGTGGTGGGCGACACGCCGCTCAGCGCGAAGGTGAGGTGGCCGGTCGACAGCGCGCTGACCGAGCCGAAGGTGTAGGTCCCGCCGCTGGCGCAGGTGATGGTGCGGCTGCTGCCCGTGCCCGACGCGGTGCATCCCGACGGCAGCGTCCCCGTCAGCGTCGAGGCGCTCAAGGTGACGTTGGAGCCCGTCGACACGCTGGGCGCGGCGGGTGAGGCCATGCTCTCGACCCCGGCGCTGGAGCTGCCGACGACGCCGCTGGTCAGCCGCGCCACCGCGCCCGCCACCGCCGCGTTGCCCGCCAGCGGGTCGGCGGTCGGCCCCTTGGTGATGGTGACGGACTTGCCGGCCGGCGCCCGGATGGCGCTGGCGCTGTTGATCGAGGGCGCCGAGGCAGAGTTGTAGTGCACCTGGATGGTGGTGATGTCGGAGGCGCTGGAGAGGCTCACCGCCGCGTTGGAATCGACCGCGCAGGCGTTGGCGGTGATCCCGGCGGCGCTGTTCAGCGTCACGCCGGTCCCCGAGTTGCTGAGCGCGATGATGCAGCCGGCCGCGCCGCCGCCCAGCTCCGCAAAGGAGGTGGCGCTGACGCTGAGCGCGGTGGCGCCGTTGCCCAGCACCTGCGTCAGCATCAGCGGCTGGCGCGTCGTCACCGTGACTTCCACCGCCTGCTTGCCGTCGCCGGTCGGCGAGGAGACCAGGCTGGCGGCGACGGCGCTGGACGGAAGGCCGTTGTCGACGGCGATCGCGTCGGCGACCGAGGTGATCGAGGCGCTGGAGTTGGCCACGTAGGCGGTCGCCGCCGCGAACGCCGCGGCGTCGGCGACCCGCTGGTTCTCCATCTTGTGCAGCAGGCCGTTGCCGTACTCGGCGACCAGCCCGGCCATGGCGATCAGCACCGGCAGCGAGATGGCGCTGATCACGCTGACGCTGCCGTCGCGGCGGCGCGCGAAGGCGCGCAGTGCAAGCCCAAGCATCGATCGCACCCCTGCGCAGCACCCAGTCCAGGCTGCACTATGGCGCGGTGCGGCTAATCCCCCGTTGACCGATGTGGTTAGCCTGCGGAAAGCATGTTGGCGTCCTGGCGGAGCGTCAGGACGGGCTCAGGGCCGGCCGACCCCGAGGGCCGGCCGAGGTCTCGGGGCCGGCCGCTCGCGGCGGCTCAGCCCGGGTTGGCGGCGGCGGCCGCCTTGATCTGCGCCTTGGTCTGCGAGCTGGTCGCCTCGCTGCCCGCCTCCGCCAGCTTCAGCGTCGAGGCGGGGACCACCGCCTTCTTGCCGTCCACGCTGATGGCGACGGCCGAGGTCCCGTCCGAGGTCTGGCCGACCTCGGTGATCTTGCCGACCGTCGCGCCGGCGCTGTCCTTGACGGTCATGCCCACCTTCAGCCCCGACGCGGACTGCGCGGGAGTGTCGGGTATCGCCGGAGACCGGGTGTCGGGCGTCGGCGGCGTCGCCGGCCCCGGCCCCTGTCCCGGCATCGACCCGCCGGAGGGATACTGCGCGTAGGCGCCGCCCGCCGCCAGCAGGCTGATGACCGCGCTCAATGGGAGAATGCGTCGCATGGGGGATGCCTTCATTCGCCCCAGCCGCCCACAGAAACCCGGACCGGGCGTCTGACGTTCCGCCTGATCATCTGCGGGCGCGGCGCCGAGACTCTCAGTCGAGGTTCTCCGGGACCACCAGCTCCACGATCACGCAGTCCTTCCAGACGCCCTCCAGCTTGCCGTGCGCCTCGTGGACGCCGATCTCCTTGAAGCCCATGCGGGCCATCAGGCTGAGGCTGGCGCGGTTCTCCGGGAAGATGCGCGACGTCAGCTTCCAGAGGCCGCCGGCGCGGGCGGCCTCCAGCAGCGCCGCCATCGCCGCCTGGCCGACGCCACGCCCCCGCGCCGAGCGCCGCACATAGACCGAGAACTCGCCGATCCCTCGGTAGCAGCGCCGCTCGGAATAGGGATGGGCGACCGCGTAGCCCACCACCTCGCCCGCCGCGTCCGTCACCACCACGAAGGCGTGCGCATGGTCGAACCAGGGCAGCACGTCGGCTGCCGTGCGCGGCTCGGTCTCGAAGGTGGCGATCCGATCCTCGATACCCTGGTTGTAGATCTCGGTGATCGCGACGGCGTCCTCGCGCCGCGCCGGCCGCGCGCTCAGGCTCATGCTTGACTCTTCCATATTTCTCGAAATATTGAAGGAAATCCCAGAACGGAGTCCACCATGAAGCGGATGCACCTGCACGTGAGCGTGCCCGACCTCGCCCGGTCGATCGACTTCTATGCCGTTTTGTTCGGCGCCCCGCCGTCGGTGGTGAAGCCGGACTATGCAAAGTGGATGCTCGACGATCCGCGCGTGAACTTCGCCATCTCGCAGCGCGGCGCGGCGGCGGCCGGCGTCGACCACGTCGGCATCCAGGCCGAGACCGCCGCGGAGCTCGGCGAGCTGGCCGCGCGCCTCAAGGGCGCCGGCGCCCGGACGTTCGACGAGGCGGACGCCACCTGCTGCTACGCCCGCTCCGACAAGACCTGGGTGCGCGATCCGGCCGGGGTGCGCTGGGAGACCTTCTTCACCTTCGGCGAGGCGACCACCTACGGCGAGGACTCCGCGGACGAAGCGGCGGCCGCGCCCGCCGCCGGCTGCTGCGGCGCGGCGCCCAAGGCCGAAGCGGCGGCCTGCTGCTGACCATGGAGTCCCCGTTGGGCATGGGATCGCCGTCCGCCGTCGCCGCGCTCTCGGCGCTGGCGCATCCCGGCCGCCTGGAGGCGTTCCGCCTGCTGGTGCGCGCCGGGCCGGCCGGCATGGCGGCGGGAGAGATCGCCCGCGCCACCGGCAGCCTCGCCAACACCCTGTCGGCCAACCTGGGCGTCCTCGCCGGCGCCGGCCTGGTCAGCTCCCGCCGCGACGGCCGCTCGATCATCTACGCCGCCGGCTACGACCGGATGCGTGACCTGCTGGCCTTCCTGATGGAGGATTGCTGCGCCGGCAACGCCGAGATCTGCGCCCCGCTGGCGGCCATCGCCGAGCGCGCCGCCTGCTGCGCCTGAGGAGGCGAGGATGACCGATGAACTCTTGAACGTGCTCTTCCTATGCACCGGCAATTCGGCGCGCTCGATCATCGCCGAGGCGATCATGAACCGGGAAGGCCGCGGTCGCTTCCGCGCCTTCTCGGCCGGCTCCCATCCCAGGGGCGAGGTCAACCCGGCGGCCATCCGGCTGCTCGAAACGCTCCACCACAAGACGGACGGGCTGCGGTCGAAGTCGTGGGACGAGTTCGAGGTGGCGCAGGCGCCCAGGCTCGATTTCGTCTTCACCGTCTGCGACGACGCGGCGGCCGAGGTCTGCCCGATCTGGCCGGGCCAGCCGATGACCGCGCATTGGGGGATGCCCGACCCCGCGGCGGCGCAGGGCTCGCCCGCCGAAATCGCGCTGGCCTTCGCCGACGCCTACCGGATGCTCAGCAACCGCATCGGCATCTTCATGAACCTGCCGCTGGCGGCGCTCGACAGGCTCTCGCTGCAGCGGCGGCTCGACGAGATCGGCGAGCGCCGCGAGGCGGCCCTGAAGGCATGACCGACGCCAGCCTGGAGCCGCCGCGCGAAGCTTTCGACGGCCGCCGGCGCCTGGCCGCCGAAGCGCTGGGCGCCGCGTGGCTGCTGGCCACCATCGTCGGCTCGGGGATCATGGCGGCGCGCCTGTCGCCGGGCAACGCGGGGGTGGCGCTGCTGGCCAACGCCCTGGCGACCGGTGGCTCGCTGTTCGTGCTGATCACCATCCTGGGGCCGCTCTCGGGGGCGCACTTCAACCCGGTGGTCTCGCTCGCCTTCGCGATCCGCCGCGAGCTGAGCTGGCGCATGGCGGGCGCCTACGTCGCCGCGCAGCTGATCGGCGCGCTCGCCGGCGTCCTCGCCGCGCACGCCATGTTCGCCGAGGCCATCTGGCAGCTGTCGACGAAATCGCGCGACGGCCCGGCCCAGGCGTTCTCCGAGCTGGTCGCCACCTTCGGGCTGATCGCCACCATCCTGGGCGCGCTGAGGTTCCGGCCCGCCGCGACGCCCGCCGCGGTCAGCCTCTACATCGTCGCCGCCTACTGGTTCACCGCCTCAACCTCGTTCGCCAACCCGGCGGTGACCTTCGCCCGCGCGCTCAGCAACACCTTCGCCGGCATCGCGCCGGCCTCCGCGCCGCTGTTCATCGCCGCCCAGGTGGCGGGCGCGGTGCTGGCGACGGTGGTGTTCGGGTGGCTGCTGGGCGGCGCGCGCACCCGGCCCGCCTCGACCCACGCACGATCCGATCACCAGCAGGAATAGCCGCCGTCGACCAGCACCACCGAGCCGGTCATCAGGCTGGCGGCGTCGGAGGCGAGGAACAGGATCGCCGAGGCCACCTCCTCGGGCTCGCCGAGGCGGCCCATCGGCGTGCCGTCGATCCACCGGCGGTACATCTCCGAGGTCTGGTCTGCGAAGGCGTTGAGCGGGGTGCGGATGTAGGTGGGCGCCACGGCGTTGACCCGCACGCCTCGCGCCGCCCACTCGGCGGCCAGCGACCGGGTCAGGTGGTGCAGGGCGGCCTTGGAGGCGTTGTAGTGGCTCTGGCCCTGCGGCCGGTTGACGATGAAGCCCGACATCGACCCGACGTTGACGATCGCCCCCGACCCCTGCGCCAGCATCCGCCGCCCGAACGCCCTGGCGCACCAGAACGCGCCGTTGAGGTTGACGTCGAGCACGTTCAGCCAGCGCTCGTCCTCCATCGCCTCGGCTGGGATCTCGCTGCGGGCGATGCCGGCGTTGTTGACCAGGATGTCGACGCGCCCCTCGCGGACCGCCAGCGTCTCGGCCGCGGCGTCGACCGCCGCGGAGTCGGTCACCTCCAGCACCTCCGCCGCCACCTCATAGCCCTTGGCCTTCAGCGCCGCGGCGGCGACCTCCAGCGCGCCCGTGTCCCGGTCGGCGATCGTCACCCGCGCACCGGCCTCGGCCAGCGCCTCGGCCGTGCAGAGCCCGATCCCCCGCGCCCCGCCGGTGACGAAGGCGACGCGGCCGGGCAGCCTGAAGCGGTCGAGATAGATGGACATGGCGGGCGCCAGTATGCCCGGCCGTCGACCTATCAGCCACGCCGTCTGGGCGGGCGCGTGCGGCTGGTCCATGATGCGCGCCAGGCCGCCGGCGGGCGCCGAAGGAGCCAGGGATGCAGTTCAGTTTCACGCCGGAGCAGCAGGAGTTCCGCGCCGTGCTGCGGCGCTTCTTCGAGGAGACCTCGCCGCCGTCGGTGGTGCGGCGGCTGATGGAGACCGAGGCCGGCTGGGACGCCGGCGCCTGGCGGGCGCTGAACGCGCAGCTGGGGCTGTGCGGCGTGCACGCGCCCGAGGAATACGGCGGCCAGGGCTTCGGCTTCGTGGAGCTGGGCATCGTGCTGGAGGAGATGGGCCGGGCGCTGGTCTGCGCGCCATATTTCGCCTCCACCGTGCTGGCGACCACGGCGATCCTCAACGGCGCCACCGAGGCGCAGAAACGCACATTGCTGCCGCCGCTGGTGGCCGGCGAGCAGGTGGCGACGCTGGCCTTCGCCGAGCCGAACGGGCGCTGGGACGCTGGCGGGACCGAGGCCACGGCGACGCCGGCCGGCGGCGGCTGGCGCATCGACGGGGTGAAGAGCTTCGTGCTCGACGGGACCACGGCCGACCTGGCGATCGTGCTGGCGCGCCGGCCGGGGTCCAGCGGCGACGACGGCCTCTCGCTGTTCGCCGTGCGGGGCGACGCGGCCGGCCTCACCCGCACGCCGCTGAAGCCGCTCGACCCCACCCGCAAGATCGCCCGGCTGAGCTTCGCCGGCGTGGAGGCGCAGCTGCTGGGCGAGGAAGGCGCGGCCGCCGCGCCGATCGCCAAGACCCTCGACCAGGCCGCCGTCTGCCTCGCCAGCGAGATGGTCGGCGGCGCCGAGCGGCTGCGCGAGTCGGCGCTGGCCTACGCCAACCTGCGCATGCAGTTCGGCCGGCCGATCGCCTCGTTCCAGTCGATGAAGCACAAGCAGGCCGACATGCTGCTGGAGGTGGAGCTGGCCAAGTCGGCCGCCTACTACGCGGCGCAGGCCGCGGCCGACGACGCGGACGACCTGCCGGCCGTCGCCTCGCTGGCCAAGGCCGCCGCGTCCGAGGCCTACCTGCAGGCCGCGATCCACACCATCCAGATCCACGGCGGCATCGGCTTCACCTGGGACAACGACACCCACCTCTGGTTCAAGCGCGCCAAAAGCTCCGAGGTCTTCCTCGGCGACCCCACCTGGCGGCGCGAGCAGATGATGCGGGCGTGGGGGCATTGATCATGAGAGGGCGGAGCGCGCCGCAGGCGCTGTATTTGACCACGGAGGACACGGAGGAGGCACGGAGGTCACGGAGTGCAACGGGCTTCTCTGTGTGCTCCGTGCCTCCTCCGTGTCCTCCGTGGTTCATCTTGACGGCGCCTGCGGCGCCCGGCGCGAGGCAGGCATGAGCGAGATCACCGAAGACGCCGTGCAAGCCGAGGTCCGCGCCTGGCTCGAAGCCAACTGGAGCCCCGACCAGGGCCTGGTCGAATGGCGCGAGAAGCTGATCGACGCCGGCTGGGGCGCGCCGGCGTGGCCGCAGCGCTGGGGCGGGCGCGAGCTGGCGCCGGCGATGGCGGCGGTGGTCGACCAGGAGCTGCGCCGCGTCGGCGCGGTCAACGTCGCCCGCGCCGGCATCCGCACCCTGGCGTCGGCGACGCTGCTGGCGCACGGCACGGACTGGCAGAAGCAGAAATTCCTGCGCCGCAGCCTCACCGGCGAGGATGCCTGGTGCCAGCTGTTCAGCGAGCCCGGCAGCGGCTCGGACCTCGCCGGGGCGATGACCCGCGCCGAGCGCCAGCCGGACGGCCGCTGGATCGTCAACGGCCAGAAAGTCTGGACCACCAGCGCCCACCACGCCGACTGGGGCCTGCTCTTGGCCCGCACCGACATGGACCTGCCCAAGCACCAGGGTCTGACCTTCTTCGTGCTCGACATGCGCCAGCCCGGGGTCGAGGTGCGGCCCTTGCGCCAGATGAACGGCCACGCCTCGTTCAACCAGGTGTTCTTCACCGACGCCGTCGTGCCCGCCGAGCACCTGGTCGGCGAGATCGGCGGCGGCTGGGCGGTGGCCACCACCACCCTGATGCACGAGCGCCGCGGCGCCGACGGCTCCGGCTCGGTCGGCGCGGGGGCGCAAGCCACCGAGCGGGTGGGCCGCATCTACGACGAGGAGCGCGCCGAGGTCGCCACCGTCATGGAGCCCTACCGCTGGTATCCGCAGCGCGCCGGGCGCGTCGACCTGGTGATCCAGCGGGCGAAGGAGACCGGCAAGCTCGCCGACCCGGTGGTGCGCCAGGAGATCGCCAGGCTGCTGACCCTCGCCCGCAGCGCCGAGTGGACCGCCCGCCGGGCCCGCGCGGCGATGGCCGAGGGCCGCCCGCCCGGCCCGGAAGGCTCGCTCGGCAAGCTGGCCGCCAGCCACGTGGCCCGGGCCGCGGCGCGCGTGCACACGCTGATCAGCGGCGCCGACGCCATGCTCTCGGGCGAGGACGGCCCCCACGGCGGGACCATCGCCGAGATCCTGATCTCGGTCCCCGCCGTCTCCATCGCCGGCGGCACCGACGAGATCCAGCGCAACATCATCGCCGAGCGCGTCCTGCGCATGCCCAAGGAACCCGGCTCCGACGCCGACCGCCCGTTCAGGGACGTGCCGAGGAACGTGGCGGGATAGGCGTGTCGGACGTGCGTTGACGCGGCCTTTGCGCCCCCTCCGTCGCGTCGCGCCATCGCGCGCCGATCCACCTCCCCCGTACTCTTCGGTACGGGGTGAGGAGCGAGGGCGCGCCGCTTCGCTCCTCACCCGTCGCGTAGACGACGGGGGAGGGGGACCACGCGAAGCGTGGTGGAGGGGGCGTAAGGCCGCGCTATCCCCGCCCGTCCCAAACAAGCTCGGCGATCTGCACCGCGTTCAGCGCCGCGCCCTTCCTGAGGTTGTCGCCCGTGACGAACAGCGCCAGCCCGTGCTCCACGGTCGGGTCACGGCGGATGCGGCCGACGAAGACCGGATCGCGGCCCGTGGCCGCCAGCGGGTTGGGCAGGTCGGCGAGCGCCACGCCGGGCGCGGCGGCCAGCACCCGCTCGGCCTCGGCCGGCGAGATCGGCCGCTCGAACTCGGCGTTGATCGACACCGAGTGGCCGGTGAACACCGGCACCCGCACGCAGGTGCCGGACACCGGCAGCGCCGGCAGCTCCAGGATCTTGCGGGTCTCGTCGCGCAGCTTCACCTCCTCCTCGGTGTAGCCGTCCTCGGCGAGGCGGTAGTTCATCGCCACCACGTTGAAGGCCAGCGGGACCGCCCACTTGGCGGGCGCCGGCAGCGCCAGCGCCGTGGTGTCGCGGGCGAGCCGCTCGAGGTCCGCGCCGGCCGCCGCGGCGTACTGGGCGGCCAGCTCGCGCACGCCGGCCAGCCCGGCGCCTGACGCGGCCTGGTAGGTCGAGGCCACCAGCCGCTTCAGCCCGGCCGCGTCGTGCAGGGGCTTCAGCGCCGGCATGGCGGCCATGGTGGTGCAGTTGGGGTTGGCGACGATGCGCTTGGGGATGCGCGCCAGCGCGTGCGGATTGACCTCGGCCACCACCAGCGGCACGTCCGCGTCGCCGCGCCAGGCCGAAGAGTTGTCGATCACCACCGCGCCGGCGTCCGCGGCCTTCGGCGCCAGCGCCCGCGACGCATCCGCGCCGGCCGCGAACAGCACGATGTCGAGCCCGCCGAAGTCCGCGCCCTCAGCGTCCTCCACCGCCGCCTCGCCGCCCCGCCAGGCGAGCCGCGCGCCGGCCGAGCGGGCCGAGGCGAACAGCCGAAGCTGGGCGACTGGAAAGCCGCGCTCGGCGAGGACCTCGCGCATCATGCCGCCGACCAGGCCGGTGGCGCCGACGATGCCGACGTTGGCGGAGCGGCAGGGTGAAGGGGATGTCATGGGTGTTGCGTCTCCATGGTTTGGCGCGGAGGCGCGGGGACCGGCTGGCTTCAAGGCATGAGAGCCGCCCCGCGCATCGGCGGGGCGTGTCGTCCTGCGCTCGCTAGACCGCGCACGCACCCGACGACGCCCCGCCCGAGCGGGTCGTTTTCGAGGTCGTGGCTTTGATCGAGACGCGCGTCATCGCCCGGCGCTGTAGCGGCGAGCGCAGCGCAAGTAAACGGCGCGCCGCCACAACCTCGCGTTTCAGTCCGGCGCCGACGTGCTAAAGTCGAGCTCCGCCGACGCTCAAGGAAAAGCGCGTTCGCTCGGCGTGTCGGTGCGGGCTTTGCGTCTCGATCGATCCGATGGGGGGCCAGATGGCGCGAACGACCAACATTGCGCAGACCATTTCGGTCATTGCGCCGGACGGCGCACAGGTCGAATTCATCAGTCCGCAGGAGGTGACCCGCAGCGTCACTGACCGGCTGCCGAGCGGCGTCATTCCGCTCAGCCAGCCCAACGCGGCCGACGCCGGCCTGCATCAGGGCCTCGCCGCCGAGGGGTTCGAGATCCTGGGCGAGGCGCAGGTGAGGACGCCGTTCGGCCTCGCGCGCGGCGGCGACGGCGGCGTGACGCTGGAGGCCAAGGTCGGCTCCGACGAAAGCGCGGTGGTGCTGCTGGAGCAGGGCGGCGTCTTCCACTGGGTGACGGACGGCGCGCGGCAGCCCGCGCTCGCCACCCTTGCCCGCGGCGGCGATCCGAGGACCGACGTCGTCCGCTTCACCGTGACCGCCGGCGCGGGCGAGGCGCCGGTCCGCCGCGGCCTGATCGGCGACCTGTTCGAGCCGGTCCGCGCCCTGGTGCTGCGCTTCGCGGCCCAGGCGGCGGTCGGCGAGGCGGTGACCCTGCTCGAGCGCTCGGTCGACGCCGGCCTGTTCCCGATATCGGACCTGGAGGTCGCCGGCTGGTCGCCGTCGAAGGCGCCGCATCGCCCCACCAAGCCGGCCAAGCGGGTGCTGCTGCTCGTCCACGGCACCTTCAGCTCCGTCATCGGCACCTTCGGCGGCATGGCCGACCTGGTCTGGGGACGCGCCTTCCTGAGCGCCTGCCTCGCTCAATACGACCTGGTGCTTGGCTTCAATCACCGCACCCTGAGCCAGGATCCGAAGGCCAACGCCGAGGCCTTGCTCGAGGCGCTGGGCGAGTGGGACTTCGGCGCCGAGCCGCCGGTGATCGACATCATCACCCACAGCCGCGGCGGGTTGGTGGTGCGCACACTGGTCGAGGCGCTCGCGCCGGGCTCGGCGCTGAAGGCGCGCTTCGGCAAGGCCATCCTCGTGGCGACCACCAACAACGGCACGCGCCTCGCCGACCCCGCCAACTGGGGCCGGCTGGCCGACTTCTACACCACCCTGGTCGTCGCGGCCTGCCGGGTGCTGGCGCTGGTGCCGCAGGCCAAGCTGGGGGCGACCATCCTGCAGGAGGCGATCACCTCCCTGGGCGCGCTGGTGAAGGAGATCGCCGCCGCCGGCCTGGACGAGAAGCGCGTTCCCGGCCTAGCCGCCATGCGGCCCGGCCAGTCGTTCGTGAACGACCTCAACGCGACGCAGCCGGGCCAGTTCGGGCCGGCCGAGTCCATCTATCTGGTGATCGACGCCTCCTACGCGCCGAACCTGGACGGGGCGGCGGCGTCCGACCTGCCGGCCCGGCTCGTCGACCTCGTCAAGGCTGGCGCCGTCTCCCAGCTGATGGGCACGGCGGACAACGACCTGGTGGTCGACACCCCGTCGATGACGGCGATCGACGCGGCCGCCGGCGACTTCGTGCGCGACCGCGTCGACTTTCCCCACAATCCGGACATCTATCACACCAACTATTTCGCCCGGCCGGAGGTGGTCAGCGCGCTGACGCGCTGGCTCGGCCTGCGCCAGCCCGGCGAGGCCGGCGCGGCGCTGCTGCCGCCGCTGGCGGCCGACGCTGACGTGCCGGCGGCGGTCAACACCGACATCCTGGTGGTCGGCGGGGAGGAGCCCGCGGCTGCGGCGGCGAGGGCCATCCGCGAGGCCGCCCCGAGCTTCGTCGTGATCCGCCGCAAGCTCGACGACGGCCTGCATCACTACGCGCTGGGCCCCGACGTGGCCGACCGGCTGATCATCTCCACCGACAAGGTCGCCGGCGCGCTGGACCTGCACGAATACCAGTCCAGCGAAGCGGCGGAGCTGGAGACGGGCGTTGGCGCGGGGCTGGATGCGGCGCCGATCGGCGAGGGCGACCTCGGGCCGCGGCGCAAGGTGGTGCTGCGGCGCGGCGTTCCGGTCGGCGTCCGGCCGAACCTGCGCGAGCTGACCGCCGGCGGCGGCCTTGCCGGCCTGGCCCAGGGGCTCAACGACGGCTCGGACCTGTCCGCCGTCCGGTGGGTGATGCCCTCGTTCGAAGGCGGCGTTGGCGTACCGCAGCCAGTCGTCATCAGCCCGGTGCTGTTCCAGCAGAGCCTGGGCGGCAGCAGGGCGGCCAACGATCGTGGCCATCCGGCGCGCCGAGGCGCGAGCCCCGGCGCAGGCCCGATCCCGACGCAGCCGCCGCCGTCCCAGGCCGGGGCGGTCGAGTGCCAGATGCAGGCGGAGGCGCCGTCGCAGGTGCGCCAGGGGCGCGAGTTCAGCGTGACGGTGACGATCTCGCGCGAGGCCATCGCCGCCGCCGCCGAGGCCGCCGTCTCCGCCGCCGCCATCGGGCAGGTCCGCCCGGACCAACCGCTCGTCATCGAAGTGGTGAGCAAGAAGGGTTTCCAGCCGGTCGACGGCGACGAGCCGGAACGGCTTATGCCGCCGCTGCCGGGACTGCCGGCCGTCCGCTACTTCGCGATGCGCGCCGTCGAGCCGGGCCAGGGCGAAATCTGGGTGGTCGTGCGCCAGGGGCGGCTGCCGGTCGCGACCATGAAGCTGGCGATCCAGGTGGCGGAGGCGGCGGGCGCGCCGGCGGCGACGGTCCGGGCCTCGGCGCATGGCTCGGCCGCGGGGTCGATCCCGCCGGACCACGCGCTGCGGATCCTGGAGCAGACGGTCAACGGCAAGGTGCAGTTCCGCTACGAGCTCGAGTCCGCGCCGTGCGGCCTCCTCAAGCGCTACGTCTCCGAGCCGCTCGAAGGCGACCGCGGCGCCTTCGTCGCAGGCCTCTACAAGGACATCGAGTCGCGCTGGACGGGCACCCAGACTGAGGCCAAGGCGTTCGAGAGCGAGCTGCAGGAGATTGGCGCGGATCTGTGGGCGCAGCTCCTCCCCGACGCGCTGCGCGCCGACCTGTGGGACAACCGTGACCGCCTCTCCAGCATCCTGGTGGTGTCGGAAGAGCCGTTCATCCCCTGGGAGCTGCTCTACATGAGCGACCCGAGGTCGCCGGGGCTCGACCCGAACGGCCGCTTCCTGTGCGAGCTTGGGTTGACGCGCTGGCTCTATGAGGCGGGGGCGTTTCCCCCGGCGCAGATCAACGTCGGCAAGGGGCGCTTCCAGTGCGTGCGGCCCACCTATCCGGCGGGCCAGACCACGTTTCCGCCGCTGCCGGGCGCCGCGGCGGAGGTCGACGCCATCAAGGCCGCCTTCGGCGCGGTCGACGCCGGGACGTCGGCGCAGGCGCTGCGGGCGCTGCTATCCGGCGGCGGCGGCTTCGACCTGCTGCACTTCGCCGGCCATGGGCTCGCGGCGCAGGACGCCCAGGGCGAGCCGCGCCTGGTGGTGGATGGCGAGCTGGTCGCCGGCGGCTACGTGCCCGGCTACCTCGGCGCCCGCGCGGTCAGCACCCGCTCGAACTTCGGGCAAGCTCGGCCGGGCGTCTTCCTGAACGCCTGCCGGGCTGGCCGCCCCACCGTCGTGCTCACCGGCATCGGCGGGTTCGCCCAAGCCTTTCTCGCCAAGCGCGCGAGCCTGTTCGTGGGCGCGCTGTGGTCGGTGGGCGACGACACCGCCGGGGCCTTCGCCCAAGCCTTCTACCAGGCCCTGGAAGACGGCGGCTCGCTCGCCGTCGCCAGCCAGAAGGCGCGTGCGGCCGCCAAAAGCGCCGACGATCCCACCTGGCTCGCCTACGCCGTCTACGGCCACCCGAACGCCACGGCGACCTTCGCCTGACCGCGCGCCCGGTCTTCGCTCAGCGCGACCGCTGCGCCGGGTCGTAGAAGAAGGTCTCGGTGGCGATCTTGTCGCCGCGCCAGGTCTGCCAGGCGACCTCCTCCATGGTCATGCCGCCGCCGGCCTTCCATTCGAAGGTGAAGCGCCAGCGGATCGCCACGGTGTCGCCGTCGATGATCGGGCCGCCGACCAGCTCGGTCTTCACCGACCGGGCGTGGCCGAGCGTGCCCGCTTCCTGGGCCATCAGCGCGGCGCGGCCGCCGGCGCGCGGCTCGGCCTGGTTCTCCTGCATCCACGCGTCGTCGTGGTACCAGCCCTCGATCGCGCCGACATGGTCCTCGCTGAGCACCCTGGCGACGAAGGCCTCGACGGTCTGGCGGCTGGGCATGGCGCGGCTCCTCTGGGCTTGGGGCGAGGGTAGCATGTTGACGACGACTCACCGGCGCGGTTGGTGGGGGTCTGAACCATGGAGGACACGGAGGCGACCGTAGAATACGGAGAATCTACGGTTTGGGGTCGGGGCGGCGGAGAGCCCTCTTCTGCCCACGAACCTCACGAACGACACGAACGGGCGGCGCCCGCATCCACCCCTTAGTGTCATCCCGGAGAGCCCGCCGTCAGGCGGGACTCATCCGGGATC
>DASXEN010000107.1:0-13441 GCA_036490095.1 Caulobacteraceae bacterium
CGGGCAACGTCTCGACGCCCTACGCCTACTATCTGAAGGCCATCTGCTACTTCGAGCAGATCGTCGACGTGGGCCGCGACCAGGCTTCGACCTCGGAAGCGGGCGAGGCGCTGCGCGAGGTCGCCAAGCGCTACCCCTACAGCGAGTACGCGGCCGACGCCCGGCTGAAGCTCGACATGGTGCAGGACCAGCTGGCCGGCAAGGAGATGACGGTCGGCCGCTACTACCTGCGCAACGGCGACCCGATGGGGGCCATCGGCCGCTTCCACACCGTGGTCGACAAATACCAGACCACGTCGCACACGCCCGAGGCGCTCTACCGCCTGGTCGAGGCCTACCTGACCGTCGGCCTGGTCGGCGAGGCGAAGAAGAACGGCGCGGTGCTCGGCTACAACTATCCGGGCGATCCCTGGTACGCCGACGCCTATGCGCTGCTGACCAGCAAGGGCTACCAGCCCGCCGTCGCGCCCAACCCGCAGGGCCGCCGCGGGCCGCACTTCCCGTTCTTCGGCCACCACGACAAGGGCGCGACGCTACCGCCGCCGGGCGATGCCGCGCCAACGACCGAGACCGCCGCGGCGCAAACCACCCAGACGGCCGACGCCGCGGCGGTCGGGACGCCGCCCGCGGACGCCAACGCGCCGCCCCCGGCCGCCCAGCCGCCCGCCAAGAAGGGCGGCTTCCTGCACGGCTTCCTGGGGCTTTAGACGGCCCCGATTCTGGGTCACTCTGCGGCCCATGCTGATTGGCCTCGGCGTCCGCGACGTCGTCTTGATCGAGCGCCTTGACCTCGCCTTCGGTCCGGGCCTGACGGCGCTGACCGGCGAGACCGGCGCCGGCAAGTCGATCATCCTGGACGCGCTGGGCCTGGCCACCGGCCGCCGCGCCGACGCCGGCCTCGTGCGCCGCGGCGCGGAGCAGGCGTCGGCCACCGCCATCTTCGCGCCGGGCGTCGGCCACGCGGTCTGGTCGATCCTCGAGGAAAAGGGCCTGGGCGGCGCACCGGACGAGGACCTGGTGCTGCGCCGCACGCTGGCCGCCGACGGCCGCTCGCGCGCCTTCGTCAACGACCAGCCGGCCACCGTGGCGATGCTGCGGGAGCTGGGCGCGCTGTTGCTGGAGGTGCACGGCCAGCACGAGACCGTCGGCCTGCTGGACGCCGCCACCCACCGCCCGCTGCTCGACGCCTTCGGCGGCCTCGCGCCGGAGCTGGCCGCCTGCGGCGAGGCCTGGAGCCGCTGGCGCGCCGCCCGCGACCGCGCCGCGGCGCTGGCGGACGCGGCCGGCCGTTCCGCCGAGGAAGCCGCCGAGCTCTCGGCCCGACTCGCCGAGCTCGACCGCCTCGATCCGCGCGAGGGCGAAGAGGCGGGGCTGGCCGACGAGCGGGCGCTGCTCGGCGCGGCCGAGAAGACCATCGCCGACATCGCGGCGGCGGCCGACGGGTTCGGCGGCGGCTCGCTGGTGCATCGGCTCAGCCAGGCGCTGCGGGCGCTGGAGCGGGCGCGCGAGCGGGCGTTGAACGCCGGCGCGGCGGCCGAGAGCCGGGCGCTGCAGCGGCTCGACGACGCGGTGGGGGCGGCGACGCAGGCGCTCTCAGAGCTGACCGAGGCCGAGGCGGCCGTCGAGACGGCCGCCCAGGCGTTCGACTTCGAGCCGGACCGGATGGAGAGGGTGGAGGAGCGGCTGTTCGCCCTGCGCGGCGCGGCCCGCAAGCTTGGCGTTCCCGTCGACGCCCTGCCGGCCGCCCGCGCCGAGATCGCCGCCCGCCTGCAGGCCGTCGAAGGCGGCGAGGCGGCGCTGGCCGAGGCCAGGGCCGCGGCCACGAAAGCGCGGGCTGCGTATGAAGCGGCGGCCGGCGCGCTCACCGCCGCCCGCCGCGCCGCCGGCGACCGGCTGGCGGGGACCGTCGAGGTGGAGCTGGCGCCGCTGCGGCTGGACCGGGCGCGCTTCCGCGTCGCCGTCGCGCCGGCCGGCGAAGACCGCGCCGGCCCGTCGGGCGCCGACCGGGTGCAGTTCGAGATCGCCACCAATCCCGGCGCGCCGTTCGGCCCGCTGGGCGCGATCGCCTCGGGCGGCGAGCTGGCTCGCTTCGCCCTGGCGCTGAAGGTGGCGCTGGCGAACCGCGGGGCCGAGCAGCCGCTGATGATCTTCGACGAGGTCGACCAGGGGGTGGGCGGCGCGGTGGCCGACGCGGTCGGCCTGCGGCTGAAGCGGCTGGCGGCGCAGGCCCAGGTGCTGGCGGTCACCCACAGCCCGCAGATCGCGGCGCGTGCTGACAGCCATTGGCGCGTGATCAAGCAGGAAGAGGGCTCTAAGGTCCGCACCGACGTGGAGGTGCTGGGGCCTGCCGCTCGGGAGGAGGAGATCGCCCGCATGTTGTCCGGCGCCGAGATCACCGAGGCCGCCCGCGCCGCAGCCCGCGCGCTGATGCATGCCTGAGGCGAAGACCGCACCGCCGCCGGCGCCGGTCGAGGACCTGGACGAGGCCGGGGCGTCGGACGAGCTTGCGCGGCTCGCCGACGAGCTGGCGGCGCACGACCGGCGCTACTACCAGGACGAGGCGCCGACCGTCTCCGACGCCGAGTATGACGCGCTGCGCCAGCGCAACGCCGCGATCGAGGCGCGCTTCCCGCACCTGGTCCGCGAGAACTCGCCGTCGCTACGGATCGGCGCCGCGCGCTCGGCGGCCTTCGCGCCGGTCGAGCACGGCGCGGCGATGCTGTCGCTCGACAACGCCTTCTCGGACGACGACGCCCGCGAGTTCGACGCCCGCGTCCGCCGCTTCCTGCGCCTGGGCGAAGAGCCGGTGGGCTACACGGCCGAGCCGAAGATCGACGGCCTCTCGGCGTCGCTGAGGTATGAGCGCGGCGTGCTGGTGCAGGGAGCGACGCGCGGCGACGGCCGGGTCGGCGAGGACGTCACCCAGAACCTGAAGACCATCGCCGACATGCCGCACCGGCTGCTGGACAAGGGCTGGCCGGAGGTCATCGAGATCCGCGGCGAGGTTTATTTCGAGCACGCCGATTTCGCCGCCCTCAACGCCGCGATGGTTGCCGCCGGCCAGAAGACCTACGTCAACCCGCGCAACACCGCCTCTGGCTCGCTGCGCCAGATCGACCCCTCCGTCACCGCCCAGCGCCGGCTGCGCTTCTTCGCCTACGCCTGGGGCCTCGTCAGCGCGCCGTTCGCCGAGACCCAGTGGGGCGCGCTAGAGGCGCTGAAGCGCTGGGGGTTCCAGGTGACGCCGCAGGCCAGGCGCGTCGAAGACGCCGCCGGGCTGCTGGAGGCCTACGTCGAAATGGAGCGCGTGCGCCCGCACCTCGACTTCGACATCGACGGCGTCGTCTACAAGGTCGACCGGCTGGACTGGCAGCAACGCCTCGGCTTCGTCTCCCGCTCGCCGCGCTGGGCGGTGGCGCGCAAGTTCCCCGCCGAGCAGGCGCGCACCGTGCTGAACGCCATCGACCTGCAGGTCGGCCGCACCGGCGCCGTCACGCCGGTGGCGCGGCTGACGCCGGTGACGGTGGGCGGCGTCGTGGTGGTCAACGCCACGCTCCACAACGCCGACGAGATCGCCCGCAAGGACATCCGCATCGGCGACACGGTGATCATCCAGCGCGCCGGCGACGTGATCCCGCAGATCGTCGGCATCGTGCCGGAGGAGCGGCCGGCGGGCGCTGAGCCGTTCGCCTTCCCGGCCCACTGCCCCTGTCCGCTGCACACCGAGCTGACCCGCGACGTGCAGGGCGTCGACGCCGAGGGCAATCCGATCCACGGGGTGATCCGGCGCTGCACCGGCGAGTTCGCCTGCCCGTTCCAGCGGATCGAGCACCTGATCCACTTCGTCTCCCGTCGCGCCTTCGACATCGAGGGGCTGGGCGTCAAGCAGCTGCAGGCCTTCTTCGACGAGGGGCTGATCCAGGAGCCGGCCGACATCTTCCGGCTCGCCAGGAACGAAGTGGCGCTCGCGGCGCTGCGCGAGCGGGACGGCTACGGCGAGACCTCGATCCGCAATCTGGTCGCCGCGATCGAGGCGCGGCGGAAGGCGCCGCTCGACCGCTTCATCTACGGTCTCGGCATCCGCCACATCGGCGAAACGACGGCGCTGGGCATGGCGCGGGCCTATGGCGACGCCGGCGCGTTCCTGGCCGCCATGGACAACGTCGCCGCAGGTGACGAGGAGGCCAAGGCCGAGCTCGACGCCATCGACCAGATCGGCGAGGCGGTGATCGAGGCCGCGGGCGCCTACTTCGGCGAGGACCACAACCGGCGCATCCTCGCCAACCTCACCGCCGAGCTCGACATCCAGGACGCCGAGCGGGCCAAGAGCGACACCGCCGTCGCCGGCAAGACCGTGGTGTTCACCGGCTCGCTGGAGCGGATGACGCGGGACGAGGCCAAGGCGCAGGCTGAGAGCCTGGGCGCCAAGGTGGCCTCCTCGGTCTCGAAGAAGACCGACATCGTCGTCGCCGGCCCGGGCGCGGGGTCCAAGCTGAAGACTGCGGCTGAGCTGGGCATTCAGGTGCTGACCGAGGACGAGTGGCTGGCGCTGGCCTCCCCCGCGTCGCAAGGCGCCGGGGACGGCGAAGTGGCGGATGGGGCGACGCCGCCCGCGACGTAAGAGCGGCGATTACTCCGCCGCCACCGCGGGCCGCATCGCCGCCGTCCAGCGCTCGCGCTCCGTCTCCATCGCCCGCCGCCACTGGCTGCGCAGGATGTCGCGCCGGGCCGGATAGCGCTCGTCGAGGAAGTCCGCCGTCGAGACCCGGTCGGTGCGGAAGTGGCGGAAGTCCTGGCGCAGCTCGCACCAGGCGGCCAGCAGCCGCACGGTCTCGTGGTAGGCGATGGCGATCGGCCAGACGGTCCGCTCGGTCTCCTGGTCGGTCTCGTCGCGATAGGTGAGGCGGATCTTGGTCTGGCCGCGGATCGAGGCGCGCACCCGCGCCATCTCAAGGCCGTCGGGCAGCAGGCGGCTCGGCCGCTCGGGCGTGGTGAGGGCGGCGTCGAGCAGGAACGGCCGCAGGTGCGAGGGGATCACCGCGCCGATCTTGGCGACGAGGTCGTTGGCCGCCCTCGCCAGCGCCGGGTCGCCACGGCCGGCCACCCACCGGGCGCCCAGCACCGCGGCCTCGATCTCGTCCGGCGTCAGCATCAGCGGCGGCATGTCGAAGCCGCTCTCCAGCATGTAGCCGATGCCGGCCTCGCCGCGCACCGGCACCCGTTGCGCGATCAGCTCGGCGATGTCGCGATAGACGGTGCGCAGCGACGTCTCCAGCTCGTCGGCCATGGAGGCGGCGGTGATCGGGGCGCGGGCGCGCCGCAGGATCTGGATAATGGCGAACAGGCGTTCGGTGCGTCTCATGGCCGACATGATGCATCCTCCGTCCTGACAGCAGGGTGACAGCAGTGCGGCCCTGTGCCAAGCCCTCTCCATGACCCGCATCCTGGATTCCCGCCTGGCCTACGACGGCTACGCCAAGGTCACCGTCCTCACGGTCGAGGAGGCCGACGGCGCGACCCACCATCTGGAGGTGGTCAGCCGCGGCGAGGCGGCCTGCGTGCTGCCCTATGATCCGGACCGCAAGGTGGCCCTGACGATCCGCGTTTCCCGGGCCCCTTTGCTCAAGGCCGGCGTGGCCGCGCCGCTGATCGAAGCGCCGGCCGGAATGGTCGACGCCGGCGAGACGGCGCAGGCCACGGCGCGCCGCGAAGCGGAGGAGGAGGCCGGCGTCGCGCTCCGCGACCTGGAGCCGGTGTGCGTCGCCTGGTCCTCGCCCGGCGTGCTCGACGAGCGCATCCACCTTTTCCTGGCGCCTTACGGCGCGGCGGACCGCGTCGCGGCCGGCGGCGGCCTCGCCGACGAACATGAGGACATCGCGGTGGTCGAGGCGCCGCTCGCGGAACTTTGGCGGCTTTGTCAGGCTGGGGAGGTCGCGGACCTCAAGACTTTCGCGCTGATTGTGGCCCTGAGGGCGCGCCAACCCGCCCTATTCTAGCGCGACGTGTCGAAAGGTCACACGCGATACGGGCGGCATACCAAACTGTAGTGACGCGCGACGGTTGCGGGATGGGTTAGCCTTAATCCAGGTACAGCGACTTGGGGCTGAGTCTTTCACTGGTTGGGGGAAGTGTGCAGCGGGACGGTCTGGACTGGCCGGCGCTGTGGTTCGCGCGGGATGCGGTGGCGCGCCTTGTCGTCGGCCGTGATCTGACGGTTTTTGCCGCGAACGCCAACGCGCTCAGCTTGATCGAGGCGAACGGCGCATTCAGCGTCCGCGACGGCGCGCTCGGCGCGCGGGACCGCAAATGCCTCGCCGAGCTGACGGCGATCATCAGCGGGGCGAGGGCGGAGCCGCGGTTCGGGGTGGCCGGGGCGGGCACCGGCGCGGCGCTGCTGGTCGACGCCTTCGCGCTCGGCGAGGAGGCGGAGAGCCCGGTGGCGGTGACGCTGCGCGACCTCGGCGCGACGGTGGAGATCGAGTGCGCCGACCTGGAGTCGATGTTCGGCGTCACGCCCGGCGAGCACCAGGTGATCGTGCAGCTGCTGAAGGGCTTTTCCAGCCGCGAGATCGCGCTGGAATTCGGCAAGTCGATCCTGACGGTGCGAACCCACGTCAAGCGGGCCTACGGCAAGATCGGCGTGAAGACCCGCGGCCAGCTGTTCGCCCGGCTGCTGCCGTATCTCTCGATCCGGTAGGGGCTGATCCGGGCGAGGCGGCCGCCGCGCGGCCGCGCCGGCTCAGACCAGATGCATGTGCAGGTTGGCGGCGAGCTTCGCCGTGATCAGCGGCAGGAACACCACCATCTCGGTCAGGGCGATCGTATAGAGCGTGCCCAGCACCGGGCGGCCTTCGCGGAAATTGACCACGACGCCGGCCAGCAACGGACCGGAGATCGGCCCCGCCAAGAAGAACGGCGCGAGGCGCTTGACGCGTGGGCTGACAGAAAATCCGATCGCGGCCATGGCGCGATCCAAACAGCTCTAGATGCGCCTGTCCAGAAATTTTAAGTGTTTGTTAACCATACTTCGACGGATTTTCGCCTCAGCCACGAAGAACTCTCGCGGCAGGCGCGTGAGCTTCAACTATTCTGGCTTTGCGCCGCCCGGCGCCAGGCGCTGGCGGCGATGACCGCGCGGGCGAGGTCGACCGCCAGCCGCAGGCAGCAGAGCGTGGCCGCCGAGTCGCCGGCGGATCGCTGCTCTCGCGCCGCCTCGTCGTAGAAGTCGAGCAGCGCCCTGGCCCGCTCGAGCTCGATCGGACCGCAGCGCCCGACGATCGCGCCGCCGCTGGCCCAGTAGGCCGGTCCGCCCATCCGCCGCGGCGACATCAGCGCCACGCCTCCGGGCGGGCGTCGCGGACGACGCGGAACCGGCGGCCCATCAGCACGATGTCGCCGGCCGGCTCGGCGGCGCCGAACAGGGTCAGCGCGTGCTTGCGGCCGCGGCGGTCGAAGGTGAAGGCCAGCGCGCCTCTTGCCGCCCGCCAAGCGAAGAGGCGTCCGAACTCGGGATCACCGGGGTCGCCGCAGTCGCTCCAGGGCGGGTCGTCGCGGCAATAGGGGATGGCGTCGGTCATTTCGCCTCTCGGAAACGGTGAGAGACGATCGGGTACTTGTGGTAATAGTCACTGTCAATCGATAGTTACCGACAGTGTTTGGCGCGGTCAGCGGAGTCGGCGGTAGGGCTTGAAGGTCTTCAGGATCTCCAGCGCCTGCACCCGATTCTCCTTGGGAATGGCGTTGAAGGTGTCGAACAGCGCCGGGTCGGTGGTGTTGGGGTCGAGCGACAACAGGAAGCCGGGCTGGGTGCTGAGCGCGGGCGCCAGGGTCTGCAGCCACTTCGTCGAAAGCTCGGCCGCACCGGATTCCAGGTCGGCGATCACCTGGGTGCTGGTGCCGGCCTTCTTGGCCAGCTCCGCCGTCGTCAGGCCGCGATACTCGCGCCAGGTGCGCAGGTTGTTGCCGGGGCCGGAGACTTCGGTGTCCTCGTCGGCTTCCTTGGTGAGCCAGGGCTCGCCGATGCCGTCGAGCAGCCACTCCCAGCGGACCTTGAACTCCCGGGCGAAGTGCCGGGCGTGATTGTAGTCGAGGGGGATGAACTTGGCCGAGTCAGGCCCCCGCTCGTAGCAGCGGTAGGTGCCTTCCTTCATGCCGAGGGTCTCGGAGGCGGCTGAGGCGCTCTCGAAGCGGCGGGCCCTCGCCCATTTCACCCGCTCCCAGAGCTCCAGTCCGCGCCAGCTGTCGTCCGCCATGTCGATGTCCCGCTTCGTTCGATCGAAGCGCTGAGATTACCATCCTTCACGACACCGTGTGTAACGTGACCGTTGACGACGACAATTACGATGGGTAACAGATGGCCGCATGAGCCTTGCACCCATGGAAACCCATCCCGATCCCGCCGCTGTCGGCAGCGCCGCCAGCCTTTCGGCCTGGACGCCCGACCGCGTCGCCCGCGCCGCGCGCCTCTACATCGCCGAGGGCATGTCCGCCGCCGAGATCGCGGACGCGCTCGGCCCCAGCTTCAGCCGCTCCGCGGTCTGCGGCAAGCTGCGCCGCCTCGGCCTCGCCAAGCGCGAAGCCCGGCCGCTGGCCGAGGCCGGGGACCGCGCCCGCGTCGTCCGCCTCGCCCCACCCAGCCGCACTCGCATCGAGCAGCGCCTGCCGCCGCGCCGCCCGCCGATGCCGCTGCCGCCGCTGCGCGAGCCGGAGGCGACCGGCGTTCCGGCGCTGCTCGCCGACCTGCAGGACGGCCAGTGCCGCTGGCCGATCGACGATCCGGGCCCTGGCCAGATGCACCGCGCGCTGTTCTGCGCCGGGCCGGCCGACGGCCACGCCTATTGCGCGGCCCACCGGTGGGTGGCCTCGGCCCGCAACGCCGGGCGCGCCGCATGACCTCCCCAGCCGACGAGATCGCCATCGAGGCCATCGCCACGGCCGTGCAACGGGCCGGCCGCCGTCCGGCGGTCTGCGCCGCGCTGATGCGGCTGGCCGGCCAGGCGCTCGCCCGCCTCACCAGCCACGACCAGGCCTGCCGCGTCCACGCCGAGCTGGCCCGCCGCCATGCCGAGCGCGCCGCCCGCTGCTGGCGGCCCTGACTTCAACCGCAAGGAGCTCCCTTGAAAGACCACGCCGCCCGCCGCCGCGCCGCCATCGCCGTCCGCCCGCCGCAGACGGAGGATCTGAGCCGCGAGGAGCTGCGCCGCCTCGGCAAGGCCGAGCGCAAGCTGACCAGCGCCGATCGGGCGCAGGCCGCCGGCGGGCGCCGCGAGATCCAGGACCTGGAGCGCCGCCTTACGGACCGTCTCGAAGCCCAGAGCCTGGCGGCGCGGCTCGCCGAGACTTCGGCGCTGGCCCGCGGGCGCGGCGAGGAGGTGAGGAGCGAGAGCGTGCGCATCGCCGTGCCGCTGGTCGACGAGCATGGCGCGCGGATCGTCAAGAGCGGCCTGCCGCTCTATCGCCAGGAGACCGTCGCCCGGGTGCGGGTGACGAGCCGGGCCGGCCTGCAGCTGGCCTTCGACCGCGGCGACCTCGACGGGGGGCGGCTGAAGGGCGAGCGGCTGCTGGAGACCGGCAAGGCCTACCGCTGGGCCTACGAGACCTGCTCGGCGCTCACCACCCCGGCCCGCAACCTCTCGCCGATCTCGTCGCGCTCGCCGCTTCGCTCCAGCGCCGGCCCGCAGGACGCCGTGTTCGCCGCCGGCGAGATATTGCGCGTGTTCCGCCGCGACCTCACCGCCCGCCAATGTGCGGTGCTCGACCGCGTCTGCGGCCTCGACATGACCGTCCGGGCGGCGGCGCTGGCGCTGAAGGCCGATCCGCGCAGCATCAGGAGGGCGCTGGTCGAGGCGCTGATCGCCGCGACCGAGAGCCGGGCGGCGAGCTCGCCGCCCGGCGAACGCGCCGCCGCATCCTGAAGGGAAGAGTGGAGCCGCGACGGCGGAGGGACGGGGAATGCCGCCGCGGCTCCCGGACGGAGGGCTCGATCGGTGAGCCAACCGGCCGTTGGGTGTGGGCGGGCGCCCGGAGCGATCAGCTCCGGACGGCCGCCAAGATCGGGCCGCCTTTCGGCAGCTGCACCAGCACCACGTCCGTCAGGCCGCGCTCGGCCGGCGCCGGCAGGCGCAGCGCCTCGGCCGCGCCGTTCCAGGCGCCCAGCCGGGTCAGCTGGCGGACGATGTCCTTGTGCGGAAGGGTCTTGCCGCTGTTCTCGCCGGCTCGCACCGGCACGTTCGGCGTCCTCGGGTCGTAGCGCACCAGCCAGACGTCTGCGGGCGCGCCCGGCCGTGGGCCGTTACTGACGGAAACCGATCCGGGCTTGAGCACCAGGGCCGGGGAGGGCGCCGCCGCCGCGCCGCGACCGACCAGCTTCAGGAAATCCGCCGTGGCCACGCCGGTCCCGTCGCGGCGCCCGTCCACCACCACCTGCGGGGTGAACACCTGGGTGCGATGGAAGGCGCGGGCATAATCCCACTGGCGGGCGGTGAACGCCGGCGAGGCGAAGGTGTCCTTCCAGCCGAGGTTGTCCCAGTAGGTCACCGCGAAGTTCAGCGCGATCACGTCGGGCCGCGCGGCGATGGCCGCCAGATTGGCGTTGGCCGGCGGACACGAGGAGCAGCCCTGGGCCTGGAACAGCTCCACCACCACCGGCTGCGCAGCCGCCGCCGACGTCACAAGCGCCACGATCGCGGCCATGCTGCTGGTGAGAGTGAGTCTCATCGCGGCATATTTCGCGGCCCTGCGCCGCCGGGTTACGGCGCCGGTGCGAAAAAAGTGGGGTAGGGCGAATTTCGGGCTTGCCGACTCACCACGTTTGTGGTGTTACTTTGGGTGTCGCGGAAATGGCGACCTGCCCCGGCGGCGACCCACCCCACCCAGAAGGAGCCACGCCGGTGCCGCGCATCCGCGACTACGATCCCAGTTTCGCCGACCAGGCCGTCGCCGGCGGCCGCAAAGGCTGGACCCGCGCCGAGATCGCCTCCGACCTCGGCGCCTCGCAGATCGACTTCGAGGCCTGGGCCGCCGCCCACGAGGACTTCGCCGCCGCGCTCGGCGAGGCCGACAACGAGGCGCGCGCCTGGTGGGACCGGCTGCCGGCGCGCGCGGTCACCAGCGGCGAGCCGTTCCGGGCCACGATCTGGGCCAAACTTTACGCATCGCGCTTCGGGAGGCCGTCCCATTCCCCGAGCCAGCCGCGAAAGCCCGCCGCCGAGCCCAAGCCAGCCGACGAGCCGTTCGACATCCTCGCTGAGTTCGACCTGCCCGACGACGGCCTTGGACCAAAGCCGCCCCGAGGCCGCAGCAGACGTTAGGACGCCGCGGTTCCAACCCCAGGACGGCCCGCAGCGCAAGTTCATGAAGACCAAGGCCGACATAGCCATCTACGGCGGCGCGGCCGGCGGCGGAAAGACCTGGGCGCTGTTGCTGCTGCCGATCCGCAAATGCGTCCATCCAGAGTACTCAGCGGTGTTCTTCCGCCGCACCACGGTGCAGGTCCGCAACCCCGGCGGCCTCTGGGACGAAAGCCAGAAGGTCTATCCCCGCGCGCACGGCACGCCCTACACGGCCGCGCTCGAGTGGCGCTTCCCGTCCGGCGCAAAGATCAAGTTCGCCCACCTGGAGCACGACAAGACCGTGCTCGACTGGCAGGGCGCGCAGCTGCCGCTGATCTGCTTCGACGAGCTCACCCACTTCAGCGCCGCCCAGTTCTGGAGCATGACGGCGCGCAACCGTTCGCTGGCCGGCGTCACGCCGATCATCCGCGCCACCTGCAACCCGGACGCCGACAGCTGGGTCGCCGAGCTGATCGCTTGGTGGATCGATCAAGAGACCGGCCTGCCGATCTCCAAGCGCGCCGGATGCCTGCGCTGGTTCGTCCGCGCCGGCGAGCGCCTCGAATGGGCCAACACCAAGTCCGAGCTCAGCCGCCGGTTCCCGCGCCTGCCGCCGCGCTCGCTGACCTTCTTTCCGGCCCAGCTGAAGCACAACCGGGCGCTGGTCCGCGCCGACCCCGGCTACCGCGCCAACCTGATGGCGCTGCCCCGCGTCGAGCGCGAGCGGCTGCTGAACGGCAACTGGAAGATCCGCGCCGCCGCCGGCCTGCTCTTCAATCGGGCCTGGTGCCGGGTGGTCGACGTCGTTCCGGCCGGGCTCACCGTCAAGCGCGGCTGGGACCTGGCGGCCACGCCGAAGACCGAGACCAACGACCCGGACTGGACCTGCGGCGTCAAGCTCGGCCGCAGCCCGGACGGTCGCTACTTCGTGCTCGATTGCCGGCGCATCCGCACCACGCCGGCCGGCGTCGAGCGCTTCCTCGCCAACACCGCCGCCGAGGACGGCCCGGACGTGGAGATCGCCCTGCCGCAGGACCCCGGCCAGGCCGGCAAGTCCCAGGCCGCCGCCTTCGTCCGCGCCCTGGAAGGCTTCACCGTCCGCGCCACCCCCGAGACCGGCGACAAGGTCACCCGCTTCGGCCCGTTCTCCGCCCAGGCCGAGGCCGGCAACGTCTACGTCTTGCGCGGGACCTGGAACGACGCCTGGTTCTCCTCGCTTGAGGCGTTCCCGGATGCCGCCCACGACGACGACGCCGACGCGACGAGCCGCGCGTTCGGGGCGCATCAGACGCAGCTTCGGAGCGCCGGCTTCCTCGAGTTGGCGCGGCAAGATTTGCAAACCAAAAACTGACGGCAATCGTTGCAACCAGAGCCACCGCCGCGTGCGATGTAGTTGACTTTGAGCTCGCCTCTTCCGACATTCGTCTCCCGAAAGGGGGACCGAATGGCCGACGAGAAGAAGCCTTCAAAATCGTCTGACGTACCTTCTAGAGTACGCGAAGGCGTCGAGCACAAAGGCAACGTCCGTGGTGGCAGTGGCGAGAAGACCTATAAGGTGACCGATTGGGTACCACCGCCCCCACCGCCGAAGAAACGGTAGCGACGGACTGGAATGCGGACGGTTTTCTGCCCGTATCCTTTGGCGTCGAAAAGTCTCGTAGATATCACGCGTACATGCGTGAGTTCTATCGTCGTTGCCACGACTGGACGTTGGCGCTTACCGCAATCTCTGGATCGGCAGCCTTCGTTTCTCTCATTGGCGACAATCCTAGCACGGTCATTGCCAAGGCTCTGACATTCGTTGTCGCTGTAGCCACCACGCTGGATCTCGTGTTCGACTTTTCGAGGAAAGCCGACAAACACGACGTACTTTGTCGGAGGTTTACGGAACTGGCAGCCAAGATAGTCGAGTGGGATGCGACCGAGGCAAATAGGCGCCAAGCGTCCGCGGAACGTGTTCGAATTGAAAGCGATGAGCCGACTGAACGGCGGCTAGTCGAAATCTGGGCTCACAACGATGAGTGCCGCGCGCGGGGCCATGGCGCTGACGAAATGGTGCCGCTAACAGTCCTCCAACGCTCCCCGCTCGCTTACCTAGTTCGGATTTGGGG
>DASXEN010000112.1:0-76165 GCA_036490095.1 Caulobacteraceae bacterium
GGGATGGTCTGCACCAGGCTGGCGACCAGCAGCGAGGGCCAGCGGACCGCGGCGCTGCGGCTGGCGGCGACCGCCAGCGGCAGGCTGATGGCGAGGCCCAGCACCAGGGCGCTGGCGGCGACCAGCACGTGCTGGCCGAGGTAGCCGGGCAGCAGCGCCCAGGCGGCGGCGAGGCGCGCGTCCATCAGACGCCGCCGCCGGTGGGGCCGCCGATGGGGCCGCCGATAGGGCCGCCCGCCAGCGCCCGCACCCGCTCGACCTGGCGGCGCGGCGTCTCCATCAGCGCCTGCACGCGCGGATCGTCGTGGCCGGCGATGAGGGCCGCCGGCGTGGCGTCGGCCAGCATCCTGCCGTGGTCCAGCACCACGATCCGGTCGGCCAGCAGCAGCGCCTCCCAGACGTCGTGGGTGACCATCACGGTGGTGAGCGACAGCTGCTCGTGCAGGGCGCGGTAGTCGCGGCCGAGCGCGTCGCGGGTGACCGGGTCGAGCGCGCCGAACGGCTCGTCCATCAGCATGATCGCCGGCCGCGCCGCCAGCGCCCGCGCCACGCCCACGCGCTGGCGCTGCCCGCCGGAGAGCGCCGCCGGCAGTCGCCCGCCGACGTCGGCCGGCAGGGCGACCAGCTTCAGCAGCTCGGCCACGCGGGCGGCGATGTCGCCCTTGGGCCAGCCGGCCAGCCGCGGGCAGACGCCGATGTTCTCGGCCACGGTCATGTGCGGGAAGAGGCCGATCTCCTGGAACACGTAGCCGATCCGGCGGCGCAGCGCCCAGCCTGCCTCGCCGCCGACCGGCCGCCCCTCGACCCGCACCTCGCCGGCGTCCGGCGCCACCAGGCCGTTGATGGTCTTCAGCGCCGTGGTCTTGCCCGAGCCGGAGCCGCCCAGCAGCGCCACGAACGCGCCCGGCTCGATCGCCAGGTCGAGGCCGTCGACCGCGGCGAGGTCGCCGTAGCGCTTGGTCACGCCCTTCAGCTCGATGATCGGCTCGGCCATGTCCCCCAGCCTCGCGGTCGGCAGGCGAAACCCGTAGCAGCAGCTGCCGGCGCCCGGAAGCGCCGTCGCTCAGTGCGGCGCGGCGTCGCCGCCGCCTGCCCCGCCGCCGCCCGCGCCGCCGCTGAAGTCGAAGTCCTTCGGCTGCGGCTGCTTGCGCACCGCGCCCAGCTGGTAGGTGAGGCCGATCTGGATCGAGCGGACGTGGAAATCGTTGACCGTTGTCTCGCTGAGCGTCGGCGTGTCGATGAAGGTCTTGAAGCGGTGGTCGTCGAACGGGTCCTGGACGATCACCTCGGCCGCCAGCCGGTCGCTGAACTTATGCCGGTAGCCGAGGCTGAGCGAGTTCGAGGAGGCCTGGCTGCCCTGGCCGTTGATCTGGCGGCCGTGGGCGTAGAAGGCGAGCTGGACGAAATCCGCCGGCGTCGCGGTCCAGTTCAGCTTCGCGTGGCCGAACATCGCCGCCCCTGAGCGCGGCGCCTCGAAGCTGTTGGAGACCGCGGAGATCTGGTTCCAGGAGACGTCGCCGCCGGCGCTGTAGGACAGCGTCTTGGTGATGTGGCCGCCGGCGGTCAGCTCCAGGCCGGCGTTGCGGGTGTGGCCGAGGTTGGCGGTGGAGTTCAGCGTCACCCCCTGCCCGAGGTTCTCCACCACGTCTTCGACCACGTTGCCGGCGTCCTTGTAGTAGAGGCTGGCGTTCAGGAAGGTCTGGCCCTTGGTGTACTCGTAGCCGGCCTCGTAGGAGGCGGTGATCGCCGGCGCCAGGCGCGCATTGCCCTGCGTGAAGCTCAGCGGCGTGTTGAAGACCCGGAACGGGTCGAACTGCTGGCCGCCCGGGCGCTGGATGCGGCGGCTGTAGCTGGCGAACAGCTGCCGGTTCTGGTCCAGCGCGTAGTCGACGTGCAGGGTCGGGAACGCCTCGTAGTAGCTCTGGCCGCCCCGGATCCCTTCGGTGAGCTGGTCGGTCGAGATGGTGACGGCCTCCAGCCGCAGGCCCGGCATGATGTCGAAATGGCCGATCGGGCGCTGGTAGGTGGCGTAGAGGTCGCTGACCCATTGGGTGAAGTCGAAGCGGTCGGCCAGGGATGGGTCGACGGCCGCGGACGACGGGCTGACGCCGAGCAGGCCGCCGTGGCCGTAGGCGTCGGCGTCCACCTGCAGCTCGTAGCCGGCGGTGAGCTTCGCCTGGCCCGGCATCGGGCCCTTGTACTCCGCCTTCAGGTCGATGGAGCGCTGGTCCTGCGAGGACGTCAGGTCCTCGAAGAGGTCGGGCTGCACTGGCAGCAGGTAGCTCAGCAGCTGGCGGTTGTCGTTGGCCCCGGACTGGTCGTTGTAGCTGGCGTGCAGCGAGACCTCGTGGTCTTCGCCGCCGAGCTGGCGCACGTAGGTCGCCCCGCTGCCGAAGATGGTGAAGGCGGCGCGGCCCTGGCCGGCGTAGTCGAAGTCCTGCGCCAGCACCCCGGTGGTCGCGGAGCTGCGGTGGGCGCCGTCGAAGCTGTCGGGCACGTCGAAGCGCAGGTAGCGCAGGTTGAGGTCGAGCCGGGTCTTGGCGTCAGGCGTGTAGGCGGCGTTGCCGTACAGCATGCCGGCGACCTGGCTCTGGCGGTCGCGCTGGACGTCGCTGATCGAGGCGGTCTGGCCCGAGGCGGGGTCGACCAGTCGCATCGCCGTCTGCGCGTCCTGACGGCTCGCCTGCCGCGTCGCGAAGGCGACCCCGTTGAGGGTGAACTTCGGCTCGCCCAGCGTGCCGCTGGCGCTGACGCGGTCGCGGGGCGTCGAGCTGGCCGCCGCGGAGATCGAGCCGGTGCGCTGGGCGCCGCGGTTCTTCTTGGTGATCAGGTTGATGACCCCGCCGCTCCCCTCCGGCCGGAACGCCGCGGACGGATTGGTCACCACCTCCACCCGCTCGTACTGGTTGGCCGGCAGCTGCTGCAGCAGGTCGGCGCGGTTGGGGCCGTTGAACATCGGCGACGGCTGGCCGTCGACCAGGATGGTGACGCTCTGGTCGCCGCGGATCGAGAGGTTGCCCTGCGGGTCGACGTCGAGCGTCGGCACGTTGCGCAGCGCGTCGGACAGCGAGCCGTTCGCCGCCTGCAGGTCATTGGCGAGGCTGTAGCTGCGCCGGTCGATCGAGCTGCGGTAGTCCGGCCGCTTGCCCTGCACCGTCACGCCGCTGACTTTGGAGCTTTTCGGCGCGGGCGCGCTTTGCCCCGTCTGCAGGGGCTGCGAATCCTGCTCCGGGGCGGCCTGGGTCTGGGTCTGACCAGCTGCGCCAGTCGTCTGGGCCTCGGCGCCGCCGGCAAGCAGCATCAGTGCGGCAGTCGCGGAGAACACCACCCTCGTCACGTGAAACTCCAATACGACGCCCGCCCAGGCTCGGGGTCATGTTAGCGCAACGGTTGGTGTCGTCAGGCGCCATATGCGCTTTTTGCGAGCCCGCGGAAGCGAGGCGCGAGCCTCGCCCGGCGCTGACTCGCCGACCGGGCTCGCGAAAGTCAGCCTCTGATCGAGCTCGACGGAGCCGTCGCCGATCCGCTTGGGAAGATGGCGCGGGTGATCGTGTAGACGACCGTCCCCAACTGCACGGTGGTGGCGCCGAGCAACGCCATGACCACCTGCCCCGACACGACCCGCTGGGTGGGCCCGATCTTGCCCGCCCACAACTGGATGCAATCCATGACGAAGGCGCCTGTCAGCGCGAAGAGGACGAAGACGTTGGCCACGCCGAACAGGATCATCACGTTGCGGGCGAAGTCGCGGCGGATGCTGAGATCGCCGAGCGCGACCTGATCGGCGGCCGACCTGAAGGTCGCCACCTCCTGGTCGATGCTGACTTCCCGTTCGGCCGGCAAGTTGCGCTATCCCGCCAGCGATACCTTGAGCTTGTCGCCCTCGTTGTCGAGCAGCGTCACGGTCTTGGTGGACGTGTCCGCAGTGCGCGCAGCGATCCGCGCCAGGGCGATGGCCTTGCGGATGACGGCGGTGTTGTTGCTGACGCCGAACACTTCCTTGAGCTCATCGATCGCCGCGGCCGTGCCGGGGTCGAGCTGGAAGCTGGTCTGCACTGTCTTGGGCGCGTCCATGTCGATCGCTCCGTATACGACTTCGCTACGGAACATGGATGATCGAGGCTCGCGCTTCAAGGCCCACGCGCAGCGTCGCCGCTCATGGCGGCCGGCCGCCGATCAGATCTGCATGTTCATGATCTGCTGGTACGACTGGATCATCTGGTTGCGCACCGCGATCATGGTGTTGAGGCTGGTCTGCGCCGAGGAGAGGGCGGTGACCACGTCCACCAGGCTGGCCTTGCCCTGCACCTGCGCCCGCATCGCCGTCTCGGCCTGGTGCGAATCATTGATGGTCTGGCTGATCGCCTGGTTGACCATCTGGCTGAAGTCCGGGCCGGCGGTCTGGCCCGCGGCGCCGGCGAGCGAGCTCGCGCCGATATCCTGGGCGGCGGCGTAGGCCTTGGCGGCGATCAGCGGCGCGACCATCGGTCAGCTCACTTGGTCAGGATCGAGAGCGTCGAGGAGTCCATCTCCCGCGCGGTCTCGATCACGTTGAGGTTGGCCTGGTAGGCGCGCTGCGCCTCCTGCATGTCGAGCGCCTCGACCAGCGGGTCGACGTTGGGCAGCTTCACGTAGCCCTTGGCGTCGGCGCCCGGATGGCCGGGAGCGTACTCGCTGCCGAACGGGCTCTGGTCGGCGACCACGTGGCTCATGGCCACGCCCTGCGCGCCGCCGGTGGTCTGCTTTGGGGCGAACACCGGCACCTGCCGGCGATAGGGGTCGCCGCCGGCAGTCTGCGAGGTGGAATCGGCGTTGGCGATGTTCTCGGCGATGACGCGCATGCGCGCCTGCTGCGCCTGCATGGCGCTCGCGGCCACCGCCATGGCGATGTTGGAGGGCTGGATGGGATCGGCCATCGGCTAGCGCGCCTTCACGATTGGGTGGGCGTCTTGGCGGCCATCTGCAGCAGCGCCGTGGCCTGCTGGTAGAAGGTCACCGCGGCGTCGTAGTCCATCCGCGCCTGGCTCATCTTCATCATCTCGTCCTCCAGCACCACCGAGTTGCCGTTCAGGGTGGTCTCGGAGTCGGGCGAATCGACGGGCTTGGCGCCCGCCGTGGTGGCCTGCGGGGCGGAGAGGTGCATCGGCGAGGTTTTGACCGGCGTCAGCGCCGGCAGCGCGCCCAGGCCGCCGCCGCCGCCGCCGCCGCCGGGCAGGCTGAAGGGCTTGAGGTCCTTCGGGGTGAAGCCGGGGGTGTCGGAATTGGCGACGTTCTGCGCGATCACCTGCTGGCGGTCGGCCAGATAGGTCATCCGGCTCTTCAGCATGCCGAAAATGGAAACGTCGCCTGGAGTCATGGCGAGGAAACGGTGAACGAACAGGGTTAATCCGGCCTTAAACGTCCGATGTGCGAGGGGCGGGCGTTGTAGGAAGCGTGCCGATGCGACGAATCACAGCGGGATTCGCCTATCTCCTTGCCGCCCTGGCGCTGGGCGCGGCGGCCCCGGCGACCAACGCGCCGCTGGCGCCAGCCCAGCCGGCGACGGCCCCCGCGCCCGCCGCCGCTGCCGCGCCTGCTCCCCCGCCCGTTGCGAAGCCGCCGCCGGCGCCGCCGACGCTCGCCGAGACGGTGGCCGCGGGCCAGGCGGCGCTGGCCCGGCTGGGCAGCCAAGCCGTGATCGTCTCCAACGACGCGCGGCTGGCGGCGATGGAAGCCCGGGCCGCCGCCATCGAGGCGCAGGGGCGCGCGGCGATGGCCGGCCCCGCCGCGCGGATCGCCGCCATCGACGCCCAGATCGCCAGGATCGTCCCGCGCCGCCAGCGCCAGCCCACCGCTGCGCAGAAGGCCAAGGAGGCGCCGCTGCTGGCCGAGCGGGCGGCGCTGGCGGCCCAGGTCGCCCAGGCCGAGGCGCTGGTCGGCGCGGCCGGCGACACCTACGACCAGATCGCCGAGCGCCGCCGCGAGGGCTTCAGCGCCCGGGTGCTGACCCGCTCGGTCTCGCCGCTCGATCCGGAGTTCTGGACCTCGCTGGCCGGCTCGGCGTCGGCCGACGGCGCGCGGCTGATGTCCGCGGTCGCCGACACGGCGGCCACCGCGCTGGCCGCGCCCGAGCCGCGCGGCGCGATCGGGGTCGTCCTCGGCCTGCTGGCCGCGCTGGCGCTGCTGCTGCCGGTCCGCGTCTGGGCCGAGCGGCTCGGCCGGCGCAAGCGCGGCGAGCGCGCGCACCCAGGCTTCTCCAAGACCGGCGCGGCGCTCTGGGTGGCGGTGGTCGACACCGGCGCGCCGACCCTGGCGGTGGTCGCCTTGCGCCTCGGCGCCCAGTGGGGCCGGGTGCTGTCGCCGCAGGCCGAGGCGATGGCCTCGGCGGCGGTGGTGGCCAGCATCTGGGCGGCAGGCATCCTGGCGCTCGGCCGCGTGCTGGCCACCGAGCGCGACGCCAGCCACCGGCTGCTGCCGCTGCCCGACGAGGAGGCGCGGCGCGTGCGCCTGCCGCTGCTGATCGTCGCCCTGGTGACCGGGATCGGCTTCATGCTGACCCGTCTCAACTATGTGATCGGCGCCAGCGTCGCGGCCACCATCGCCGCCAACTGCGCCGTGTCGCTGGCCTACGCGGCGGCCGCCCTGCTGACGCTGGTGAGCTTCGGCCGCGGCGGCCAGGCCCCGGTGGCGGCCACGCCGGCCGCGCCAGCCGCGGCGGCCGCCGACCGGGCGCGGGCGCCGGTGTGGACGCTGATCTCGCTGATCCTGGCGGGCGCGGTGGCGGTGACGCTGGCGGCGGTGTTCGCCGGCTACACCACGCTGGCGGCGCTGACCTCGGGGCAGATCTTCTGGCTCGGCCTGATCGCCGCGGCCGCCTACCTGGTGATGCGGTTCGTCGACGACCTGACCTCCTCGACCTTCGGGCCGAAGGGCTGGGCCTCGCGCAGCCTGTTCGTGCTGTTCCGCTTGCGCCGCACCACGGTCGGCCAGGTCGGGGCGCTGATCTCGGCGGCGGCGCAGGTGATCGTCGTCATCGGCGCCCTCAGCCTTGCCTCGACGCCGTTCGGACGCGGCGGCGACCTGCTGTTCAGCCACCTCAGCCAGCTCGGCGCGCCGATCCGCTTCGGCTCGGCGGTGATCTCGCCGGGGGCCATCGCCACCGGCCTCGTCACCTTCCTGGTCGGCATGGGGCTGGTGCGGGTGGTGCAGGGCTGGATCGTCCGCCGCTACCTGCCGGTCACCGACTGGGACCTGGGGGTGCGCAACTCGGTGCTCACCGGCGTCGGCTACCTCGGCGTCGCCATCGCCATCCTCTGCGGGCTCGCCGCCACCGGCCTGGGGTTCGGCCAGATCGCCCTGATCGCCAGCGCGCTCTCGGTGGGCATCGGCTTCGGCCTGCAGCAGATCGTGCAGAACTTCGTCTCCGGCGTGATCCTGTTGGTCGAGCGGCCGGTGAAGGTGGGCGACTGGGTCAGCATCGACAACTTCGAGGGCGACATCCGCCGCATCCGCGTGCGCGCCACCGAGATCGAGACCTTCGACCGCTCGATGGTGATCGTCCCCAACTCCGACCTGATCACCAAGCCGGTGCAGAACAAGACCCTCGGCAAGCACGCCAGCCGCGTGCAGCTGAAGCTGTCGATCACCCGCGCCGACGAGGTGGGCAAGGCGCGCGACCTGATCCTCGGGATCGCCACCGCCAAGAAGGAGGTGCTCGGCGATCCGGCCCCGGCGGTGTTCATCGACTCGCTCGGGGCCGCGGGCGCCGTGAACCTCACCTGCAACCTCTACGTCGGCGACCCGCGGCTCGCCTATCGGGTGCGCAGCGAGTGCTACTTCGAGGTGCTGGACGGCCTGGCGCACTACAGCATCGGCTTCGCCGGCGTGGTCTGAGCCCCGTGGCGTCTCACCCGGGCGCTGCGGCTGCGGCAAAACCGCCCCGGTAACCTGGTCTCAAACCTCGCTCCGTATGGATGACCCCCAATTGGGGGCGGACGGCTTGAAAGCCATACTCGACGAGGGCCTCGACGAGCTTGCGGCGACGGCGCACGCGGGCGCCGCGCCGCGCGTGGCGATCGGCCTGGTGACAGCGTGGATCTTCTCGCTGCTGCTGCCCTGGCCCTTCTGCGCCGGCTGGGCCTGCGTCGTCACGGCGCTGGAGGCGAGCGCCTGGTTCGCCACCCGCCCGCAGTTCCTCGGCCGCGCCGCCGGCTGGAGCCGTCGGCTCTGGCATGTCAGCGGCCTTGCCGCCTCCTGCCTCGCCTGGGTGGCGCTCGGCGCCTTCGCCTGGGCCGGCGGGTCGCCCGACGGGCCGGTCTGCGCCGCGGTCATCTGGCTCTCGCTGGTGTTGTTCTCACAGACCAACGCCTACCAGTCGCCGATCGGCTTCGCGGTCAGCGGCGCCCTGCCGGCGGCGGCGATCCTCGGCGTGGTGGTGCTGGCGCCGCGGCCGCCCGGCGTTCATCTCGTCCCCGTGCTGGCGATCATGGCGCTGGCGTTCGCCTTCGCCGGCGAGGGCGTCGTTCGGATGGTCAAGGCCCGGCGGCGGCTGAACGAGACCCAGGCCCGCATGCGCCAGAGCGAGGCGCGCTACCGGGTGCTGGCCGACAACGCCACCGACGTGATCACGCTGGCCGACGTCAACGGCAAGCGCATCTACATGTCGCCGTCGATCGAGGCCGCGCTCGGCTATCCGATCGACGAGCTCTACCGGATGCCGATGTACACCTACATCCACCCGGACGACCGCGAGGCGCTGGCCGCGCAGTCGCAGGCGCTGATGGAGACCGGGGGCTCGATGCGGGCCGAGTACCGGGTGGTGCGCGCCGACGGCTCGTCGATGTGGGTCGAGACCAACTTCACCCTGGTGGGCGCCGAGAGCGGCGTCGACCCGCCGCAGATCGTCAGCGTCGCCCGCGTCGCCCAGCAGCGCAAGGAGCTGGAGGCGCAGCTGATCGAGGCGCGCGAGGCCGCCGAGGCGGCGGCGGCGGCCAAGTCCGACTTCCTCGCCAACATGACCCATGAGCTGCGGACGCCGCTGAACGCCATCATCGGCTTCGCTGGGCTGCTGCGGGCTTCGCCGCGCCTGGCCGGCCAGGACGCGCGCCACGCCGGCCTGATCGCCGACGCCGGCGCCACCCTGCTCGACCTGGTCAACGACGTGCTCGACTTCTCGCGGCTGGAGGCCGGCGCGGTCGAGCTCGATCCGACCCCATTCGATCCGGCCGCGGAGGGCCGGGCGATGGTCGACCTGCTGTCCGGCCAGGCCGACGCCAAGGGCGTGGCGCTGCGGCTCCAGACCGAAGGGCTCGGGCTGCTGACCGGTGACGCCAAGCGGCTGCGCCAGGTGCTGCTCAACTTCCTCTCCAACGCCATCAAGTTCACCGCCAGGGGCGCCGTGACGCTGCGGCTGGCGCAGACGCCGGCCGCCGACGGCGCGCGCGCGCAGCTGCGCGCCGAGGTGGTCGACAGCGGCGTCGGCATCGCCGCCGACCAGCTCGCCTACGTGTTCGAGCGCTTCACCCAGGCCGACGTCTCCGTCTCGCGCCGCTATGGCGGCACCGGCCTGGGGCTGGCCATCTGCAAGCGCACCATCGAGCTGATGGGCGGCCGCATCGGCGTGGCCAGCCGCGAGGGCGAGGGCTCGACCTTCTGGTTCGAGGTCGAGCTGCCGATCGCCGCGGCGCTGGCGCCCGCGCCGGAGGCCTCGGCCGCCGAGCTCGACCGGCCGGTGCGGCTGCTGCTGGTCGAGGACGTCGCCGTCAACCGCGAGCTGGTGAAGACGGTGCTGGCGCCGTTCGACATCCGCATCGACACCGCCGAGGACGGCGTCGGCGCGATCGAGGCCTTCCGCGCCGGCGCCTACGACCTGGTGCTGATGGACGTGCAGATGCCGGTGATGGACGGCCTGACCGCCACCCGCCGCATCCGCGCCCTGCCGATCCCGGCCGCGCTCACGACGCCGATCGTCGCCATGACCGCCAACGTGCTGCCCGAACAGATCGCCCGCTGCGCCGAGGCCGGCATGGACGGCCACATCGGCAAGCCGATGAACCCGGCCGAGCTGCTGACCACCATCGCCCACTGGGCGGGGACCGAGCGCGATCCGGAGGCGCTGGCGCGCTCGGCCTAGCGTGGGCTTGACCTGCGGTCAGCGATCCAAGATCGATCGACGCGCCTCGCTAGACCTTCTGGGCGGCGATACGGAATCCCGGATAGACGAATGCGCCGGCAATTTGACCGCAATCGCGCTCGGTGACTCCGGCGCCGCGGGCGATCTCATACCAACGGTCGCGGACACAGCGTTCCATCTCGCCGACGACCGCCTCGGCCTGATCCCTGCTCAGCAGAAAGCGCGCGGCTTGTGATGTCAGATTGTTGGCGCTGGCAAGCCGGCCCTGGTCGCCGACGATCAGCGCCAGATCGCGTCGTTCCTGGCTCACCGGTGCGGACGGCGTGAGATCGTAGGCAGGCGAAAGACGCCAATCCCGGTTCTTCGCGAGGATGGCATGGTTCCTGGGATGATCGTCCACGTTCGAGATGAGCGCGTTGAAACACATGCGCCGGAAAAGCTCGTGTGCATCGGCTTCAGCATTGGCGCTCACCCGCCTCAGCTCCTCGGCGAGCAGCACGTAAGACCAGCGGTCGCGTGAGGCGAAGGTGTCCTCGGTTCGCAAAAGGGTCAGTCCACTCACCATTCGCGCGCGCAGATAGCCGGCGGCTGTCCGTTCGCGGTCGAAGCGCTTGACGAGCAGCACGTCGCGCGCGCCGACGCTCGCCAGGCGGCTCTCGGCTGTGGTGAGGCCGCACGCCCGCGCGAGCAGGAGCATGGCATGTTCCACGCGCGCGTTATTCCAGCGGTCGTCGTTTCGATTGAATTTCGCGATCCAGAGAGAGCTCTGATCTTCGACGATGGCCTTGGGCCGCGCGCCGCCCATGGCGGTGCTGATCAAGAGCAGTTCCTGGATTTGCTCGGCGGTCGCGTCCGCTGAGACGTCCTCCTCGGCGACGATGGCGTCCGCGATCTCCTGCAGCCTTCCAAGCTGGATGGTCCGGTTGAACGTCCGCAAAGGAGCCGGCGGTTTTTGGTTCAGCCCGAAGCCGAGCGCGCCGGCGCGGTCGTCGGGCGAGTTCAGCAGATAGTCGAGTTCGCCGAGTTGCGGCTTGCCCGCATGACGCTCGATCACGCGCCGTCCCCAATAGTCGGGGCCCGCGTCGCGCAGAGCGCCGAACACGCCCCTGAGCGCGGTGGTCTCAAAGGTCTGGGGCGTGAGCTTCAATTCGACCGGATCGAAGGGAACCGCGTCGGGACGGGCCAGATAGCTCCTGCCATAGACGAAGCGGCCAACCGGCACGCCGTTGCGATCTGTCTCCAAGGCGAAGCGGCCCGCGATGGTCGGCGCCACATCACCGGGGAGCGTGATGTAGACGAAGCACTCGCCGGGCGCGGCGTCAGAACTCATTGTCGAGTCCGCGAGGCTGACGCGCCCTTGCGCGCTCTTTTCGGCTGGCGAGTGCAAGACCCTCGGTGTCGCGGCTCGGATCTGCGACCGTCCCCAGATCGCCAAGCATGTCGAAGGCCCACAATAGACCGGCATAGGTGGCTATGCTCGCCGACGGCTTGCCCTTCTCGGCGTCGGTCACGGCGCGTGAGCCCGCGCCAATCTTCCTGCCAACTTCGGCGACGCTCATGTTACGGCGCAGCCTCGCAATCTGGAGGCGGCGTCCCAGCTTCACGAGCGCGTCCTCGACCGCGTATGGCGGGGCTTCCAGAAGGGCGTTGCGAGCAGCCATGTCATCTCAAGAGCATATTAAGGCGCTTAACTAGCTCTTGAGAGCTAACCAGATTCTCGGGAATATGCAAGAAAAATAGCTCTCAAGAGCATATTAAAGCGGATAATTAGCTCTTGGAAGCCCATCCGACTGAGGCGCAGGTCTCCTGGCTCCAGCGCTAGCCCACAGAAAGTCGCCAAGCAGCGCCGTCCCTTAACAAACAGGGTTAATCCGTCCTTAACGGAACGCGGCGCAAGCCAGGGCCGTCGCCTCGACGCGCCTTTGCGGTTCAGCCATGGCTTTCGCGGACTTCGCCCGCGCCCTCTTCGCCCTCGTGCTCACGCTGGGGCTGATCGGCCTCGCCGCGGTCGGCGCCCGCCGCTTCGGGCCTGAGTGGCTGGTGCGGCTGCAGCGGCCGAAGACGCAGCGCCGGATGGCCATCGTCGAGAGCCTGCCGCTCGATCCGGCGCGGCGGCTGGTGCTGGTGCGGCTCGACGCCACCGAGCGGCTGGTGCTGCTGGGCGAGGGCCGTATGCTGGCCGAGCTGCCGGCTTCGGCGAAGCCGCCGGAGGGCGCGGCGTGACCCGCCGCCGCCTGGTCGACTGCCTCCACCGCCCGACCTGGGCCGAGCTGCGCCGCGCGGCGCTGATCTCGCTGGTCACCACCGTCTTCAGCCTGGTCGTGCCGGCCGTCGCCCTGGCGCAGGCGGTCAACATCGACCTCGGCACCGGCGCGGGCCTCACCGACCGGGTGATCCAGCTGATCGGGCTGATCACCGTGCTCTCGCTGGCGCCCTCGATCGTGATCATGACCACCTCGTTCGTGCGCATCGTGGTGGTGCTGTCGCTGCTGCGCCAGGCGCTCGGCCTGCAGCAGACCCCGCCCAACTCGGTGATCATCAGCCTCTCGCTGTTCCTCACCGCGGTGGTGATGGGGCCGACCCTGCAGACCTCCTACGACCAGGGGATCAAGCCGCTGCTGGACCACAAGATGGAGCTGCCGGCCGCCTTCGGCGCCGCCGCCCAGCCGGTGAAGAGCTTCATGCTCGGCCAGGTCGACCGCGACGACCTGGCGCTGTTCATGCGCCTGTCGCGCACCCCGCGCCCCGCCCGCGCCCAGGACACGCCGCTGCAGGTGGTGACCCCGGCGTTCATGATCTCGGAGCTGAAGCGCGCCTTCGAGATCGGCTTCCTGCTGTTCGTGCCGTTCCTGGTGATCGACCTGGTGGTGGCCAGCGTGCTGATGAGCATGGGCATGATGATGCTGCCGCCGGTGGTGGTCAGCCTGCCGTTCAAGCTGATCTTCTTCGTCCTCGTCGACGGCTGGCGCCTGGTCTGCGGCTCCCTGGTGGAGAGCTTCCAGCGGGTCACGGGGTCGGGGTGACGCGTTGGCGCCATAGTCGGCGGCGTCTATGCTCCATCAGCAGTCGGCGCTGGCGAACGCGAAGCCGAGCAGGCGGTGCGCCGCAGCGGCGCAGGCCCAGGGCGACGGGTTCGTCCGCCGCGCTCTGGCGGCGCCGGCGCGGGCCTGCCAGAAGGGCGCCATGCGCGAACGCCGGACCGCCCGCGTGCTGCTGCTCGATCCCGAGGGCCGCATCCTGCTGATGAGGGGCCGACTGCCGGGCGATCCGGCCGCGCCGTCGGTGTGGTTCACGGTCGGCGGCGGCATGGAGCCGGGCGAGAGCGTGGTCGAGGCGGCGGCCCGCGAGATCGTCGAGGAGACCGGCCTCACCGACGCCCGGCTCGGTCCGATCGTCTGGACCTCCGAGGCGATGCTGCACGACCGCAAGCGCCGGCCGGTGCATTTCCGCGAGAGCTACGTGGTCGCCTATACGGCCGGCGGCGACCTTTCCCGCGCGGGCTGGCAGCCGCTGGAGCGCGAGTTCGTCGACGACGTGCGCTGGTGGACGCTGGGCGAGCTGCAGCTCACCGGCGAGCCGGTCTATCCCGAGGGGCTGGCGGCGCTGCTGCCGGAGGTGCTCGCCGGCCGCTTCGCCGCCGAGCCGCTGGTGATCCGCACCCTGGACGGCCCGGTCTCGCCGGCGCCGAAGGCCCCTTAAGGCGCATCCAATCGCGCCGACCGGCGTTTTCCCGGCGTGCGGGGGGCGCGAGGCCGGCCGCGCGAGACGCTTCTCCCCGCCGCCGGCGCAAATAGGAGCGTTGAAACTCATGCGTAAGCTGCTGCTGATCGCGGGCGTGGCCGCCCTGGCCCTCCCGAGCCTTGCGGCCGCCCAGTACTACCATGCTGGCGGCCTGACCCAGCGCGAGGACCGCCTCGACCGCACCATCCGCGACCGCTTCGACACGGGCGAGATCACCTGGTCGGACGCCCACCACGACCGGGGCATGTTGTCGGACATCCGCTCCCGGGAGGACCGGTTGCGCGTCGACCATGACGGCCTGACCGCCGACGACCGCCTCGACCTCGCCCGCCAGCTCGATTCGCTGGACGGGCAGCTGCGCGATCAGCTCGGCGACAGCTACTGATCCGGCGCCGCCCCCGCGCCGCCCGCGCATCGTTTCCTCCGGTGGAGCGTTTGTCTGGGCGCGTGGGGGCGCGTTGTTCAGGACGCCGGCCCCGAAGGACGCCTCCGGGTCCGAGGGGGCGGGCGAATGGAGAGGAATGGTACGATGCGTAAGCTGCTGCTGATCGCCGGCATGGCCGCTCTGGCGGTCCCGAGCCTCGCCGCCGCCCAGACGGCGTGCATGGGCGAGCAACACGCCAGCCGGATCGCCGGAACCGTCACCGCCGGCGTCGCGACGCCGCTGGCCAACGACGCGGCGCTGGTCTGCGCCGACTACCAGGTCGACGGCGGCTACTACGACGCCGACGGCGTCTGGCACGAGACCGCCGGCGCCGGCCACTACGACGCCGACGGCAACTGGGTCGGCGCGGCGCCGCCGGCCGGCGATGATCGCGTCGTGCCGCCGCCCGCGGCGGGCGACTACAGCGCCGACGTCGCCTACGCCGGCGCGCCCGGCGACATCTCGGCCCGCGAAAGCTGGCTCGAACAGCGCATCCACGAAGGCGATTCCAGCGGCGCCCTCTCCCGCGGCGACGCCGAGCACGACTTCGACGTGCTGGCCGGCGTCCGCCAGTTCCAGTCGAAGAAGGCCGACGAGAACGGCGGCCTCTCGGGCGGCGACAAGGCCGACATCCTCAACAAGCTCGACAACCTGACCGCCATCCTGCGCTCGCAGTGGCGTTACTAGCCGCCGGGCGGCCCTGACCTTCCGAACCGCCCCTCCGGCGTCCCCGGCGGGGCGGTTTCGCGCTCGGCGTCAGCCGTGGCCGATGCCGAGCATGGCCAGGATCGGCGCCAGCACGGCGACCAGCACCGCCACGATCGCTTCGCCGGCGATGAAGCCGGACGCCAGCGGGATCTGGTAGTGGCGCGCCTGCTCGGGCCGCCAGCGCCGCCATGCCAGGGCGATCAGGCCGCCGAGGAAGATGGTCGACACCGACGAGAACGGCAACAGCACGCCCAGGCCGACGCCGGTCGGCGAGGGCGCCCAGCGCTTCAGCTTCGGATGCTGCTCGGCGATGGCGAAGAGGGCGCCGAGGATCACCGCGATCAGCATCGCCCACAGCGCCGACGGCGGCAGGCTGCCGATGCCGGAGCTGAGCAGCTCGGCGATGGCGGCCGAGCGGCGCGAGCCGGGCGCGGCCAGCTTGGCGTGCTCGCCGATCAGGCCGTAGGTCTTCACCAGGGCCGGGTAGCTCCAGGCCAGCGCCGCCGCGCCGATCGGCGCCGCCAGCAGCTGGGCGATGGTCATGGTCCGCGGCGTCGAGCCGATCAGGTGGCCGGCCTTGTAGTCCTGCACCAGGCCCTCGGAGGTGACGGCGATGGTCCCGGTCGCGCCGTTGCCGAGGATGTTGGCGTTGACGTTGCCGGGCGCCACCACCGCGAACAGCCCCTGCATCAGGTTGGAGAGCGCGCCGATCGGCCCCCAGTTGGTCTCGCCGAGCGCCCTGAGGCCCACCAGCATCAGCGGGATCGAGGCGGCGACCGCGATCGCCGACATCCAGATCGGCAGCCCGAAGAACAGCTGCTGCAGGATGCAGAAGGCGATGGCCAGCACGACCGAGCCGCCGATCACCCACGACAGCGGGAACTCGTCGCCCGCCGTATCGGCGCTGCGCAGCCCCTTCAGCGCCTCGGCCAGCAGCCGCCAGCGCAGCACCAGCACCGTCAGCCCGCCGGAGATCATCATCCCGACGCCCGGCCACAGCACCCAGTTCAGCACCTGCGAGCGGCTGGGGTGGTCGTGCAGGATGCCGCCCTGCATCAGCGCCAGCGGCGCGACGATCCAGCCGAGCACGCAGCCGATCAGCATCCAGGTGTTGACCCGCTGGCTGATCAGGAAGCCGGAGCCGATGCTGAGCAGGCTGTAGGAGGCGCCGACGCCCATGCCCGCGACCACGAAGCTGGCGCCGGCCGCGCCCAGCGTCAGCGCGCCCGGGTCCCAGCCTTCGGGAATCCAGCCGACGAACGGCACGTCCTTGCGCAGCAGCATGATCAGGCCCGAGGCCAGCATGCCGACGCCCAGCACCACCGCGGCGCGCCGCGCCCGGCGCCACGCGCCGTCGTCCGCGCCGGTGCGCCGCGGCGGGTCCAGCACCATCAGGGTCTCGGCTGCGGCGGTCCCGTCAGGGAAGGGCAGCTTCTCGTCGACGATGAAGTGGCGGCGCATCGGCACGGCCAGCAGCGTGCCCAGCAGCGAGGCGCAGCTCAGCCACAGGAAGATCTGCAGCGATGTCGGCGCCAGGTGGAAGGCGACGATCTTCGAGGCGCGCAGCATGTCGAACGAGGCCAGCACGCCGCACATGAAGGCGGTCTGCGCCGCCGAGGTGCCGGCCGTCTGGACGATGTTGTTCTGCCAGCGGTCGTAGTCCTTGCGGGCGATGACGTTGAGGATGATGAAGCCGAAGAAGGCCGAGACGATCGACACGTTCGGCCCGAAGCCCAGCTTCAGCACCATGTAGGGGTAGGACACGCCCATGATCGCCGCGACGATCGCGCCGGCGACGAACACCGGAACGGTCAGCTCGCGGCCGCGTGGGCGCGCCGCCGGCGCCGCGAGCTCCAGCCCCTCGATCGCGGTCTCGGCCATCGGCTACCTGGTTCCTGACGGTGAAGGTTGCCCGAGCCTAGCCGTAAGCCCGCGCCGGCTCCAGCGCTCCCGTCATTGCGCCAGCGGTCCGGTCGCGCGCCGCAGCCCCCCGGCCGCGCCAGCCGGGCGGTGTCGTACGGATTGACCTGGATGACCTTGCGGCGGGGGCAGGGCGAGCCGCGGTTGCCCGCAGGCGACCGGCTCGCCGCGCGCCTTGGCGCGCTGCGCTTCGATCCCGGCCGGCAGGGCCAGGGGCGCCGGCGGTCCGCCTACGCCCCCGGCCGCCATCGGCGACCCTAGTGCGGCTTGGGTCCTAGTGCTTCTTGGGCCCGGCGTGGTGGTGGTGGTGATGCATCATGTGATGATGGTGATGGCCCATCATGTGGTGCATCGCCACGACGCGGCAGTGGTCCTGATCGTGCGTCTTGCAGGGCGGATAGTCGTCCGCGAAGCTCGGCGCAGCCATCGCCGCCAGGAGGGCCGCGCTCGCCGCGGCGATCAGTAGACGGTGCATTCGCTTGTCCTATGCTCGATGAGAGAGACGTCGGCGCGTTTCAGATAGCACGGTGATCCGGCCGCGTTAAAGCCCGCCTGCACCACAGCAACAACGAAACGTTAGCGTCTGCCTCGGGATAGTTGGCGGGAGCGGGGAATCGGGCGGCGCGCCCACCCCCTGGCAACGGCGGATCGATGGTTGCGGCGGCGGTGACAGTGCGCAGGGCGTGGCGGGCGCCGCCGCTCGCGGCGCCGCGCGCCGCCCCGGCCGCCGACGCGCGTCTGCGGCTGCTGATCGCCAGCGGCGGCGACGACCGGCTGTGGCTCGACCCCGTCACCCGCCGCAACCGCTACGGCGTGCCGGCCGCCCCGGCGCCGGGCGAGCTGTGGTTCTCCTCCTCGACCGCCTCCGCGGTCTCACCGCGCGGCTGGGCCGCGGCGGGCGAGGCGCTGCAGCGGCTGGCCGAGCCCGGCCGCCACACCATCGCCGCCTGGTTCGACTCAGTGCGCGAGCGGCTGCTCGCCCTCTACGGCGCGCCCGGATGCGAGGCCGTGCTCTCGGCCTCCGGCACCGAGGCCGAGCTGGTGGCGCTGAGCCTGGCGCTCAGCCTCGCCGGCGGGCCGCTGACCAACATCGTCGTCGCCCCGGCCGAGACCGGCTCCGGGGTGCCGGCCGCCGCATCGGGCCTGCACTTCCTCGGCCGCGCTTCGCTGGGCGCCGAGGTGGCCAAGGGCGAGCGCCTGCCCGGCTGGGACCGCGCCCACATCGCCCTGGAGACCATCGAGATCCGCGGCGCGGACGGGGCGCTGCGCTGCCGCTCCAACGTCGACCAGGAGGCCGCGCTCCGCGCCGAGCGGGCGGTCACCGCCGGGGGCTTCGCGCTGCTGCACGTGCTCGACGCCTCCAAGACCGGCCACGCCGGCGTCAGCCGCGAGGCGGCCCGCCACATCCAGGACCGCTATCCCGGCCGGGTGCTGGTGGTGGTCGACGCCTGCCAGCTGCGCTGCGACGCCGCCCAGGTCCGCCGCGACCTGGCGGACGGCTTCGCGGTGATGGTCACCGGCTCCAAGTTCGCCGGCGGCCCGGCCTTCTGCGGCGCGTTGCTGCTGCCCGCCGAGGTGGCGGGGTGCGTGGCCGCCGCGCGACCCTGCGGCCGGCCGCTCGCCCCCTATTCGGCCGCGCTCGACTGGCCGGCGCCGCTGCGGTGCTGCGTCGCCGCCGGCCTCGCCCATCCAGCCAACCTGGGCCTTGGCCTGCGCTGGACCGCGGCGCTGGCCGAGATCGAAGCGTTCGAGCGGGTGCCGGCGGCCTGGCGCGCGTCGATGCTGGACGACTTCGGCCGCGCGGTGCGCGCCCGCGTCGCCGCCGACCCGGGCCTCGCCCTGATCGACTCGCCGAACCAGCCGGCGGCGCCTGGCCTGGTGCCGATCGTGCACGCCGACGACTCCGACCCGCGCGGGGTCTACGAGGCGCTCGCCGCCGGCGAGGGCGGCGGCCGGCCCTGCCACCTGGGCCAGCCGGTCAGCGTCGGCGATCGCGCGGCGCTCAGGGTCTGCGCCAGCATGCCGATGATCGCCGACGCGGCGCAGAACGGCTTCACCGAGATCGAGGAGGGCCTCGACGAGGTCTTCGAGGCTTGGGCCAGGCTGCGCGGCTGATCCCCCACGCGGCAGACGCGCCAGGCGCCGAGGCCGAGCCGCACGCCGGCCTCGACCCGGCCGACTGGCCGCGCCTGCGCGCCGCCGCCCACGCCGCGCTCGACCAGGCGTTCGACCGCCTCGAGCACGCCGGCGACGGCCCGGTCTGGCGCCCCACGCCCGCCAAGGTGCGCCGCCGCTTCGAGGCGCCGCTGCCGCGCGGCCCCGGCGACATCGCATCGGCGCTCGCCGACGTCGAGGCGCTGATCGCCCCCTACGTGGTCGGCAACACCCATCCGCGCTTCATGGGCTGGGCGCATGGCGCCGGCACGCCGGTGGGCGTGATCGCCGAGCTGATCGCTGCCTCGCTGAACGCCAACTGCGGCGGCCGCGACCACATCGGCCCGGTGGTCGAGCGGCAGGTGGCCCGCTGGGCGGCCGAGGCGTTCGGCTTTCCGTGGGACGCGTCGGGCGTCTTCACCACCGGCGCCTCGCAGGCCAACTTCCTCGGCGTGCTGATCGCCCGCGACGCGGCGCTGGGCCATGCGGTGCGCGCTGGCGGCCTGAAGGAGGCCGGCCGGCAGCTCTGCGCCTACGGCTCGGTCGAGGCGCACGGCTGCGTGCGCCAGGCGCTGGAGCTGGCCGGCATAGGCTCCGACCACCTGCGGGTGATCGAGACCGACGCAGCGGGCCGCGTGCGGCTCGACAAGCTGCGCGCCGCCATCCGCCGCGACAAGGCCGCGCGGCTGAAGCCGTTCCTGGTGGTCGGCACGGCCGGCGCGGTCAACTTCGGCGCCTTCGACGACATCGAGGGCCTGGCCGCCATCGCCGACGCCGAGAGGCTGTGGCTGCACGTCGACGGCGCCTTCGGGGCGATGACGGCGCTGTCGCCCACGCTGAAGCCGCTGACCGCCGGCCTGGAGCGCGCCCATTCGGTGGCCTTCGACTTCCACAAGTGGGCGCACGTCCCCTACGACGCCGGCTTCCTCTTGGTGCGCGACTCCGAAGCGCACAAAGGCACGTTCGCCGCGCCGGCCGCCTACCTCTCGCGGCTGCCGCGCGGCCTTGCCGCCGGCGAGGACTGGCCCTGCGACTACGGGCCGGACCTGTCGCGCGGCTTCCGCGCCTTGAAGGTGTGGCTGACCTTCCAGACCCTGGGGGCGGACGCCATCGCCGCCGCCATCGAGGCCAACTGCGCCGCCGCCCGGCGCCTGGCCGCCTACGTCGAGGCCTCGCCCGACTTCGAGCTCGCCGCGCCAGTCCCGCTCAACATCGTCTGCTTCTCGCTGAAGGGCGATGCGGACGGGGCCAAGAACGCCGAGCTGGTGATGCGGCTGCAGGAGCAGGGCCTCGCCGCGCCGTCGATGACCCGCATCGCCGGCCGCCAGGTGATCCGCGCGGCGATCTTCAATCATCGAACAAGCTTTGCTGATATCGACTCAGTGTTCGCCGACGCCACACGCCTCGCCAAAGCGCTGAAGTAGTCTTTGGTTAAGCATAAAAGGCCCAAAAACCGCCTTCTGCCTGCGGACCAATGACCCCATGGTCGCGATTCCCAGCCTTTCAGCGCCGATCCGCGCCCTGTCCCGCTGGCGGCCCTCGCTGCACGGCGAAGGGGTGCTGTCGGCCTTCGCCCGCATGTCGGACGCGGTCGGCGCGCCGATCCCGCGGCTGGTCGCCGACTTCGCGGCGCTGGCGCTCGGCCCCGGCCGCGTCGCCTTCGCCGACTACGAGCGGCTGCGCCTCTACGACACGGCGTTCTGGTCCAAGGCCTACCGCCGCGAGGTGGTGGGCGCCGCCCGCGGCCGCGAGCTGGTGCGGGCCGCCAACTTCCGCCGCGACTGCCAGGCGCTGGCCGCCGACCGGCTGGCGGCCGGCGCCTACCTGGCCGCCCACGGCCTGCCGACGGCCCCGGCGCTGGCCATCTACCGCGCCGGCCTGGCCGCGCCGGGCGAGGCGCTGCTGCGCAGCCGCGGCGAGCTGCGCCAGTTCCTGCAGGCGCACGCCGGCGCGCCGCTCACCGTCCGCCCCGCCGAGGGCGCGGCCTCGCGCACCCTCTTCGCCGACGGCCGTGACCCGGCCGCGCAGATCGACCGGCTGGTCGACGAGGTGGGCGACGCCCCCGGCCTCAGCTGGCTGATCCAGCCGTGGCTGACACCGCACCCCGCCATCGCCCGCCGGACCGGCGGCCGCGCCGCGCCGGTGCAGCTCGTCACCCTGGCCGGCGAGGCCGGGGCCCGCCTCTTCCGCGCCCTCTGGCGGCTGGGCGGCCGCGACGACCTGGTGGCGTCGCTCGACCTGCGCAGCGGCGAGGCGCTGACCCTGTTCCCGGCCAAGGCGCCCGACCGGGCGCAGCCGGCGCCCGCCGGCCTCGCCGTCCCCGACTGGGCGCGGCTGAAGGCGGCGGCGTGCGAGGGCGCGCGGCTGTTCGGCCAGTTCGGCCTGCTCGGCTGGGAGATAGCCCCGACCGACGCCGGCCCGGTGATCGCCGCCGTCGATCCCGCGCCCGACCTCGACCTCTGGCAGCTGGCCGACCGCTGCGGCGTGCTCGACCCGGAGCTGCAGGGCTTCCTCGCCGCCCGCCGCCGCGCCCGCGCCGAATGGCGCAGGGCCGAACGGCTGTAGCCCACCCACCCCGCTTTTCCCCGCGCAAGCGGGGACCCAGGCTCTTCCGAGGGCATGGGAGAACGGAGGATCTCAAGAAGGACCACGAACAGTGCGCCGCGCCGTTCGTGCTTTTCGTGTTTTTCGTGGTTCAAAAAAACCTGGGTCCCCGCCTCCGCCGGGAAGAGCGGCATCAAGGTCGCCAACGCTCCAGTTGAGGCGTGCCGCCGCAGCGCCTAAGCACCGGACCACCCAACGGGGAGGGGTCCCATCGCCAGCCTGCCGGCCAACCTGCTGCTCGTCCTCGTCGGCGTGGCCACCGGCTGCGCGACCCTGGTCGGCGGCGCGCTGGCGCTGCGCTTCCAGCGGCAGATCCCGCTGATCCTCGGGCTTTCGGCCGGGGCGGTGATCGGCGTCGCCCTCTTCGACCTCGCCCCCGAAGCGCTGGCGCTGGGCGCCAGGGCGGCCCCGCAGGCGGTGGTGCTGGGCCTGATCGGGGCCGGCTTCTGCGGCTACATGCTGCTGGAGCGCAGCTTCGGGGCCGCCGCCGAGGGCCGCGCCAGGACCGGAGCGGCCGGCCACTTCGGCCCGGCCAGCCTCGTCGCCCACAGCCTGCTCGACGGGCTCGGCGTCGGCCTCGCCTTCCAGGTCGCGCCGGCGATCGGCGTGGTGGTGGCCGCCGCGGTGCTGGCGCACGACTTCGCCGACGGGGTCAACACCGTCACCCTCAGCCTCACCGGCGGCGGCGGGCCGGCGAGGGCGCGCGGCTGGCTCGCCGCCGACGCCCTGGCCCCGCTGGCCGGCATCGGCCTGACGCGCCTCTTCACCGTGCCCGAAGGCCCGCTCGGCCTCGCCATCGCCGTCTTCGCCGGCTTCTTCCTCTACATCGGCGCGAGCGAATTGGCCCCCGCCAGCCACCGCGCCCTGCCGCGCCTGTGGACCAGCCTCGCCACCCTGATCGGCATGGCCGCCATCTGGCTCGCCGTGCGCCTCGCCGGGGGCTGAGCGGCGGCGGTTTGGCCGGGCATCTGTTCGAACTTTGTTCTTGACAGATTCGGAACAAAACCGGTACTTCTCGATCAATCCGTTCGGGCCTCGACCAAAGTCGCGCGGCGCCCGTCGGTTGGCGGAATCATGGGATAGAAGGGGCTATCGGAATGGCGAACCCGGCATTGAGGCTCGTGGCACAGGGCGATTCGGACAAGCAGCGGGCGCTGGAAGCGGCGCTGGCGCAGATCGACCGGGCCTTCGGCAAGGGCTCGGTGATGAAGCTGGGCGACAAGGGCAAGATCGACATCGAGTCGGTCTCCACCGGCTCGCTCGGCCTCGACCTGGCGCTCGGCATCGGCGGCCTGCCCAAGGGCCGCGTCGTCGAGATCTACGGGCCGGAGAGCTCCGGCAAGACCACGCTCGCTTTGCACGTGGTGGCCGAGGTGCAGAAGGCCGGCGGCATCGCCGCCTTCATCGACGCCGAGCATGCGCTCGACCCCGGCTACGCCCACAAACTAGGCGTCAACCTCGACGACCTGCTGGTCTCGCAGCCGGACACCGGCGAGCAGGCGCTGGAGATCACCGACACCCTGGTCCGCTCCGGCGCCGTGGACATCATCGTCATCGACTCGGTGGCGGCGCTGACGCCGCGGGCCGAGATCGAGGGCGAGATGGGCGACCAGCTGCCCGGCCTGCAGGCGCGGCTGATGAGCCAGGCGCTGCGCAAGCTCACCGGCTCCATCTCCAAGGCCAAGACCCTGGTCATCTTCATCAACCAGATACGCATGAAGATCGGGGTGATGTACGGCAGCCCGGAGACCACCACCGGCGGCAACGCGCTGAAGTTCTACGCCTCGGTTCGGCTCGACATCCGCCGCACCGGCTCGGTGAAGGTGCGCGACGAGATCATCGGCAACAATGTCCGCGTCAAGGTGGTGAAGAACAAGGTGGCCCCGCCGTTCCGCGAGGTCGAGTTCGACATCATGTACGGCGAGGGCATCTCCAAGCTGGGCGAGATCATCGACCTCGGGGTCAAGGCGGGGGTGGTGGAGAAGGCCGGCTCCTGGTTCTCGTTCAACTCCGAGCGCATCGGCCAGGGCCGCGACAATGTCCGCGAGTTCCTGAAGAAGAATCCGGACGTCGCCGCCGAGATCGAGCGGGCGGTGCGCGGCGCCGGCGACAAGATCGAGGAAGAGCTTCTGGTAGGCCCGGTCGAGGCCGAGGAGGAAGACGGGTCGCTCTAGGCGGCCACCCTCAACCCCTTGGGTTCCGGCGCGGCTCCCCGCGCCCGCCTGCAGCCTCCTCGCCGCCCGCCAAGTGGAGGCGGCTGCGACGAGCGCGCCGCGCCGGAACCTTTGCGAGCGGCGGCCCCGCCTCTTCCCGTTCCGGGAGGCATGAGGGGTCCGGTCCCGCCAATCCGCCGGCCCCCGCCTGATCGCCTCTCGGGACCACCCCCGCGAGGCGGGGCCGCCGTTCGCACACTTCGGCTAAGGCTGGCGGCTGCGGCCCAATGCCCAGCCGTTGGCTGACCAACAAGTTGTCCGCCCAGACCTGCCCTTAAGGATCTTCAGCATTCTGCGAATGCTCAATCTCCCGGCCTAAGCCCAGTCGGCGTGCCGATCTTTCGCCGCTGCTGCGCACGCCGGACGAAGGCTTGTCCTTTGAGCCCGCGACCCCAGGTGCTAGAGGGCGCGCCCTAACCTGAGCCCCCAAGTCCCATGCCCAGCCTCAACGACGTCCGCAGCCTGTTCCTGAGCTACTTCGGTGGCAACGACCACGCCGTGGTCCCCTCGGCCCCGCTGGTGCCGCAGAGCGACCCCAGCCTGCTGTTCGTCAACGCCGGCATGGTCCCGTTCAAGAACATCTTCACCGGCGCCGAGACGCCGCCGTCGCTGACGGCCACGTCGTCGCAGAAGTGCGTGCGCGCCGGCGGCAAGCACAACGACCTCGACAACGTCGGCTACACCGCCCGCCACCACACCTTCTTCGAGATGCTGGGCAACTTCTCGTTCGGCGACTACTTCAAGGCCGAGGCGATCGAGTACGCGTGGCGGCTGCTGGCCAAGGACCTCAAGCTCGACACCGACAAGCTGCTGATCACCGTCCACGTCACCGACGAGGAGGCCGCGGCGCTGTGGCGCAAGATCGCCGGCCTGCCGGACGAGCGGATCCTGCGCATCGCCTCCAGCGACAACTTCTGGTCCATGGGCGACACCGGCCCGTGCGGCCCCTGCTCGGAGATATTCTACGACCACGGCGCCCACATCCCCGGCGGCCCGCCAGGCTCGCCGGACGAGGACGGCGACCGCTTCGTGGAGATCTGGAACCTGGTCTTCATGCAGTACGAGCAGCACGCCGACGGGCGGCGCACCGACCTGCCGAAGCCCGCCATCGACACCGGCATGGGCATCGAGCGGCTCACCGCCGTGCTGCAGGGCGTGCACGACAACTACGACATCGACCTCTTCCGCCGCCTGATCGCGGCCAGCAAGCAGCTGACCGGCGGGGTCGGCGGCTCGACCAACGGCCCCTCGCACCGGGTGATCGCCGACCACCTGCGCTCGACCTCGTTCCTGATCGCCGACGGCGTTTCCCCGTCCAACGAGGGCCGCGGCTACGTGCTGCGCCGGATCATGCGCCGGGCCATGCGCCACGCGCACCTGCTGGGCGCGGCCGAGCCGCTGATGCATCGCCTGGCGCCGGTGCTGGTCGCCGAGATGGGCGAGGCCTATCCGGAGCTGCGCCGCGCCGAGCCGGTGATCGTCGAGACCCTGCGCCAGGAGGAGGAGCGTTTCCGCCGCACGCTGGGCCGCGGCATGGCGCTGCTGGACGAGGCGACCGCGGCCTTAAGCGACGGCGACGTGCTCCCCGGCGAGACCGCGTTCCGGCTCTACGACACCTACGGCTTCCCGCTCGACCTCACCCAGGACGCGGTGCGCAACCGGGGCATCACCATCGACCTCGAAGGCTTCGACGCCGCGATGGCGCGTCAGCGCAGCCTGGCGCGGGAGCACTGGGCCGGCTCGGGCCAGCAGGCGCAGGGCGCGGTGTGGCTGGCGCTGCGCGAGCGGCTCGGCCCCACCGTCTTCACCGGCTACGAGGCGGTCGAGGGGACGGGCGAGCTGCTGGCGCTGGTCAGGGACGGCGCCGAGGTCGACGCGGCCGAGGCCGGCGACGCGGTCGAGGCGGTGTTCGACCGCACCCCCTTCTATGCCGAGAGCGGCGGCCAGGCCGGCGACCGCGGCGAGATCGAGTGGCCGGGCGGCCGCGCGAGCGTCGCCGACACCCAGAAGCAGGCCGGCGACCTGCACGTCCACGTGCTGAAGGTGACCGAGGGGCGGCTCCAGCCTGGCGTCCGCGTCCGCCTCGCGGTCGACGCCGAGCGCCGCGCCCGCACCCGCCTCAACCACTCCGCGGCCCACCTGGCGCACGCGGCGCTGAAACACGTCCTGGGGCCGCACGTGGCGCAGAAGGGCCAGTTGGTCGACGGCGATCGCATGCGCTTCGACTTCAGCCACGGCGCGCCGCTCACCGCCGCCGAGATCGACGCCATCGAGACCGAGGTCAACGCGGTGATCCGCCAGAACCTGCCGGCCCTCACCGAGGAGATGGCCCCGCAGGCCGCCATCGAGGCTGGCGCGGTCGCCCTGTTCGGCGAGAAGTACGGCGACAGGGTGCGCGTGCTGACGCTCGGCCATGCCCTGGGCGAGGCCGATGCGCCGTACTCGGTGGAGCTGTGCGGCGGCACCCACGTCGCGCGCACCGGCGACATCGCCCTCTTCAAGATCGTCTCCGAGCAGGGCATCGCCGCCGGCGTGCGCCGCATCGAGGCGCTGACCGGCGAGCCGGCGCGGCAATGGCTGCTGGGCCAGGCCGGCGTCGCCAGGGGCCTCGCCGACCAGTTCCGGGTGCCGGTCGCCGAGGTGACGGCGCGCGTCGAGGCCCTCCAGGCGCAGGCGCGCAAGGCCGAGCGCGAGCTTGCCGAGGCGCGCAAACAGCTGGCGCTGGGCGGCGGGAGCGGGCAGGGCGCGGCGGTCGAGGAGGTCGGCGGCGTGCGCTTCGACGGCAAGGTGGTGGAGGGCGTCTCGGCCAAGGACATGCGCCCGCTGGTCGACGAGGCCCGCAAGCGCATCGGCCAGGGCGGCGTCGTCGCCTACGCCGCGGTCAACGAGGGCAAGGCCTCGATCGCCGTGGCGCTGACGCCAGACCTGGTCGGCCGTTTCGACGCGGCGGCGCTGGCCCGCGCCGCGGTCACGGCCATGGGCGGCCAGGGCGCCGGCGGCAAGCCGGACTTCGCCCAGGGCGGCGCGCCGGACGGCGCCAAGGCCGCGGAGGGCGTGGCGGCGGTCAAGGCGGCGCTTGCGGCCTGACCACGCCGCTCGCCGACATCGTCCGCGGCTTCGGAGTCGAGCCGGACCGGGTCCGGCTGATCCGGCGGCGCTACAACACCCACTGGCATGTGCGCGCCGGCGGGCGGCGCTACGTGCTGCGCCGCTTCGGGACCTGGCGGGGGGCCGAGGACGATCCGGCCTGGGAGATTTCCTGGGTGCGGCGGCTGGCGGGCGCCGGCTTGCCGGTCCCGGCGCCCGTGGGCGAGCCGCGGAGGATCGACGGCGCGGTGCACGTGCTGATGCCGTTCCTGCCGGGCCGCATCATGGCCGACGGACACGCCACCGAGGCCGGCTACCGACAGCTCGGCCGCCACCTCGCCGACTTTCACGCGGCCGTCGCTGACCTGTCCTTGCCCGCGCAGCGGCCGGGCTGGAGCGAGACCGTGAGCGGCGCGGTCCCGATCGAGGGCGGCCGCGCGCGGCGCGCCGAGCTGCTGGCGGCGCTGACCGCGGCCAACCCCGGGCTGGGCCGGCGGCTCGCCGAGGCGGCCGAGACGCTGGACGCCCGCGATCTGCCGGCGATCTTCGCCGACGCGCCGCGGATGGTCGTGCACGGCGACTTCTCGCCCTGGAACGTACGCCTCAGCGCCGGCCGGCTGGTCGGGCTGATCGACTTCGAGCTCGCCCACGTCGACGTCCGCGCCGCCGACCTCGCCTACGCCCGGCGCGGCTACCACGACGCGGTCGTCCACGGCTATCTGGAACGCGCCTCGCTCCCGGATGCCCAACTCGCTGCGCTCGACGGCCTCTGGCTCGGCGGCATGCTCGCCGGCCTCTGGCGGGTGCTGGACGGCCGCCTCGCCGAGGGCTCCGACCTCACCTACGGTCTGCAGTGGGATCTGGAGCAACTGGGCAAGACGCGGGCGTATCGGGGATAGGCGGCGCGCGGAGCCCGCCTCCACGCGGCCTCCGCCCATCTCACGGCGTTCAGAGCCCGCGGTCGATCGCTTGGAGGCATTTTTTTCCGAGGTCCGGGCCGGGTCAAGGATCGCGCCTCCGGCGCGACCGCGGAGCGGCGGCGCTTCGCGCCGTCCTTGACGCGGTCCGGCCCCTCGGAAGAACAATCAACCAAGCGAACAATGGCGTTTTCTCGATCCCATTCCCCCCACGAGGGTCACCGCCGGGACAAAGGCCGGCCATGATCGGGTGAGGGGAGAGAGGAGGCCTGGCTCGCCGGCGCCGCGGCGCTCACCCCACGTGGAACACGCAGTACTTGTTTCCCACCGGATCGCGGAAGTAGGCGCCGTAGAAGCTGGTCCCGTCGGGCGGGCGGTAGCCGGGCGCGCCCTCGTCGGTCCCGCCGTTGGCGAGGGCGGCGGCGTGGGCGGCTTTCACCGCGTCCTGCGACGGTGCGGTGAAGGCGATCATGATCCCGTTGCCGGCCCGCGCCGGCTGGCCGTCATGCGGCTTGCAGATCCCGACATTGCCGTCGCCGTCCTTGGGCCCGTAGAAGCCCCAGCCGCCGTCGAACGACTTGCGCTCGCCGCCGATGGCCCCGAACACCGCATCGAAGAACGGCAGCGCCGCCTCCACGTCGGCCGCGCCGATGGTCACATAGCCGATCATGGTGGTGCTCCTTTGGAAAGGCCGCTCGAGCTTAGGTGCTGCTGGGCGCCTGCGTGTCAGGAGCGGACTCGAACAAAACAAGAACTATTGCTTGACACGATCGCCGCGTCCACCCAATTCGTCATGGTGAGGAGCGCCCGCGAGGGCGCGTCTCGAACCACGCAGAGAGGTCGCAGTGGCCGCCTGGGTTTACATCCTCCGATGCGCAGACGGGAGCTACTACACCGGCTGCACCACCAACATCGACCAGCGGTACGGCGAGCACCAAGCAGGGATCAATTGCGGCTACACCTCGGTCCGCCGACCGGTGGTCATGGTCTGGGCGGATGAGTTCCAGGGCATCGCCGATGCGATCGACTACGAGCGCCGAGTCAAACGCTGGTCGCGGCTGAAGAAAGAGGCGCTGATCCGCCACGACTACGCGGCGCTGCAGGCGCTGTCCAAGCGCGGCTTTCGCCCTGCGTCCTTCGAGACGCCCGCTGGCGCGGGCTCCTCAGGATGACGAAATTGGGTGGGGCGCGACAAAGCTCGTCGCAACCAACTTCGTCATGGTGAGGAGCGCCGAAGGCGCGTCTCGAACCACCGCAATCACCCCGCCAGCGCCGCGTCCAGGTTCTCGGCCACCTTGTCGAGGAAGCCTTCGGTGGTGAGCCAGCCCTGGTGGTCGCCGACCAGCAGGGCGAGGTCCTTGGTCATGGAGCCGGCTTCGACGGTGTCGACGCAGACCTTCTCCAGCGTCTCGGCGAAGCGGTCGAGGGCGGGGTTGTCGTCGAGCTTGGCGCGGTGCTTCAGGCCGCGGGTCCAGGCGAAGATCGAGGCGATGGAGTTGGTGGAGGTCGACTCGCCGCGCTGGTGCTGGCGGTAGTGGCGGGTCACCGTGCCGTGGGCGGCCTCGGCTTCGACGGTCTTGCCGTCCGGCGTCATCAGCACCGAGGTCATCAGCCCCAGCGAGCCGAAGCCCTGGGCCACCTGGTCGGACTGCACGTCGCCGTCGTAGTTCTTGCAGGCCCAGACGAAGCCACCCGACCACTTCAGCGCCGAGGCCACCATGTCGTCGATCAGCCGGTGCTCGTAGGTGATCGCCGCGGCCTTGTAGAGCTCGGCGAATTCTTCCTCGTAAACACGCTGGAAGATGTCCTTGAAGCGCCCGTCGTAGGCCTTGAGGATGGTGTTCTTGGTCGACAGGTAGATCGGGTACTTGCGGTCCAGCGCGTAGCGCAGCGAGGCGCGGGCGAACTCCTCGATCGACTCGTCGAAGTTGTACATCGCCATGGCGACCCCGCCGCCGGGGTAGTTGATCACCTCGTGCTCGATCACCTCGCCGTCGGCCCCTTCCCACTTGAGGGTCATCCGGCCCTTGCCGGGGACCACGAAGTCGGTGGCGCGGTACTGGTCGCCGAAGGCGTGGCGGCCGATGATGATCGGCTGGGTCCAGCCGGGCACCAGGCGCGGCACGTTGCGGCAGATGATCGGCTCGCGGAAGACGACGCCGCCGAGGATGTTGCGGATGGTGCCGTTGGGGCTCTTCCACATCTGCTTGAGGCCGAACTCCTTCACCCGCGCCTCGTCTGGGGTGATGGTCGCGCACTTGATGCCGACGCCCCACTTCTGGATCGCGTGCGCCGCGGCCACCGTCACGTGGTCGTCGGTGGCGTCGCGATGCTCCATGCCGAGGTCGTAGTACTCGATCGGCAGGTCGAGGAACGGGACGATCAGCTTGTCCTTGATCAGCTTCCAGATGATGCGGGTCATCTCGTCGCCATCGAGATCGACGACGGGGTTCGCCACCTTGATCTTGGCCATGCGCGCTCGTGGGCTCCGGGGTTCACTGTAGCGGCGCGAGAGAGCCGGCGCCGCGGGTGGCAGGCCTATAGGAGCTTCCGCGGCGGGGGAAAAGCGCCCCCGGCTGCTTGACGCGGGGGCGGCTCAGCCGATCGCGCCGGCGGCCAGCCGCGCGGCGTCGGCGAAGAGCGCGCTGCGCTGCGCCGCGGTGCCGGTCGAGGCCACCAGGAAGCCGGCGAGGGCGTAGCGGCGGCCATTCGGCCAGGTGGCGATGGCGAGCTCGGCGGCGGCGGGCGTGTAGCCGAGGTCGCCGGGCGTGGCGCCGCCCACGTGGGCGAGCCGCACGCCGGCCGGCAGGCCAGGGCGGAAGCGGCTGCCGGGCGCGGTCGCCATCCAGCCGAGCAGCAGGGCGGTCGAGCGCGGCGAGACCAGCTCGCCGTCCGCCAGCATGGCCAGGAAGCCGAGCGCGGCCGGCACGGTGGAGGTGTCGCGCTGGTCGACGATGAAGGCGTCCATAGCCGCCTGCCGCGCGCCGGGGGCGATCTGGTCGCGCGCCGCGTCGAAGGCGGCGACGCTCTTCCACGCCGGCCGGAAGGTCGGCATGCCGAACATCGCCACCAGCGTCTCGCGCTTGTAGCGGTCGACGCGCAGGCCGGTGATGCCCTTCATCTGCAGGAAGGCGCCGACCGCGCCCGGCCCGCCGATCCGCCCGGCGAGCACGTCGATCGCCGTCGCGTCGCCCTCGCGCACCGCCAGCGCGAAGAGGTCGGCGGCGCGGATGCTGTGGCGCTGCTTGCCGGCGCCGGCCGGGAAGGCCGCGGCGATCAGGCTGGGCGGCGGCGAGAGGTCGAGGGCGTCGAAGCCCACCCGCTCGTCCAGCGAGAGCTTGCCGAGGTCGACCTGCGCCAGCGCCGCCGCCGCCACCGGCGCGGCCGACGCGCTGGCCAGCGGAAAGCCGCGGTTGGTGTTCCAGTACCAGGCGGTGGTGGTGGCGAGGTCCATGACGCCGAAGGCGAACGCGCCGGGCCGCGCCCGCGCCGCCAGCGCCGGGAATGCGTGGTCGAGCCGATGGGTGTCCAGCGGCCGGCCGGGGGGCGGACCGCCTGGCTTGGTCGCCAGCTTGCGCGGCCCGCAGGCATCGAGGGCGGCGGCGAGCCCGAAGGCGAGGCCAAGGTCGAGGAAATGACGGCGCGATGGAGACAAGCGGCGGCGCTCCTGCAATCGAGGTTGCCCCGCCGACCGTGGCGGGCCTATGCGATGGCGCGTGGCAAGCCAAGCGCCCGCAATCATCCTCAACGCGCCACAGCTCGCGGAGAACATCGGCGCCGTCGCGCGCGTGATGGCGAATTTCGGCCTGGCCGACCTGCGGCTGGTCGCGCCGCGCGACGGCTGGCCGCAGGAACGGGCCTGGGCGAGCGCCTCCGGCGCCGACTGGCCGCTCGACGAGGCGCGCGTCTTCGCCCGCGTCGAGGACGCCGTCGCCGACCTGCGGCTGACGCTGGCCACCACCGCCCGGCCGCGCGAGACCCATCTGCCGGTGATGACGCCGCGCCAGGCGGCCGCGCAGCTGCGCGAGGGCGCGGCGCAGGGGCTGCCGGTGGGCCTGCTGTTCGGCGGCGAGCGCGCCGGGCTGGAGACCGCCGACGTCGCCCTCTGCCAGGGCATCGTCACCGTGCCGATCGACGTGCGGTTCCACTCGCTGAACCTGGCCCAGGCGGTCGCGGTCTGCGCCTACGAGTGGCGCGTGGCCGAAGAGGCCGGCCCGCCGGCCAAGTTCACCGAGGGCGCGCCACCCGCCGATCAGGGCGCCATGCTGGGCCTCTACGAGCACCTGGAGCGCGAGCTGGACGCCGCCGGCTTCTTCCACCCGCCGGAGAAGCGCGCCTCGATGGTGCGCAACCTGCGCGTCGCCCTCGGCCGCGCCCGCTTCACCGACCAGGAGACGCGCACCTTCCGCGGCGTGGTGACCGCGCTGGCCAAGGGCCGCGGACGCGTGCTCGCCAAGCTGGCGGCCCAGAAGGCGAAGGCGGCGGCCGGCGAAGCTGACGGCAACTAGGGGCAGGGGGCTTGCCGCGGCGGCGGCGGCGCCCGAAAGTCGGGCCGCGCGTGGGTCGGTGTGGGTGGCTTTCGCATGGATCGTCGGAGTTTCGCGGTCGGCGCCGGCGCGGCCATGGCGGCGATGGCGGGCGCGGCGCACAGCCAGCCTGAGGTCGACGACCTGCGGACGGCGGCGCGGGAAGCCTGGATCTACGGCCTGCCGCTGATCGAGATGGCGCGGCTGCGGGCCGCGGCGATCGGCGCCCGGCCGGACAGCGACACGCCCGGCTTCAACGCCTTCGCCCACCGCCGCGAGCCCTGCGGTCCCGCCGAGCGCAGCTTCAGCGCGCCGGAAGCCGACCTGCTCTACTCCAGCGCCTGGATCGACCTGGCGCCCAGCGGCGCCAAGCTGTGGCTGCCGCCGACCGGCGGCCGCTATTTCAGCCTCGCGCTCTTCGACATGTACGGCAACGCCTTCGAGGTGTTCGAGGGCCGCGAGATCGGCGGCAAGGGCCGCGAGTTCTCGCTGGTGGGGCCGCCGGCGCGGGTCGGCATGGCCGGCTACTCCGCGCCGATGCCGCGCCTGCCGCACCTGATCGGCCAGGTGGTGCGCGCGCCGTGCCGCTGGGTGTGGGCGCTGGCCCGCACCCACGTGGAGGGCGAGGGCGGCCTTGCCGGCGCGCACCAGGTGCAGGACGGGCTGGCGATCCGGGTCAAGCCGGCGGCGCCCTATCCCGCGCCGTCCGCGCCGCTCGACGCGGCCTGGAGCGACTACTTCTACGCGGTGCAGAAGCTGATCGAGGAGAGCCCGCCGCCGCCGACCGAGATCGAGTTCTTCCGCCGCATCGCCCCCCTGCAGCTGTCGCCCGCCGGCGACTTCGAGCGCGCCCGCTTCGCCGACGTGGACCTCGGCGAGGTCAAGGCCGGCGTCGGCGAGGCGCAGACGCTGGCGGCGCAGCTGCGCGCGCCGCCGTCGAGCGACGGCTGGGTGTGGCCGAAGCCGGACATCGGCGCCTACGGCACGGACTTCCTTTACCGGGCCCGCAGCGTGCTCGCCCAGTCGGGCGCCGCGCCGCGCGCCGCGGTCATGGCCCTGCGCGCCGCCGCGCCGGACGGCGCGCTCAGCTTCGCCAGCGCCGGCCACTACCGGCTGTCGCTGCCGGGGCCGCCGCCGGCCGCCGGCTTCTGGTCGCTGACCCTCTACGAGGCGGCGCCGGACGGGCGGCTCCACCTCGCCGATGCGCCGGGCGGGCGCCATTCGCTGGGGGCCTGGGCGCGTGGCCTGCGCCGCAACCCCGACGGCGGCCTCGACGTCTGGATCGGCCGCACCGATCCCGGCGGGACCCACAGCGCCAACTGGCTGCCGGCCCCGGCCAGCGCCCCGTTCGCCCTGGTCCTGCGCGCCTACGCGCCCCAGGACGACTTCGTCAGCGGCCGCTACCGCCCGCCGCCGCTGGAGACCCTGGCGCCGGGCCGCCGGCCAAGCCCGCATTAACCACGCGGTAGCACCTCTGCCCCAACGTCGGTTCGGGGAGGAGAAAAACGGGTATGGCCGAACCGGAGCGTTCCGAGGGCGGTGTGGCCGCGCGCGCCGACGTCGAGGCCGCGACCCGCCTGTTCCTCTCTTCCAGCCGCAACATCCCCATCCGCCTGGTCACCGCTGTGGTCATCGCCGCCGCGGCGCTGCCGCTGGTGCCCTGGTGGGAGGCGGCGCTCTGGTGGTGCGCGGTGGGCGCCAGCTCGCTCGTCGAGCTGCGGCTGGCCGCGGCCGTGCGCCGGGGCATGAGGCTGGCGACGTGGCAGGGCGTGCCGGTCCCGTCGCTGGCGCTCAGCACCACCACCGGGGTGCTCTACACCGCCTTCATGGTCGCCTTCTGGACCAGCGGCGACACCACCGGGCAGGTGTTCGCCATCGCCCAGAGCTGCATCTCGATGCTCTACGTGCTGCTGCAATACTATGCGCGGCCACGCATCTTCCTGCTGGTCGGCGCGCCCTATTTCATCGGCGTGGCGATGGCGGCCGGAGACCTTGCCGCCAAGGCGATCCGCGCCGGCCACCCGTGGACCATCGTCACCGCCATGGCGGCGCTCGGCCTGCTCTGCAACCTGTTCATCGTCGCCCGCCGCCAGCTGGACGCCTCGCGGGAGGCGCTGCGCAAGGCGCGCGGCGAAGCGCAGGAGCGCGGCGTCGCCGCCGAGGCCGCCAACGAGGCCAAGAGCGCCTTCCTGGCCACCATGAGCCACGAGATCCGCACCCCGCTGAACGGCGTGCTGGGCATGACCCAGGCGATGGCGGCCGACAAGCTGGCCCGCGTGCAGCGCGACCGCCTGGAGGTGATCCGCCAGTCCGGCGAGGCGCTGCTGGCCATCCTCAACGACGTGCTCGACCTCTCCAAGATCGAGGCCGGCCGCTTCGAGCTGGAGCAGGTGGAGTTCGACCTCGGCGACCTGATGAAGGGCGCCCATTCGGCCTTCACGGCGCTGGCCAACAAGAAGGGCCTGTCGTTCGACCTGACCATCGATCCGGCGGCCAAGGGCGTCTACCTCGGCGATCCCACCCGGGTGCGGCAGATCCTCTACAACCTGATCTCCAACGCCCTGAAGTTCACCGAGGCCGGCGAGGTGCGGGTCACCGCCGCCCGGGCCGGCGAGGCGCTGGGCCTGATGGTCACCGACACCGGCGTCGGCATCCCGTCCGAGCGGCTCGAGGCGCTGTTCGAGAAGTTCACCCAGGCCGACGCCTCGACCACGCGCCGCTTCGGCGGCACCGGCCTCGGCCTGGCCATCTGCCGCGAGCTGGCGTTGCTGATGGGCGGCGAGATCTCGGTGAGGAGCGACATCGGCAAGGGCTCGACCTTCCTGGTGACGCTGCCGCTGACGCAGGTCGGCGAGGCCCTGGCCCCCGCCTTCGTCGCCCCGCCCGCGCCGGCGCCGCAGTCCGAGCTGCCGAAGGTGCGGGTGCTGGCGGCCGAGGACAACTCGGTCAACCAGCTGGTGCTAAAAACGCTGCTGCACCAGATCGGCGTCGACCCGCTGGTGGTGGAGAACGGCGAGGAGGCGGTGCAGGCCTGGAAGGACGCGGCCTGGGACGTGATCCTGATGGACATGCAGATGCCGGTGATGGACGGCCTGACCGCCACCCGCCGCATCCGCGAGGCCGAGGCCGCCATGGGCCGCGTGCGTACGCCGATCATCGCGCTGACCGCCAACGCCATGTCCCACCAGATCCAGCAGTGCCTCGCCGCCGGCATGGACGGCCACGTCGCCAAGCCGATCGAAGCGGTGCGCCTGTTCGGCGCCCTGGAAGCGGCGCTGGAAGCGGCGGAGGAGCCGGCCGCCGCGGTGGGGTGAGCGCTGCCCGCGTTCGCCGGGGCGCCCGCGTTTTGGGCCACGGAAACCTCGGAAAAACTCGCATCCATGCGTTCGACGCCTCGCCTTGACCGGCCCGGCGGACAAGTTGATGCGGCGCGGCGCGGATCGCGCAGCTCACAGCTTCTGAACAAGTCCGATCTGGCGAAGCACCTCGATGACGCCTTCCTGCGCAACCCGGTCAGGGTTGGACTGAACCTGGTCGAGCACGTCCCGGGCGATGCCGTCGGCCTCGGCTGCGGTCAGCGCGCCGTTGGCGACGAGCGCCCTGATCAGGCCGCCAACCAGGCCGATGGCGGCGATCCCGATGTGTCCTGGGTCATGTTCGGCCATGCGATGCTCCTCTTGCCGCCAAGCATTAGCATCGCCGGCGTTCCTGGCGGGAGGGCGAGACAACTGCGGTCTGCGCCTTGCCGACTCCCGCGCGGCCCTGCTAATGCCGGCTCGCCCGGCGTGACTGGCGAACTTCAGATGGGACCGACCATCAGGGAGCGCGGGGCGGGATAAGCCGATCGCCTGGGCGCCGCTTCCTCATCTGCGAGGGGTCGGTCAATCCGCTTCCGAAGGAGCGCCGCCCATGGATTCGCACCGCCAGGCCCTGAAGGCCTACGATCCGAAGATCGAGACCGCGATCGCCGGCGAGGAGCGCCGCCAGGTCGACGGCGTCGAGATGATCCCCTCGGAGAACTACACCTACGCCGAGGTGCTGGCCTGCCTGGGCTCGGTGCTGACCAACAAGTACGCCGAGGGCTACCCCGGCCGGCGCTACTACGGCGGCCAGGAATACACCGACGAGATCGAGCGCACGGCGCGGCAGCGGGCGACCAAGCTGTTCCGCTGCGAGCACGCCAACGTGCAGCCTCTCAGCGGCTCGCCGATGAACCAGGCGGTCTACTTCGCCTTCCTGAAGCCCGGCGACACGGTGCTGGCCATGGATCTCAGCCATGGCGGCCACCTGACCCACGGCGCGCCGGTCTCGCACATGGGCAAGGTGTTCAACTTCGTCCGCTACAAGACCTTCCCCGACCAGGGCGGCGCCATCGACTTCGACCACCTGAAGCAGGTGGCCAGGGAGACGCGGCCGAAGATGGTGCTCTGCGGCTACTCGTCGTACCCGCGCGACTACGACTACGCGGCGTTCAAGGCGGTGGCCGACGAGGTGGGCGCGCTGACCATGGCCGACATCAGCCACATCGGCGGGCTGGTGGCCGCCGGCGTGATGCGCAACCCCTTCGACGCCGACTTCGACGTGGTCACCACCACCACCCACAAGACCCTGCGCGGCCCGCGCGGCGGCCTGATCCTGTCGAAGAAGGCGCACGCCGCGGTGATCGACCCGGCGGTGTTCCCCGGCCTGCAGGGCGGGCCGCACATGAACAACGTCGCCGGCGCCGCGGTCACCTTCAGGAAGGCCGCCGAGCCGGCGTTCCGCGCCTACGCCGAGCAGACGCTGAAGAACGCCAGGGTGCTAGCCCAGGCGCTGACGGACGAGGGCGTCAGCCTGATCACCGGCGGCACCGACAACCATCTGATGGTGATGGACGTGGTGAAGAGCTTCGGCATCGACGGCCGCGCCGCCCAGGAGGCGCTCGACCGCATCGGCATCACCGCCAACAAGCAGGTGATCCCCGATGATCCGCTGCCGCCGGTGCGCCCGTCCGGCGTGCGGCTCGGCACCCCGGCCTGCACCACCCGCGGCATGGGCGAGGCCGACATGCGCCGCATCGCCGGCTGGATCGCCCAGGTGCTGCGCGCGCCGGATGACGCGGCGGCGACCGCGAAGCTGAAGGCCGAGAGCGAAGCGCTCTGCCGCAGCTATCCGGTGCCGGGGATCGACTGAAGCGCGCCGAGGCGCCCGAGAGCCTCAGGAGAAGGCGGTGGTCGCGTCGGGATTCGGATTGAGACCGAGCTCGGTCTCTTCGACCGAGGCGAGGATCGCCGTCGGCGTCGAATAAGCTTTGCGGGCCGGGGCGATCGCCTCGTCGTTGGTTTCAGTCGGGTCGGCGATCTGATTATCCATGCGATGTCCCTCAAGCGTTCCGAGTATAGCGATCGCCACTTTCTAGCCGCCGTCGGCCCAGTGTTCAACCATATCGCATTCTAGCTGAGCTGCTGCGTATCGCTGCGACGCGAAGACGGTCACGCGTTGGATCCACTTGCCTTGCGCAAGAAGTGCCCGGCGGAGATTCCACGCAGGAGCGCCAGGCGGTAGCCCCGAGTCACGTCATCGCCTTCCCAGCCGGCGCCGGGCCATTCGTCGACGAGGCGGCGCAGGCGCTCCAGGTCGAGCAGGCCCGAGGCCGGGCGGCAAGCTTGCAACTGCTCCAGTTCGACGCGCACGGCGTCGCGGGCCGCCGTCAACCCTTCATGCCAGTCGATGGCCTGGTAGCCTTTGCGCCGTTCGGACAGAACGGCCTGCGGCAGCCGGTCGGCCAGCGCCCGCTTCGCCAGCGATCGCGGAACCCCGTCGTTCAGATACTCCTCCATGGGGACGCTGAGGCAGAATTCGACGAGGCGCCTGTCCGCCGTGGGATCGCGCTGGTCGATGCCCCAGCCTGCCAGCGCGGCCTTGTTGTGGTTGCCCGGGTCGCCCCTGCCGAGCGCCCACAGGCGCATGTCGAAGCCGTCCGCCCAGGGGCGATAACTGAGGTCCAACCTTCGTTGGGCGGCCATGCCGGCGAGCCCCGGGTCGTTCAATCGGTCGCTGTGGATCGCCGTGTAGGAGCGCAGATCCCAGACAGGCTTTCCGAACGCACGGTGCGCCGATCGCCACAGCCACGCTGGAATGAACGGTCCTAGGAAGCTGGCGATCATGCCCCGCCAACTTCCGACGCCGGCTTCGACCAGCGCCGACGTCTGGCGGGCCAGCTCGACTAGATGACCGCTCCCGAACAGCTCCGGAAGCCGCTCGAAACCGGCGTAGCTCAGGGTCATGTTGCCCCGCTGGCCGGTCAGAAGAACATTGAGTTTCCGCTTTCGCGCTTCCTCATTGATCGCCTGCATCCAGACCCTGTTGCACAGGTTGAGAACTGGCCGCTCGGTGAGGAAGAAATCGCGATCGAGGGTGGCCAGCGGCGAACGGCCGCCGCTTCGAACGAGCACGTGCTCGATGTTGGGATAATCGGCCGCTGTGGCCGCGGCGAGCGGTCCTTCGTCACCGAGCCTGCCGCCCGGAGCGCGACCGGTGTATCCTTCCCGCGGAACGGCCGTGAAGGCGACGACCGCGCCATCCGCGGGCGCAAGCAACCTCGCGGCGGTTGCGGTGACGGCCGCGCTGTCGAATCCGGAGCTCAAATGCGTGGCGACCGCGCCGTTCGCGCCTCGCAGACGCGAGCGGGTCGCCTCATCCAGGTGATGGCGCAATTGGTCCGCGTAGTCCTTGCCGCCCGGGCGCGGCGCGGCCGAGGGAAACCAGTACCGCCGCGCACGGACTGCGCCGCGTGTCACCGTCACAACGTGACCTGGATCGACGCGATCGATGTGCTGGAAGAAACTCCGCGGTCCGTCCTCCGGCACGAGCGCGAGAAACTCGGCGACGCGCTGTTCATCTGCTGCGTAGGGCACTTCGGGCAGGGCGTGCAAACCCTTGGCCATCGACGAGAAGGCGACGAAATCCTTGCCGCGGTGGTAGTAGAGCGGCCGCTGTCCGAGGAAGTCTCTCGCCAGGACGAGGGTCTGCTCGCGCTCATTCCACAGAGCGAAGGCGAAATCGCCGACCAGCCGGCCCAGCGCGCCTTCGTCCCAGCGCCGCAGGCAGGCGAACAGCACGTCGGCGTCTGACGCCCGCACGCGGGCGCTCGAAGTCCAGCCGAGCTCAGCGAGAAGGTCTTCGCGATTGTCCAGTCTCACGTCAGCGACAAACGCCAGCCCCTCGTCCGCCCGCGTCAGCGGCTGCCGATCGTGAATATCTTCTGGAAGCGTGCGGTATAGTCTGCGGCCCATGGCGATCGGCCCGCCGCTCCACTGCCGCCCATCGTCCGGACCATAGATTCTCTGAGCAGCGAGCATGCCGGCGCATCGCCCTTCAGCGGAAGAGCCACCGTCGAAACACCAAATGCCAGCGATTGCACTCATGCTTCCAGGCATAGCGGATTTCCGTCGGCGGCGCCGCCGACGCGCGCGGCGCCTCGTTCGAGCCGCACTAGACGAGCGGCGGCGCGGCGTCGGTGGCGGCCGCCGGCGCCTGGTGCAGGCGGCTCAACCGCGTGGCCAGCGGCGCGAAGCTGATCCCCTGCACGGCCACCGAGAAGACGCAGACGGCATAGGTGGCGGCGAGGATCAGCGGCTGCACGGGCGACGGTGGCAGGCTCAGGGCCAGCGCCACCGAGAGCGCGCCGTGCAGGCCGCCCCAGGCCAGGATCGCGCTGGCGCCGCGCTCCTGGTGGCGGCGGCGGAAGTAGGCGCCCCAGGGCAGCACCACGACGAAGCGCGCCGCCAGTGTCGCGATGATCGCAGCGGCCCCCAGCGCTACGCCGCGCGGCGTCACCGGCGCCATCAGCAGCATCAGCCCCAGCAGGAAGAACAGCACCGCGTTCAGCAGCTCGTCGACCAGGGTCCAGAAGGTGGTGAGGTGCGCCCGCGTGGTCTCGCTCATCGCCGGACCGGCGCGGCTGGCGCCCATCACCAGGCCCGCGCCGACCGCCGCGATCGGCCCGGACAGATGCAGGCCCTGCGCGGCGGCGTAGACGCCCATCGCCAGCGCCAGCGAGAGGCTCACCTCGACCAGGTAGTCGTCGATCAGCCGCATGGCCGCGATCACCGCCAGCGCCGCGACGACGCCCAGCCCCAGCCCGCCCGCCGCTTCCAGCACCACGCGCAGCAGCGCCGCGCCGGGGCTGGCCGCCGCGCCGCCGGCGAAGGCGGCGAGGGCGGTGAAGACCACGATGCCGACGCCGTCGTTGAACAGCGCCTCGCCCTGCAGCACCACCTTCAGCCCGCGCGGCAGCTGGCCGCGCTTCAGCGTCGCCAGCACCGCCACCGGGTCGGTCGGGCTGATCAGCGCGCCGAACACCAGCGCCCAGGGCAGGCTGAGCGCCAGGCCCAGTGCGCCCGCGGCGAGCCAGACCCCGACGCCGACGATCGCGGTGGAGGCGGCGACGCCGACGGTGGCCAGCGTCCAGACCGACACGGCGCGGCGGCGCAGATCCGAGACGTCCACCTGCATGGCGCCGGCGAACAGCAGGAAGCCCAGCAGGTAGCCGAGCACGGTCTGCGGGAAGTCGATTCGCCGTACGGCTTCGGTGACGGCCTGAGCGGTCGCCAGTCCGGGCGCCAGCCGCTGCAGCGCCTCGAGCGCCAGCGCCCCGGCCGCGCCGGCGAACATCATCGCCACCCCGTGCGGCAGCTTCAGCGTCCGCGCGTTGGCCCAGCCGCCAATGGCGACCAGCGAGATGAACAGCGTCGCCAGCTGGAAGAAGGTCATGCACGCTTGTCGCCTGCGCGGCGCCGGCGGCTCAAGCGATATCGGTCGAGCGCGGCCAAAGTGGCTCAGGTTGACTTTCCGGGCCTCGCGCGGCAATAACCCGCCCCTTCCGCCGCCGGGCTCGCGCCTGGCGGCGCGATGCATGACGGGTGATGCGTGGCCGCCGTTGAGATCGCTGCTTCAAGCCTGGAGCAGCCGGACCGCATCGAAGTTGAAAGCTGAAGCATGTCGAAGCGCCACTCGGCGAAGTACAAGATCGACCGGCGTATGGGCGAGAACATCTGGGGTCGCCCCAAGAGCCCGATCAACGCCCGCTCCTACGGTCCCGGCCAGCACGGCCAGCGGCGCAAGCAGAAGATCTCCGACTTCGGCCTGCAGCTGCGCGCCAAGCAGAAGCTGAAGGGCTATTACGGCAACCTCACCGAGAAGCAGTTCAGCCGCACCTACCAGGAAGCCGCGCGCCGCAAGGGCAACACCTCGGAGAACCTGATCGCGCTGCTGGAAAGCCGGCTCGACGCCATCGTCTACCGCGCCAAGTTCGTGCCGACGCCGTTCGCCGCGCGCCAGTTCGTCAACCACGGCCACATCCTGGTCAACGGCAAGCGGGTGAACATCCCCTCCTACCGGGTGAAGGTCGGCGACGTGGTGCAGGTGCGCGAGAAGAGCCGCAACATGGCGCTGGTGCTGGAGGCGCTGCAGCTGGTCGAGCGCGATACGCCGGACTACCTGGAGATCGATCCCAAGGCGATGACCGCCAGGTACGTGCGCATGCCGGAACTGGCCGAGGTGCCCTACCCGGTGAAGATGGAGCCCAACCTGGTGGTCGAGTTCTACGCCTCGTAGGACTGACCCTGGCGGGTGTTAGGCTGTCCCTGCGGAGGGGGGCCTGGGCCTTTTGAACCACGGAAAACACGGAAAAGCACGGACGGGACCAAGCCCCAACTCCCCTCCAGTGTCGTCCCGGAGACCCGCGAAGCGGAGTCGTCCGGGATCTCCTCAGCGTCTTCGTTGGAAGTAGATCCCGGATGAGTCCCGCCTGTGGCGGGCTCTCCGGGATGACACTGGTGAGTGGATGGCGGGCGGGCGGCCCGTCCGTGCTTTCCGTGTTTTCCGTGGCCAAAAAGCCTGGGTCCCCGCTTGCGCGGGGAAAAGCGGAGTGGGGGTTATTCCGCCGCCGCCGCCGGCTCGGCCGGCTCGCGCCGCTTCACCTGCACCCCGGCGATCGAGATCAGCGATTCCACGCAGTCGCGGATCGAATCGTCCAGTGGCCGGAAGCTGATCCCGGTGGCGGCGCGCATGCGGTCGTTGCGCAGGTCGGCGAGCGCCCAGTAGGCGCGGAACTCGGCCTCGCGGGCCTTGATGCGGTCGGGAAAGGGGTCGGTCACCGGCGGGGTCGCGTGGTTCAGCTCCGGCAGCAGCCGGTCGATGTCGGCGCAGATGTCCTCGACGTTCCGCGCGTCGGTCGACCAGGCGATGAAGCGGGCGCCGTTCCTCACCTCGCTGGCTTCCAGGAGGCGCACGTGGCACTCGGCGTCGTCGCGCACGTCGACGGTCATCCACGGGCGGTAGACGCCGCTCTGCTGGCACTCGCCCTCCAGCATGCGGGCGATCAGGCTCTGCCAGGGGCCGGTGTTGCGCCCGCGCTGGTGGGCCGAGAGGATCGGGCCGACGTTGTCGCCCGGGCAGACGGTGATGGCGTCCCAGAAGCCGTTGCTCGCGGCGGCCGCGTCGGCGAAGGCGCGCTCGGCGATCAGCTTGGCCATCGAATAGCCCTGGCCGCGGTCAGGCGTGCGGCGCGGGTTGGCCTCGTCCGGATAGCGGTCCTCGTTGAACACCGGCCGGCGTCGGATCTCGGCCAGGTCCATCTCGGAGATCACCGCCGCCACCGAGGAGGTGACGACCACCCGCCGTACGCTGCCCGAGCCGTTGACGCTGGCGATCACGTGGGCGCAGACCCGGGCGCAATAGTCCTGGTCGTTGTAGTCGCTGACGTGGGCGACGTGGGCGAGGCCGTGGCAGCCCTTCAGCACCTCGTCGAGTGAGCCGTCGTTGTCGAGGTCGGCCTGGTGCAGGGTCAGGCGGCCGGACGCGTAGCCGGGCATGGCCTTCAGGAAGTCGGTGCGGACCGGGTCGTCGACGTTGCGCACGCAGGCCCGCACCCGGTAGCCCTTGTCGAGCAGGAGGCGGGTAACCCAGCCGCCGAGGAACCCGGCCGCGCCGGTGACGGCGACGACGCCGCGCTTCGGAATGGGCGCCATGGAAGTCTCTCCCTCGAGCCTCGGCCTGCGCATCGCTGGTGCGGCGGGCCGGCCGTCACCCTTCTAGAGTGAGGGCGGGGCTCGCGGAAAGCCTCAGCTGGCGGCGACCGCCACCTTGGCCGCCGCGGCGGCGGGCGAGGCGCGCGGCCGCCAGGCGCCGACGAGGCCCAGCGCCATCACGAAGCCCAGCCCGGCGGCCGGCCCGGTGACGAGGCCCGCCAGCAGCGCCGCGCCGCAGATCGCCCCGCCCCAGCCGTGCCGGCGCCGGTCGATCAGCCAGGTGAGGGCGACGGGGGCCAGGGGCGCGAGGTCGTACTGGTGGGCGTAGGGCGTCAGGCACAGCGCCCCGGCGACGAGGCCGGTCACGCCGCGCCAGGTCCAGGCGATGTAGAGGCCGAGGAGAGCGAGGCCGCCGGGGAGCAGCGGGCCGGGCAGCAGCGCCGAGGGGTTCACCCGGTCGGTCGCCGGCGCGACGTGGGTGAAGTCGGCGAGCGCGTGCGGCCACTGCAGCCAAAGCCCCGGACCGAACACGAAGCTCGCCAGCACCAGCGCCGCGCCGGTGGCCATCGCCCAGCGCACCAGCCGCCACTGCCCCCAGAGCACCAGCGGCGCCATGATCATCGCCTGCGGCTTGATGCAGGCGGCGAGGCCGAAGAGCACGCCCGCCAGCGCCGGGCGCTTGTCGCGCAGCAGCCAGCCGCCGATCATCGCCGCGCCGACCAGCAGCGAGGTCTGCCCGGGCGAGATCGCCAGCACCACCGGCGGGACGATGAACAGCGCCAGCGTCGCCCAGGCGGGCCGCACCATGTGCGCGGCGGCGTAGGTGAAGAGGGCGGCCGAAAGCCCGGTCCAGAGCGGGTAGGCGAGGGCGAGCGGCAGCTGCCCGAACGGCCAGACGATGATGAGGAAGGTCGGCGGATAGACGAACGGCCAGGCTCCGGTGATGTGCAGCCGCGCCTCCAGCGCCGCGACCAGCGCCGGATCGTAGGGTGCGCCAGCGTGCCGTGCGGCTTCCCAGAACACGTAGAAGTCCGCCGGCTTCACATGGGCGTGCACCGCCGCGAAAACGCTCCACACTACCAGCGCTAGCACCGCCAGCGCCGGGCGCGTCCAGCGCGCCCAGGCACGGCTGCGGGAAATGGCCTCGGCGAAGCGGCTCATGCCAGCTTTATCGCCGCCGGCCCGCTAAGAAAGGGTTGGCCGCAAAAGGAGACCCCATGCCCGCCGACCGACCCGACTGCATCGTCCACTGGCGCGAGATCGAGCAGGCGGACGACGCTCGCTATTCGGGCGACGACGAGCTGCTCAGCATCGGCGCCGCGTTCGGCGAGCACCTTGGCCTCACCCGGCTCGGCATCCACCACGAGCGGCTGCCGCCCGGCCGGCGCACCTCGTACCCGCACGCCGAGAGCGCCGAGCAGGAGTTCGTCTATGTGATCGAGGGCGCGCCGGACGTGTGGCTGGACGGGGTGCTGCACCGGCTGGCGCCGGGCGACGCCGTCGGCTTCCCGGCCGGGACCGGCCAGTGCCACACCTTCATCAACAACACCGATGCGGAGGCGGCGCTGCTGGTGGTCGGCGAGAGGCCGAAGCCCGAGAACCGCATCTACTATCCGCGCAATCCCGACCGGAAGGCGCTGCGCGACGACTGGTGGGACGACGTCCCGGCCCGGCCGATGGGTGGCCACGACGGCCTGTCGGACAAGCTGCGGGCGGCGCGGGCGAAGGGGTAGAGAGGCCGAGATCAGGCGGTGTCGTGCTTCAACCGCTTTTCCCCGCGGAAGCGGGGACCCAGGCGTTTTATCGTCGAGCGCGCGGCTTTCAGAAAAAGCCTAGGCCCCCGCTTTCGCGGGGGAAAGCGGTGGCGGCTGCCGTCGCGAGGCTCGATTTCAACCAGGACTAGGCGCTGGCGCGGGCTCGGACGCCGGCCGCGCCGGGCGCCAGCGGACGCCGAGCGCCGCCTGGGCGGCGAAGAAGGCCAGCGCGGCGGCCGGGGTCGCCACCAGGCCGGCGAGCAGCGCGCCGCCGCAGATGGCGCGGCCCCAGCCGTGCCGGGCCCGATCGAACAGCCAGGCCGCCGCCAGCGGCGCCAGCGGCGCCAGATCGTAGGCGTGGGCGTAGGGGCTGACGCACATGGCGCCGCCGACCAGCCCCACCAGGTCGCGCGAGCGGACCGCCAGGGCGACGCCCAGCAGCGCCATCAGTCCCGCCCACCACGGCGCGGCGATCAGCGCCGACGGGTTGATGCGGTCGGTCTGCGGAACCAGCGCGTGGAAGGCCGCCAGGGCGTGCGGCCATTCCAGCCAGCGCTGCAGGCCGAACACCAGGCTGGCGGCCACCAGCGCCGCGCCGGCCGCCAGCATCCAGCCCAGCATCCGCCAGCGGCCCCACAGCACCAGCGGGGCCATGATCATCGCCTGCGGCTTCAGGCAGGCGGCGAGGCCGAACAGCACGCCGGCCAGCACCGGTCGCGCCTCGCGCCAGCGCCAGCCGGCCACCACCGCCGCCCCGACCAGCAGCGATGTCTGGCCAAGCTCGGCGGCGAAGAAGACGATCGGGCAGACCACGAGCGCCGCGGTGGCCCAGAGCGGCTTCACCACGTGCGAGGCCGCATAGACGAACAGGCCCGTCTCCAGGCCGGTCCACAGCGGATAGGCGAGCGTCAGCGGCAGCTGGGCGAACGGCCAGGCGGCGAGCAGGAAGGTCGGCGGGTAGGCGAACGGCCAGGTCCCGGCCAGGCGCAGCGATGCCTCCAGCTGGGCGATGATCGCCGGGTCGTAGGGCGTGCGCCAATGCTGCGCGGCGGTCCAGAACACGTAGAAGTCCGGCGCGCCGTGGCCGATCCGCGCGCTCGACAGCCCGAAGGCGAGCGCAAACACCGCCGCCGCGAGGATCAGGCGCTGGCCGGCCTGGCCGGAGAGGATCGCGATCGGACGCAGCGCCGCCATGCGCCGATCATGCGCGGCGCCGGCTAAGAAAGTCTTGGGACCGGGAAGTGGCGGGCGGCGGCCTGCTCAGCCCGCCAGCACGCCCTTTTCGACCAGCAGCGGCTTCAGCTCGCCGGACTGGAACATCTCGCGGACGATGTCCGAGCCGCCGACGAACTCGCCGTTGACGTAGAGCTGCGGGATGGTCGGCCAGTCGGCGAAGGTCTTGATGCCCTGGCGCAGGTCGTCGCTCTGCAGCACGTTGACGCCGACGAAGTCGACGCCGAGGTGGTCGAGGATCTGCACGCAGATGGCGGAGAAGCCGCACTGCGGCTGGTCCGGCACGCCCTTCATGAACAGCACCACCGGATGGTCGGCGATGGCCTTGGCGATGAAGTCGTGGATGGCGTCGTTGGCTTCGGCGATGTCGCTCACGGGACGAACGGCCTTTTCAAGCAGGAAGTGGACCCGGACGGGAGGTGGACCCTTGCCCAAGAGCTAGGCGCCGCGACCCCGCCGGTCAAGCGCTGCGGCGCTCGGCGCCGCCGCCGCTGGTCTCGGCCGAGAAGCGGGCCATCTCGATCTGGGCGCTGACGGTGGAGGGCATGTCGCGGTCGGCCACCTCGGCGAGGGCGGTCAGGTGCTTGCGGTCGACGGCCACCGCCTGCACCGTGGCGACGGCGGGCTCGGTGAGCGGGTAGGCGAGGCAGAGCTGCTCGGGACTCCAGCCCGGCGTCGACTGCAGGAAGACGTAGGTGCCGGAGCCGGCCAGCGGCTTGGGCTTCTTGAACCAGCCCGGCTTGGCCTCGACCTTGGCCGCCTCGATCAGCGTGTCGATGGCGACCGGGCAGGGGTCGGCGGCGATCACCCCCATGTGGCTCTCCAGCGCCCGGCGCACGAGGTTGCGATCGCGCCAGGTGGAGAGGAGGTTGAAGGGGGTGATCACCGCGTCGAAGGCGCCGCTCTCCAGGGCCTCCTCGAGCGCATCGCCCGCGCCGGCCGCGGCGACGTGGTGGACGACGTCCGCCTCCTTCAGCCGGCGCAGCGACGACAGCACCCCGTGCGCCTTGGCCGCGTCCGCCTCGACGGAGAACAGGTTGAGGGCGCCGACGTGGGCCTTCTGCACGGTCTCGTAGGCCCAGCGGCCGAGGTGCGGCCCCTCGACCTCGGGATCGGCGCGCAGGGCGACAAACAGCAGCGAGCGCTTCACCGCCGAGATTCCCTCGGCGAACCCCTCCAGCAGCGCCGGCGAAGGGCGGATCAGCTCGAAGGTGTTGATCCCCTCCTCGAAGGCGGCGTGCACCAGGTCGCGCCAGGCGACGGGGCGCGACTCGTCGCCCTCGCCGTCCAGCGCCAGCGAGATGGTCGAAACCGCGATGCCGGTGCGCGCGAAGGGCCGGTAGCGCATGGTCAGTCAGGGCTCTTCGGGGCCGCGGTCTCCAGGGCGAGCGCGTGCAGCACGCCGCCCACCTTGCCCTTCAGCGCGGCGTAGACCAGCTGGTGCTGGCGCACGCGCGGCAGGCCGGCGAAGGCCCCGGAGGTGATGCGCGCACGATAGTGGTCGCCGTCACCCGCCAGGTCTTCGACGACGATCTCGGCGTCCGGAAACGCCTCGCGCAGTTCAGCCTCCAGATCGGCGGCGGCCATGGGCATCGTGGCGGCTCCTTGAACGGCGATTAGTGAATCAAAAACCCTTCATAAGCCTTACGGGAGCGCAGGGCGCCTGCGACGCTGGACCGCCGTGCGGCCGGGGTTGAAGGCGGCTATTTCTGGCTGCAAGTGTGGCCGCCCCGCGTTATATTCGGGGCAGCTGGAGGGTCTGCTGCGTGCCTAGCCGCATCCTCGTCGTTTGCCTGCTTCTCGGCCTGGGCGCTTGCGCCGAGGCCGACGCGCGGCTGGCCGCGCGCCATGCGCCGCCCGCAACGCCGGCGCCGGTCGCCGCTCCGAAGCCGGCGGAAGGGCTGTGGGCGATGCTCGATCCGGGCTGCGCCAAGCCGCAGAGCGCCGACGTGCACGCCTGGCCGCACTGCGCATCGCCGTTCTGGATCAGCGGCGACAAGGCGCTGGTGATCCTGGCCGCCGGCCACAGCGCCACCCTCGACGCCAGCTACGCCGCCGACTTCCGCTTCACCGCCGGCACGCCGCTGATCGCCCAGGTGGGCACCGAGAAGGACGGCTACGTGTTCCTGGCCCTCACCGACCTCACCAGCGACGACCGGGGCCGCCTGGTGAGCGCGGTGGGCGCGGCGGTCGCCTGCCCGAAGCCGACCGGCGGCGGCGTGGCCGTCAAGCCCAACGCCAACGGCTGCGACCAGGCCAGCCCCGACGTGGTGCGCCGGGCCGCCGCCGCCAGCCTGCAGGACCACACCGCGCTCGCCAAGGTCGCCTGGATCGCCTCCGGCGCCCCGTCGATCGCGATGCTGAAGACCACCGACTAGCGCGCGTTGTTTTGACTGGAATCGGCTCGTGATTCCTTTTCCCCTTGCGGGAGAAGGACAAGGCCGGCCGGCTCCGCCAAGACTCAGCATGCTCCAGCAGTCGCTGTTCGAGGTGTGCGGTGGCGACTGCTGAGCCGGCGCAGGATCACGCTTGCGTGATCACGGAAACGAGAGCATCGTTCACGGACCCGTGAACGGAGGCCTCATCATGCCGCACGTCAGGTTCCTCAAGATCGTTTGCGCGGCCGCCGCGCTGGCCGGGCTGACGGCCTGCAGCCAGGGCTCGGCGCCGGGACTGTTCGGCGACCTGGGGCGGCATGGCCGCTACGTCGGCGTCGGCATCTATGGACCGGGAAGGCAGTGGGCGCGCCTCGCCGCCGCGCCGGCCGCGAAGGACGAGGCGGCGGCCCAACTGGTCGACGATCAAGCCATTATCGTGATGTCCGACACGGATACCGGCGAGGTGCGGGCGTGCGGCGACCTGACGGGCTACTGCATCGGCTTCAATCCTTGGAAGCAGCCGCTGGCGGCCGGCCAGATCACGCCCATCGCCCTGACGGCGCACATGCAGCCGGACGATCCGAACCTGACGGTCGAGGTGGCCCCCGCGCCCCGGCGTCATCGGTCCAGGCCGCAGTTGCCGCCTCGGACTAACGACGCTGCGGCGCCGACCGAAGGCGACGACGACAAGCGGTAGACGTCTCTGCGTCTCCATTGCTGCGAATTAATAGTAATTCCGTTGAGGTCTCGCGGCTTTTCGCCCGATAACTGGCGTCAGGGACGACAATACGAGGGATTGCCATGCAACGAATGGCGACGTTGCTGGCCGCGAGCCTGTTGATTGGCTCCGCGGCGGCGCCGGCGATGGCCGGCGGAACGGACCGCATGGCGGGCGCAAGCCTCGCGGCCTGCAACCAGCTCGGCGATCGGCCGACATCCGAGCAGATCAAAGCCTGCACGACGGCGGCCAGGGCGTTCGCCCAGGTCAGCAAGGACGCCGTCCGCGAAGCCGTCAACAACGCCCTCGCCGACGGAGACACCGTGCGCGAAGCCATGCGCCAGGTGCGCGCCTCCGGCGAACAGCTGCGTCAGGCCGCGCGCCAACTTCGCGACAGCGCCGCCGCCATCGCCGAAGCTCAGCGAGCCGTCGCCGAGGCGCTGCGCGCCGAGACGCCGGACGACGGCCAGGCGCCCGATCCGCATGCCGCGCCCCACTGACGTCGGCGCGCCAGGACCGCCCGCGCGGTGTCAGCCCGCCATGTAGGCCGGCAACCAGCCCTCGTGGGCGGCGCGCAGCTGCTCCAGCGGCAACCGGAACAGCGCGTGGCAGGCGAAGTCGGCGCCGCCGGCCTGACCGGCCAGCGCGATGTTGAGCCCCGCCTGGCGGCCGGCGGCGATGATCGGGTCGGGCTCCGCCGAGGCGATCAGGTAGCGGCCCTGGTCCTCGCCGAACAGGAAGGCGTGGGCGTGGGCGAGGCTGGTCGGCGACAGCTCCACGCCGACGCCTGACGCCAGCGCCATCTCCGCCGCGGCGACGGCGAGCCCCCCGTCGGAAAGATCGTGTACCGCCGAAACCAGGCCGGACCTGATCAGCTCACGGACGAAGTCGCCGTTGCGCCGCTCCAGCTCCAGGTCCACCGGCGGCGGCGCGCCGTCCTCGCGGCCGAGCAGCTCGCGCAGATAGAGGCTGGCGCCCAGCTCGCCGTGGCTGGCCCCCACCACCAGCAGCGCGTCGCCTGGCTGCATCGAGGCGAAGTCGGCGCGCCGTGCGTAGTCGGGGATCAGGCCGACCGCGCCAACGGTCGGGGTCGGCGGGATCGCCCGCCCGTCGGTCTCGTTGTAGAGCGACACGTTGCCGCTCACGACCGGGAAGTCGAGCGCCCGGCAGGCCTCCGCCATGCCGTCGATGGCGCGGGCGATCTGGCCCATGATCTCCGGCCGCTCGGGATTGCCGAAGTTGAGGTTGTCGGTGATGGCGATCGGGTCGGCGCCGACCGCGGTGAGGTTGCGCCAGGCCTCGGCCACCGCCTGCTTGCCGCCCTCGAACGGCCCGTTCGTCACATAGCGCGGCGTGCAGTCGGAGGTCACCGCCAGCGCCTTCTTCGAGCCGTGCACCCGCACGATCCCGGCGTCGGCCCCGGTCGCCGAGTCCTCCAGCGTGTCGGCCATCACGTGCCGGTCGTACTGCTCCCAGAGCCAGCGCTTGCAGGCCACGTCCGGCGCGGCGATCAGGGTCAGCACCGCCGCGCCCCAGTCGGTCGGAGCCGGGACCTTGGCCGGATCGAGGCGCGGCTCGGCGTGCGGCTCGACCCAGGGCCGGTGATAGAGCGGCGCGTCCTCGGTGAGCGGGCCAAGCGGGATGTCGCAGACGCTCTCGCCCCGGTGGGTCAGCACCAGGTGGCCGGTGTCGGTGGTGTGGCCGATCACGGCGGCGTCCAGGCCCCATTTGGCGAAGATGCGCGCGCCGTCGGCCTCGCGGCCGGGCTTCAGCACCGCCAGCATCCGCTCCTGGCTCTCCGACAGCATGATCTCGTAGGCGCTCATGTCCTCTTCGCGCTGCGGCACCAGGTCGAGGTCGATCTGCACGCCGACGCCGCCCTTGCCGGCCATCTCCACCGACGAGGAGGTGAGGCCGGCCGCGCCCATGTCCTGGATCGCGGCCACTGCGCCCGAGGCCATCAGCTCCAGCGTCGCCTCGATCAGCAGCTTCTCGGCGAAGGGATCGCCCACCTGCACGGTCGGCCGCTTCTCGTCGCTATCCTCGCCGAACTCGGCCGACGCCATGGTGGCGCCGTGGATGCCGTCGCGGCCGGTCTTGGAGCCGAAGTAGACCACCGGCAGGCCGACCCCGGGGGCGGCCGAGTAGAAGATCTTGTCGGCGTCGGCCAGGCCCACGCACATGGCGTTGACCAGGATGTTGCCGTCGTAGCCGCGGTGGAAGTTGGTCTCGCCGGCGATGGTCGGCACGCCGACGCAGTTGCCGTAGCCGCCGATGCCGGCCACCACGCCGGCCACCAGCCGCCGCGTCTTCGGATGCGCCGGGTCGCCGAAGCGCAGGGCGTTGACGAGCGCGATCGGCCGCGCGCCCATGGTGAAGACGTCGCGCATGATGCCGCCCACGCCGGTCGCCGCGCCCTGGTAGGGCTCGATGAACGAGGGGTGGTTGTGCGACTCCATCTTGAAGACGCAGGCCTGCCCGTCGCCGATGTCGACCACGCCGGCGTTCTCGCCCGGCCCCTGGATCACCCGCGGCCCCTTGGTGGGGAACTTCGCCAGGTGCGCGCGGCTGGATTTGTAGGAGCAGTGCTCCGACCACATCACCGAGAAGACGCCGAGTTCGACATGGTTCGGCTCGCGGTTCAGCCGCCTGACGATCAGGGCGTACTCATCGGGCTTCAGCCCGAACTCGACGGCCGTTTCGGCCATGCTGGCGGCGGACGATGTCATGAGCCGCCTTCTAGCGATTGGCCGGGGGTTCCGCTATTTCTAGAAGTCAGGCCGGCAGTCCAGATGGTGTGCAGGATGGGCGTCAGCATCGCCTCGGCGGCGATCTGACGAGCGACCGATCCCCGGCGCCTAGAAGCGGCTGAGCACCAGCCCCCAGACGGCGGCGATCACCACCACCAGCACGCCGACGAAGAGGCCCATGCGGCGGAACTGGCCGACCACCTTGGCGTAGAGCGGCCCGTCGGCCGGCGTCTCGGCGGGGCGGTTCGGCCAGAACAGATCCCCGACCAGGCCGCCGACGGCGATCGACAGCGGCATGGCCAGGCCGACCATCGCCATGATGATGATCGCGGCGGCGGCGAAGAACTGCGGCTCCGGGACGTCCTTGGCGTTGCGCCAGAGCGTCATCATCGCCGTGCCGATCACCCCGCCGCCCACGACGGCCGCGACCAGCATGTAGGTCAGCGTCACGGCGCCCAGCCACAGGTAGATGCCGCCGGTGGTGATGCCGTTGGACAGCTCGTCCATGCGCGCCCATTCGTCGTCGCTGTAGCTGAAGCCGGGAAAGCCGGCCTGCCCCTTGCGGCGCGCCAGCACCACGTTCAGCGACCAGTAGCGCAGGAACCGGCGCCTGCCGCGCGAGAGGGCCTGCGGCGCCGCCGCCGGCCCTTCCGCCTCCACAGCCTGGCTCAATTCTGCGCCGTCGCTGCGCAGCGGGTGTGCGCGGCGTCGTACCAGCGGATGCAGGTCTGGTTCTTGATGTAGCGCATCTCCGACTGCTGGCCGGTCTCCTTGTTGTACTGCTGGTTGGCGAAGTTCTGGTTGATGCGCTGACCCTGGGCGTTGAGTTGCGCCATGGTCGCGGCGTGCTCGGCGTTGAGCTGGGCGTTCTCGGAGTCGGCCTGGTTGTGCAGCATCTGGTTTTCGGCCCCTTCCTGGCGCGTCAGGGCGCCCATGGCCGCCTGGCCCTGCTGCTGGTTCGCGGACTGCTGCTGCTTGGCGCCGGCGAGCTGCTGCGCCTGCCATTGGGGGTTGGCCTTGTAGCTCTGACGCATGGCCCGGGCCATCTGGTCGGTCTGGGCCTTGCTGGCCGTCGGCGTGCGGTAGGCCGCGACCAGCGAGACGTTCCAGAAGCCGCCATTCTGCAGGCGGTAGACGCTGGTGACGTCGATCACGCCGACGGTGTCGGCGACACCGTTCGACTGGCAGCTGAACGTCGCGGAGCCGGCGTCATAGTTGCTCGCAGGGAGCGGCGCGACCCCCATCGCGGACGCGGCCTGGTCGCCGGTGGCCACGGCCTGCTGCGCCAGAGCGGGCTCGGCTCGGCTGCCGGCGGGCGTCAGCCCTGCGCATGTCGATCCGTAGGCGTGCTGGGCATATTCGCCGGCGAACTGGACGGCGCTCTCGTAGGGCTCGACCGGGCTCTGGCCGCCGCGGGCGCTCAGCGGCCCGGGCAGCAGGAACGTCGGGATCGACGGATCGCCGATCGCGATGGTGGTGGCGCCGTCCGGCGAGGTCGCCGTCACCCAGGGCTTGGCCTGGCCGCCGGCGCGCTGGACGCCGCCCTTCACCGTCCAGCCCTGCGGCGCGGAGATGGTGAAGGCGTGCTCGGTGGGGTCGGTGAAGGTGGCCATGCCGCCGCCGCTCCGCGTCGACGCCGCCATCAGGCTGCCCCCGCTGGCGCCGAACGGCGTCGCAGCGTCCGACGCCGCCGGCTTGCACCCTGCGATCGCGACCAGCGCCACGCCCGCCAGCGCCCAGGCGGCGCACTTTGATCTGTTTGTGAACACCTATTTCCTCATCTGCCGACTATTGTCGCGCTGATGGTGACGCGCACCCGGCGCCGCCACATCAGCCGTTCGTGCGATGGCGCGGACCAACCGCGCCGGCGCCTGGCTCAATTCCCCGCCGTCGCCGTGCAGCGCGTGTGGGCCGCGTCGGCCCAGCGGATGCAGGTCTGGTTGTTGATGTAGCGCATCTCGGCCTGCTGGCCGGTCTCCTTGTTGTACATCTGCTGGCCGAAGGCGGCGTTGCGCGAGGCTTCCTGCGAGGCCTGCTGCTGCATGAAGGCGTTGTGGTTTGCGGTCAGCCGCGCCTGGTCGGCCTGGCCCTGGGCGCGCAGCATGGCGCTGTTGCGCTCGCCCTGCGCCGTCAGCGCCGCCGTGTTGGCCCTGTCCTGCTGCTGGCCGGCGGCGAACTGCGGGCGTGCGGCGGCCTCCAACTGGGCCTCCCACTGCGGGTTCACCTGGTAGCTCTGGTGCATGGCGCGGGCGACCTGGTCGGTCTGCGCCAGGCTGGCGGCCGGCGTCGAGTAGGCGACGAGCAACGAGACGTTCCAGGCCCCGGCGTACTGGAACGCGCTTTCGGAGGTCACGTCGATCACCCCGAACGCCTTGGCCGCGCCGCCGGCCTGGCAGGTGAAGCGGGCGGAGCCGCCGTCGAAGGCGCGCGGCGGCATCTTGGCGCCGACGGCCGCGGCCTGCCTGGCGGCCTGCGACTGCGCCTCCTGGGTCAGCGCCGGCTCGGCCTGCGTGCCCGCCGGCTGCAGCTGGCAGGCGCGCCCCCAGGCGCGCTGGGCGTAGTCGGCGGCGAACTGCGTCCCGTTCTCGTACGGCTCGACCGGGCTGGGGCCGGTCGCCGTCTGCACGGTGGCGCCGGCGGCATGGCCCTGTCCCGGCAAGGTGAAGTTCGGAACCGATGGGTCGCCGAGCGCGATGGTGGTCGCGCCGTCGGGCGAGGTCGCGGTCAGCCACGGCCTCACCGTGAGCGGCCCCTGTCGCTGCACGCCGCTCTTCACGGTCCAGCCCCGGGGCACGGAAACGGTGAAGGCGTGTTCGGTGGGGTCGGTGAAGGTGGTCATGCCGCCGCCGCCCCGCGTCGAGGCGGGCATCAGGCTGCCGCCGCTGGCGCCGAACGCGCCGACCGGCGCCGTGGCCGCGTTCGACGCAGCCGGATTGCAGGCCGCGGTCGCGACCAGCGCCGCCGCGCCCGCCAGCGCCCCGAAGGCGCGTCCATATCCTTTGGTGAGCATCCTGGTCCTCGCCCCGCCGACTTTCGGTTGTCGGCAGGCTGGCCCTCGAGCGCCCGGCGCGCATCACCTGTTCGGGCGATGGTGGTCGAAGGCTGTGGACGCCCGTTCAGGCGCTGGCGAGCACGCTCTGGAAGAAGATGGCCCCGTCGGCCGAGCCCAGCTCGGGCTCGAACGCCCGGTCCGGGTGCGGCATCAGGCCGATGACGTTGCCGCGCTCCGAGACGATGCCGGCGATGGCGCGCGCCGAGCCGTTGGGATTGTCGCGATAGCGGAACGCCACCTGGCCCTGGCTCTCGAGCCGGTCGAGCGTCGCGTCGTCGGCGAAGAAGGCGCCCTCGCCGTTGCCGACCGTCATCCGCACGTCGCGGCGGCCCTGGTAGCCGGCGGTGAAGCGGGTCTGGCTGTTGACCACCTCCAGCTCGACCTCGCGGCAGACGTAGCGCAGCCCGGCGTTGCGCAGCAGCGCGCCGGGCAGCATCCGCGCCTCGCACAGCACCTGGAAGCCGTTGCAGATGCCGGCCACCGCCACGCCTCGGTCGGCGGCGGCGCGCACGTCGGCCATCACCGGCGACAGCGCCGCCATCGCTCCGCAGCGCAGGTAGTCGCCGTAGGCGAAGCCGCCCGGCAGCACGATCAGGTCGAGCCGGTCGGGCAGGGCGGTCTCCGCGTGCCAGACCATGTCGACGACCGCGCCGGTGGCCCGCTCGATCGCCACCTTGCAGTCGCGGTCGCAGTTGGAGCCGGGAAAGACGACGACCGCGGCCTTCACGCCACGGTCTCCGCGGCCGGCGCCGGGAAGCGCGTCTTCAGGTCGAAGGCGTGGAGGCTCGGCCCATGCTCGCGCAGATGCTCCAGGCGCGCGACGCAGGCCTCGATGCCGGGCAGCTCGCCCGCCGGCGTCCACCACATGGCGAGATAGGGGCCGCCCGCCGGCTCGAACCACTCGCGCCCGCGCCGCAGGAAGTCGCGATGCTCGGTGCGATAGACGAACGCGGCGAGATGGTCCGGGCTCTCCCACACCGAGACGTTGATGGCGATCTGGTCGTCGGCGTAGGGGCGGATGTCGGTGGCGTCGTCCGCCTCCCCGACCATGCGCCAGACGAAGCCGGGCTGCGCCTCCGCCAGGGCGTTGATGCGCGCCAGCGCGTTGCGGAAATCGTCGATGCGCGGGTCGTCGACCGGCGCGACCAGCCGCGCCACGTTGATCTGGGCGAGGTGGTAGCCGCTCACCGATTGCTGCCTTTCATCGAGGGCGTGAAGTCCGACCAGTTCTCGACTCGGAAAGCCTTGATGTCCTTCACGCAACCGGGGAACCAGGGCAAGGCCCGAAGCGCGGACATCGCGTCGAACAGATTGGCGATGTCCGGGGACTGGGTCAGGTAGACGCTCTGCTGCACGCGCTCGAAGGCATATCGGCCGAGCGTTCGCTCGATATCGCGATAGGCCTGCCTCAATCCCTTAGGATGCCGCGCCTGGGTTTCGGCATAGGCGAGGTCAAAGGAGATCGCGAACATCAGGCCGGTGGATCGAGTTCCGCGTCGGTCTTGCGGTAGTCGAAGGTCTCGTCGGTATCGACGATCCGCACACGGACGAAACCGCCGCGATCCTCCAGCGCCTCGTAGACCGGACCGACGCCAGCGATGCGGCGGAAGCGATCGGGCGACCGGAAGTCGATGGGCCGTGCGAACTCCGCGGCCTCCTCCTCGAAGCCACCCATCTACCCGACCTCCGCGCGGTAGCCTTCGATCACCGTATTGGCCAGCAGCTTGTCGCACATGGCCTTGACCTCGGCCTCGGCGGCGGCGCGGTCTTCGCTGGCGAGATCGAACTCGATCACCCGGCCGATGCGCACGTTGCCGACACCCGGCCAGCCCAGGCCGTGCAGCGCCGCCTCCACGGCCTTGCCCTGCACGTCGAGGACGCCGGGCTTGAGGAAGACGTGGACAGTGGCCTTCATGCGCCTCCCCCGCAGGGGGAGGGGGACCCCGAAGGGGTGGAGGGGGTAGGTTGCAGCGCGCGCGCTCCGCGGAAGATGGCGCCGGGGCCAGACCGCGGCCGATGGAGCGGCGGCGGACCCCCTCCACCGCCTTCGGCGGTCCCCCTCCCCCTACGGGGGAGGAGAGCGATCAATGGATGCCCCCTTGGATCACCGTCGGCATCTCCTTCATGATCCCGAGCCGGCGGGCCACTTCGGTGTAGCTTTCGATGACGTTGCCGAGGTCGCGGCGGAAGCGGTCCTTGTCGAGCTTCTCGTTGGTGGCGGAGTCCCAGAGGCGGCAGCTGTCGGGGCTGATCTCGTCGGCCAGGATGATGCGCGCGAAGTCGCCGTCCCAGATCCGCCCGAACTCCACCTTGAAGTCCACCAGGGTGATGCCGACCGCGCCGAACAGGCCGCACAGGTAGTCGTTGATGCGCAGCGTCAGCGCCATGATGTCGTCGATCTCCTGGGTCGAGGCCCAGTTGAAGGCGGTGATGTGCTCCTCGGCGACCATCGGGTCGTGCAGCTTGTCGTTCTTGAAGTAGAACTCGATGATCGAGCGCGGCAGCGCCTCGCCTTCGGGCAGTCCCAGCCGCTGCGAGATCGAGCCGGCGGCGATGTTGCGGCACACCACCTCCAGCGGGATGATCTCGACTTCCTTGATCAGCTGCTCGCGCAGGTTCAGCCGCTTGATGAAGTGGTTCTGGACGCCGATGCCGTTGGGGCGCGTCATCACATATTCGCTGATGCGGTTGTTGATGACGCCCTTGCCCTCCAGCACCGCCTTCTTGGTGGCGTCGAAGGCGGTGGTGTCGTCCTTGAAGTACTGGATCAGCGTGCCGGGCTCGGGGCCTTCGTAAAGGATCTTGGCCTTGCCCTCGTAGATCTTCTTGCGGCGGGTCATGCTCGTCGGCCTTCCTCCGGATCGCGAGAGAGCTGGAATGAAAAGCGCGCGCGGATGGCGATCCGGCGCGCGGCTCTCCGACTCAGGGTCGCGTCTCGCTTCAAGGCCGCATGAGCCTAGCGGAATTGCCGCCCTGCCGCAAACGGCGCGTATCGGCGGCGCGTGTCGGCGCGGCTCGCCTTCGGTCACGTTTTGAGCGATGACGGCGGGCGATGTCGGACGACACCCAAGCACCGGTCCCGGCCGCCTACGTTCGGCTCGGGATCGACGACACGACGGCCCCGCCCGTCTACATCGGCCACGCCAAGGACGGCTGGCGCGACTTCTACCACTTCCTGCTGACGGTGCCGCTGTGGCGGCTGATGCTGGTGCTCGCGGCCGGCTACCTGGCGATCAACGCCCTCTTCGCGCTGGCCTACATGGTCGTCGGCGGCGTCGCCGGCGTCCGGCCCGGCGACTACGCCGCGGACTTCTTCTTCTCGATCGAGACCATCAGCACCGTCGGTTATGGCCAGATGCGGCCCGAGAGCTTCGGCGCCCACACGGTGATGACGATCGAGAGCTTCTTCGGCCTTTACAACCTTGCCATCGCCACCGGCCTCTTGTTCGCGCGGTTCTCGCGGCCGACGGCGCGGATCATGTTCTCCCACCGCGCGGTGGTGACCGCGGTCAACGGGGTGCCGACGCTGATGTTCCGCGCCGCCAACCGGCGTCGCAACCGCATCGTCGAAGCCGAGGTGACGCTGAACCTGCTGCGCGACGGGGTGACCCAGGAAGGCGCGACATTCCGCCGCTTCGAGACCATGGAGACGGTGCGCGCGCGCACGCCGGTCTTCGCCCTGACCTGGACCATCATGCACCGCATCGACGAGGCGAGCCCGATCTTCGGCGAGACGGCGGCCAGCCTCGCCGCGCGTCGCGCCGAGGTCGTGGTGGTGATGCGCGGCCTCGACGAGACCTTCGCCCAGACGATCCACGCCCGCGGTTCCTACACGCCGGACGAGATCGTGTGGAACGCGCGGCTGGTCGACATCTTCACCCGCGACGAGAGCGGACGGGTCGTGATCGACTACACGCACTTCCACGATATCCTTTAGGCCGCACCCGGTTCCGATTGCCGGGGCCTTGCGCGCGGGATAAGACCCTTGGCCTGCCAACTTCCGGAGCACCGATGTCCGCGTTCGAAGATCGCGAAAAAGGGTTCGAGAAGAAGTACGCCAACGACCAGGAGCTCGAATTCCGGGCCCAGTCGCGGGCGTCGCGCGCGCTTGGCGAATGGGGCGCGCACAAGATGGGCCTGGAAAACGTCGACGACTACGTCCGCGCCGTGGTCCGCGCCGAGCTGGGCTCCGGCGGCGAGGACGACGTGGTGCGCAAGGTGGTGCAGGATCTCAGCGGCTCAGGCCTGGAGGTGCGCGAGACCGAGGTCCGCGCCAAGATGGAAGAGTTCCTCGCCGTCGCCCGCGAGCAGGTGAAGGCGGGCGAGTAGGCTACCGCCGCGGCGGCCGCTCGTGGCGCGGGAGATCGCGCCGACCATCGATGACACGCCAGACGACAATGCCGGACGCGTCCGCAAGCGGCTCGTAGATGACGATCCAGGGCCAAACCGCGAAGCTGCGCGGCGCGCCGTCGAGGTCCGTGCGCACGCGGCCTATCAGCGGCGTGTCCGCGATCAGGTCCAATACATCCTCGATGCGGCGCAGGATCGATTCGGCGCGCGCAATGCCGCTGTCGGTCGCGATCCAGTCGAACAGCTCGGTCAGGTCAGCTTCCGCGTCCAGGGAAAGGACGATGCGCTGATCCGTCATCCGCGCTGGGCGCGGTCAGCCCGCGCCGTGGCGTTTGCGGCCGTCGGCGATGATGTCGCCGATCGTGCGCCGCGACTGCTTGCCGGCGGCCAGTTCGCGACGCGACCGGCGGATCGAGTCATTCAGTTCGTCGCGGTTGCGTGCGACGAATGCGTCGACATCGGCCGCGTGTTGCTCGTTCGTCCGGGTCAAGGACGCTCGCTGCGCGGGCTCGGATTTGGCGATCCTTGAAGCCATGGACCTAAGTCTAACACACGATCGTCAAGCCTTCAGCTTCGCCCGCACCCGTTCGTTGACGTCCGCCAGCAGGTCCGCGCCCCAGTCGCTGGCCAGCTTGTCGCCGAGGGCGAACTGCGGCGGCACCACTTCCGGCGCCTGGCCCGGCGGCAGCGGCGGCGAGAAGTAGCCCAGGGCGTAGCTGCCCATGGCGTAGCCGATCAGCGCCTGCAGCTTCGGATCGAGCGTGCGGGCGATGGCGGGCGGGCAGGAGAGGTACTGGTTCTCCTCCTGGCGCAGCCAGCCCAGGCAATAGGTGATGTTGATGCCGATGCGGTCGGCGCCGGTGGCGTTCTCGCCGCCGCCGTGGATCACCGAGCCGGAATAGACCAGCACCGAGCCGGCCTTCATCTGCGCGTAGCCCACCTCGTACGGCTCGGCGCGGCGGCCTTCGTCCCAGGTCGGGCTGCCGGGCGCCACCTGGGTGGCGCCGTTCGCCTCGGTGAAGTCGGTCATCGCCCAGATGGTGTTGAGCTGCGGCTCGATCGACGCCGGCAGGAAGCCGCCCCAGGCCAGCCGGTCGCGGTGCAGCGGCTGTTTCGGCTGGCCGGGCTTGATACGGATCACCTGCGTCAGGTGCAGCTGGTAGCGGTCGCAGGCGCGCTTCAGGAAGGCGTCGCAGGCGGCGAGGATCGCGCCATGCATGACCAGTTCGCGGCAGGCCGGCGAGCGGGCCACCAGCGCGCCGGTGCGCGTGGTCGAAAAGCCGGTGAAGGCGTCGCGCCCGTCGCTGGTCGCCTCGACGTAGGGATCGATCTCGGCGCGCACCGCAGCGATACCGGCCGGCGTCAGCACGTCGTCGAGGATCAGCGCGCCGTCGCTGTCGAGCAGCGCGGCGATGGCGTCAGCGGGTGCGTCGGCGGGGAGGTGCTTGAGGCTGGGCATGGGCGCAGCTTCGCGCGGGGTCGGCTACGGCGTCAATCACCTCTCAAATATGCGCCGTCGCAGGAAGGCTCTGCGTCCTTCGAGACGGCCGCTCGCGCGGCCTCCTCAGGATGACGAAGAGGGGTGGGCTGCAACCACTGTTCGTCATGGTGAGGAGCGCTCGCCAGAGCGCATCTCGAACCACGCACGACCGTCGCGCGCCTACTCCGCCGCCGCCTTGGCCGCGGCCGCCGTCTCGCCGAACACGCGGGCGAAGATCGTCTCCACCTGGGCGAAGTGCCAGGCCGGATCGAACAGGCCGGCCAGCTCGGCGTCGCTGAAGTGGGGCCGCAGCTCCGGGTCGGCCTTCAGCAGGTCGAGGAACCGGCCCTCGCCGCGCCATACCTGCATGGCGTTGCGCTGCACCGCCGCGTAGGCCGCTTCGCGCGAAAGCCCCTTCTGGGTCAGCGCCAGCAGCACCCGCTGCGAGTGCACCAGCCCGCCGAGCCGGTCGAGGTTCTTGGCCATGTTCTCCGGGTAAACCACCAGCCGCTCGACCACGCTCGCCAGGCGCCGCAGCGCGAAGTCGAGGTGGACGGTGGTGTCGGGGGCGATGGCGCGCTCCACCGACGAGTGGCTGATGTCGCGCTCGTGCCAGAGGGTGACGTCCTCCAGCGCCGGAACCACCGCGGCGCGGATCAGCCGGGCCAGGCCGGTGAGGTTCTCGGTGAGGATCGGGTTGCGCTTGTGCGGCATCGCCGACGAGCCCTTCTGGCCCGCATCGAAGGGCTCCTCCGCCTCCAGCACCTCGGTGCGCTGCAGGTGGCGGATCTCGGTGGCCAGCCGCTCGATCGAGGCGGCGACGACGGCGAGGGCGGCGAAATAGGCGGCGTGCCGGTCGCGCGGGATCACCTGGGTGGAGACCGGCTCCGGCGTCAGGCCGAGCTTGGCGGCGACGTGCGCCTCCACCCGCGGATCGACCGAGGCGAAGGTTCCGACCGGTCCGGAGATGGCGCAGGTGGCGACCTCGTAGCGGGCCATCGCCAGCCGCTCGCGGGCGCGGACGAACTCGGCGTAGTGGCCGGCCAGCTTCAGTCCGAAGGTGGTCGGCTCGGCGTGGATGCCGTGGCTGCGGCCGACCGTGGGGGTCAGCTTGTATTCCAGCGCCCGCCGCTTCAGGGCGGCCAGCACCAACTCCACGTCCTCGAGCAGCAGGTCGGTGGCGCGGGTGAGCTGCACCGCCAGCGCCGTGTCGTTGACGTCCGACGAGGTCATGCCCTGGTGCAGGAAGCGCGCCTCGGGGCCGACCACCTCGGAGACATGGGTGAGGAAGGCGATGACGTCGTGCTTGGTCTCGCGCTCGATCTCGTCGATGCGCTCGACGTTCCAGACCGCGTCGCGGCCGCGCTCCCAGATGCGCTCGGCCGCGGCCTTGGGGATCACACCCAATTCGGCCATCGCGTCGGCGGCGTGCGCCTCGATCTCGAACATGATCTTGAACCGGCTCTGGGGCGACCAGATCTGGGCGGCTTCGGGCCGGGCGTAGCGGGGGATCATGGCCGCTAGATAATCCGCGGCGGCCGTGCAGGAAAGCGCGACGGCGCCGCGAGCCGGTGAACGCCTCCCAGATTCGCCAGGGATTGCGCGCCTCCGCACCGAGGCTAGGCTCCGCGGCCGGAAGGGGATGCGCCGATGATCCGATACGCCGCGTTGCTGGCCGCCGCCGCTTCGCTCGCCGCCGCCGCCCGGGCTGACGATTTCCAGGGCGCGCAGACCCCGTCGCACAACATCTACTGCCTCGCCTCGCCGGCCGACGACGTTACCCCGACCGTCGAGCTGCGCTGCGACATCCAGCACATGGACAACAAATGGCCGCCGGCGCCGAAGAGCTGCCCGCTCAGCTGGGGCGACGCCTTCGTGCTCGACCCCACCGGCCCCGGCCGCCTGCAGTGCCACGGCGACACCACCGAGAACCTGTCCGCCCCGGTGATGGCCTACGGGACCCAGTGGAAGCCCTACGCCTTCGTCTGCACCTCGCAGGCCGCCGGCCTCACCTGCGTCAACGCCGAGGGCCACGGCTTCTCGCTCTCGCGCACCGCGCAGAAGGTGTTCTGACGCCGGGTTACCGGGCCACGCCGTAGCCGGCGTAGGTCGCGGCCACCGTCGGATCGACGGTCTTCGCCGCGGCGATGTCGGCGTCGGCATGCGTCTTGTCCCCCTGCCGCCGCTCGATCAGTCCGCGGACGTACAGCGTCGGCGCCTGGTCGGGGGCGATGTTGAGGGCCTGGTTCAAGTCGCTGGCCGCCTTGTCGAGCGAGCCCATGCGGAAGTAGACGAACCCGCGGCTGTCCAGGAAGCTGGCGTCGTGCGGCTTCTGATCCAGGGCGGCGTTGCAGTCGGCCACGGCGAGCGGCAGATCGACGTTGGCCATGCCCCGCGTGAAGCAGCGGTCGTTGAGCAACTCCGGGTCGCCGGCGTTGAGCTTCAGCGCATCGCCATAGTCGGCGATCGCCCCCGCGTAGTCCTTCTTCAGCAGCCGCGCCCGCGCACGGTCGACATATTCGCTGGGGAGCGTCGGCGTCCGCGCCAGGCGGAGCGCCAATTCCTGGGCGCCTGCCGTGTAGTCCTTGGGCGCCCGCAGGCGGACGGTCTCGTCGGACATCTCGCTCAGCGCCGCCTTCGCGGCCGGCGCCTCTGCGGCGGGAAACTCGGTGGCCACGGCGCGCCCGATCACCGTCGTCGTGAAGACGCCACCCTCGATCCGGCTGGAGCGCTTGTACTCGGAGCCGGCGATGGTCTTGTCGATGTCGTCGCCGACGATGCCGAAGCCCTTGCCGCCCTGCGGCAGCACGATGGACTCGGTGGTCTTCAGATAGCTCGGGAAGGGAACAGCATAGGGTGCGTCGGCATGTGCGCCCTTGCGTTTGAAATCTGGATCGGCGCCGAGCTGGCTGGCGCTGACTTCGTACTCGCGGACATGGAACGGCGCGTTCAGCGCCCACGTCATGCTGACGACGCCGTCGGTCGTCAGCCGCTCCTCGCCGGTTGCGTCGTCGAACGCGGTCTTGGTGTCCTTGGCCTCCATCCACGGATAGGCGCCGACGGCGAAGTCGTGGAGCGCCTTGTCGAGATCGTCGCCCGTCTTGGCGGCGAACTGCATCTTGATCAGCGTGGCGATGTCGCCCCGGAAGATCGTCTCGACGTGCGTCGGCGCCAGCGCGTCGAGGCCGGCCGAGGCGTCGATGCGGATCCTGACGTCGGCGAGCGGCGCGGCCGGAGGCTGCGGGTCGATCTTCAGGAGATCGGACCCCTGGTCGCTCAGCGGCAATCCCCAGCGAAAGTCGGGCGCGCTGATCGTGTCGAGGGATCGGTCGCCCATGCGCGTTCCGTCCAGCCAGTAGTAGGCGCCGCCGATGTGGGCGCGAACCAGCACATGGTCGAACAGCTCGACCATCGGCAGCCGCTCGTTCATGCCATCGCCCAAGGTGCTGCTGACCAGCACCGGCTCGGCTTCGATCCCGAGCTCGTGCAGCAGCGCCAGCAGCACGACCGTCTTGCCCTTGCAGTCGCCGAAGCGGCGCGACCAGGTGAGGTCGGCGGGGGCCGGCGTATAGCCGCCCAGATTCATGCCGAGGAACAGGTAGCGGATCTGATCCTGGACCAGCTTCAGCGCCGCGGCCGCCTGCGCCTTGGGGTCGGACGTCGCGGCGCGGATCTTTTGAGCCTCGGCCCTGAGCGGCGAGGTCGCGCCGAGGGTGGCGGCTTTGTCGAACAGGGGCGCGATCAGGGCGGAGACGTCGTTCCATCGCTGAAAGTCCGACGTCTCGAGAATCGAGAGGTAGTCGTAGCGCGACGGCGCGTTCTCCGGCGGCTTGGGGCGCTCGGCGTTCGTCTCCCGGATGACGAGCTCGGTGTCCTGCGGTCCCTTCGTGACCGTCGCCGGGGCGAGCCCTTCGGTCTCCCGCCACTTCATCGGCCGGTCCGACGGCCACACTTCCCTGAATTGCAGATTGTCGACGACGATGCCGGGAAGCAGGTTGATGATCCCCTCGTCGTGGTTGCCCATGGTGACGTCATGGCGCGTCAGCGTGTAGGCGAACTCCAGCGTGTCGCCCACCTGCAGGCCGTTGGGCTGGAGCGTGGCCGTCAGAGCGCCGTCGAGCATGGCGCGCTCGAGATTGGCCTCTCGACGGATCACCGTGAAGGTCTGGCTCGCCAGCACGTCGATCGGCTGGCCGCCGCGGATGATCCGGACCTCATTGACCGTCATCGACTCGACGTCCGGCCGCCAGGAGAGCGCGACATTGGCGGCGGCGAGGCCGGCCGGCGTCTGGATGGCGAGCGCGACGTGCTGGTAGATGTGCTCGCCCTTGTCGTCGAACCTGACCTGGAACTCGCCCACGAGGACGCGCGCCGGCTTCGACGACTCCGCGTCCGCCGGGGCCGCCGCGACGGGCAGCGGCTTTACCCAGGCTTCGGCGGGCGCGATCTGCAGCTTGTCACCGGCCTGCGCTCCGCCCGCCGCCAACGCGGCGACCAGCCCCATAACAACGCTTCTCACCAATGCCCCCTACGCCCGAACCCGACTTGCACCGTCAGTGTCGCGCGCGCCGCCGCTTCCAACAACCCTGAAGCGCGATGCGTATCGCGCTCGCTGTCACCGGCGGCGGGGCGCGCTAAGCCTCGCCCCGCTCCGCCGCCGCCCGGCGCAGGTCCCTCGGCAGCGTGAAGGCGGCCAGGAAGTAGTGGAGGGCGCCCCAGGCGTAGAAGAAGAAGGTGACGATCTGGCCTTCGCGGGTGGCCGTCACCAGCGATGGCTTGCAGGCTGCGGTGAGGGCCGCGGCCGCGGCCTTCCTGGGCAGGCCGCCGGGGCAGAGCTGGGTGAAGGCGTGGCCGGCCGCCTGCCCGTGGCCGAACATCTGGCCGAGCGAGGCCAGGATGCCGTGCGGGCCGGGGTGGGCGAAGTTGAACTGGGCGAACCGGTCGATCAGCCAGCCGGTGAAGGGCGGGCCGCCGCCCAGCGCGATCAGGTTGAGGAACAGGAACAGCAGGGCCGTCGCGGTGGCGCGGCGGCGCTGGTCGACGGCGTTCTGGATCACCCCGAAGGTCGGGCCGAGGTAGGTGTACTGGAAAAGGCCCGGCAGCAGCAGCACCGCGGCGGCGATGCGCCAGTCGGCGCGGGTGTAGGCGAGGATGTAGATCGGCACGGCGATCGCCAGGCCAATGCCCGGCACCAGCGCGTACCAGGCGGCGCTGCGCTTGCTCAGCCAGTCGGTGATGAATCCCCCGGCCAGCGTGCCGACGCCCGCCGAGACCCCGCCGATGATGCCGAACAGCACGCCAACCAAGGCGAGGCCCAGGCCGAAGGCGCGGATGAAGTAGGGCGAGCCGAACTGGCCCGCGCCGTAGCCGGCGAACGAGGCCAGCGTCACGCCCAGGGTCATGTTCAGGAACGACCAGGTGCCGAAGATGCGCCGCGCGACGGCCGCCAGCTCGGTCAATTCGAACCAGATCTCGCCGCCGAGCGAGCGCGTGGGCGCCGCCGGCTCCTCCTCGACCGTCACATCCTCTGGCAGCGCGGGCCTCGCCTCGATGTCGGCGTGGCCGCGCGGCGGCTCCTTCACCAGCAGCTTCAGCGCCAGCGCCACCAGCACGCCGGGAATGCCGACGATGAAGAAGGCCATGCGCCAGTTCAGGTACTGGGCGATCAGGCCGCCGAAGATCGCCCCCAGCATGCCGCCCAGCGGGATGCCGAAGGCGTAGACCGACAGGGCCGAGGCGCGGCGCTTGGGCTCGTAGTAGTCGCTGATCAGCGAGTGGGCCGGCGGCGAGCAGCCGGCCTCGCCGATGCCGACGCCGACGCGCATCGCCAGCATCGCCCCGAAGTTCGGCGCGAGGCCGCAGAGCGCCGTGAACCCTGACCAGAGGGTGATGCAGACGGCCATCACGTTGACGCGGCTGACCCGCTCGGCCAGCCGCGCGATCGGCACGCCCAGCAGGGTGTAGAGCAGCGCGAACGCCAGGCCGCCCAGGAGCCCGAGCTGGTTGTCGGTGATCCCCAGGCTCTCCTTCATCGGCTGGCCGATGATGCCGATGATGGTGCGGTCGATGAAGTTGAGCGTGTAGACGAGCGTCAGCGTCGTCAGCACGATGCGCTTGTAGCCCTCGGAGAACAGCGGCTTGCGCGGCGGCGCGGCGAGCGCCTCGGCGGTGATGTCGGCCATCGGGTCAGCTCACCACGTCTTCGCGCACCATGCGGCGCGCCATCCAGAACAATCCCGCCGCGATCATCAGCAGGGCGAGGATGTAGCGGCGGCGCCCTACGCCCACCGCATGCCCCGCGGCCGGCGATCCTGCGGCGTCGATCGGCGCTGCCGCCTCGACCATGCCCTGACGTCCCCCGATGTCGCGCTCTGGCGGTCGCGCTGCGGCGCCGCTTTGTTTCTTGGCGCGGTCAGCCTAGACGGGCCGGACGCGAACTCAAGGCCTGCAAAGAGAGGGTGCGATGGAACTGCTGATCGGCGACAAGCTGGTGTCGAGCTGGTCGCTGCGGCCATGGCTGGCGCTGAAGCACACCGGCGCGCCCTTCACCGAGACGCTGATCCGGCTGCGGCGCGAGGAGACCAACGCCGACGCCATCGCCGCCGGCTCGCCGAACGGGCGCGTGCCGGTGCTGAAGGACGGCGACGTGACGGTCTGGGAGTCGCTGGCGATCTGCGAGTACCTGGCCGAGAAATATCCGGCGGCGAAGCTGTGGCCGGCCGATTTGGCGGCCCGGGCGCTGGGCCGGGCCGCGGCGACGGAGATGCACTCCGGCTTCGCCTCGCTGCGCGGCGAGTGCCCGATGGACCTTGCGGTGCGCGTGGAGATCGACGTCTCGGAGGCCTCGCGCATCGACCTGCGGCGGCTCGCGGCGCTCTGGGGGGCCTTGCTATCGCGCTTCGGCGGCCCGTTCCTGGTGGGCGAGTGGTCGATCGCCGACGCCTTCTACACGCCGGTGGCGACGCGGCTGCGCAGCTACGGCCTGCGCCTCTCCGACTACGGCGACCAGGGCGCCGGCGCGGCCTACGCCGAGCGGCTGCTGCAGACGCCTCAGTTCCTCGACTGGGAGCAGGCCGCGCTCGGGGACGCGCCGCCATGATCCGCGGCGGCTGCCTTTGCGGCGCCTGCGCCTTCGAGGCCGACGCCCTCTCCGGTCCGCTCGGCCATTGCCACTGCCGCACCTGCCGCAAGGCCCACAGCGCCGCCTTCGCCACCACCGCGCGGACCGGGCGCGCCGGCTTCCGCTGGACCGCCGGCGACGACGTGCGGCGCGCCTACGAGTCCTCGCCCGGCAAGCTGCGCTGGTTCTGCAGCCGCTGCGGCTCGCAGCTGATGGCGGAGTGGACGGCGCGGGACGAGGTGATCCTCAGGGTCGGCGCCGTTGACGATGGGATCGAGGGCCAGCGCCCGGTGGCCCACATCTGGATGAGCGACGCGGCGGCGTGGGACACCACCACCGACGACCTGCCGCACTACCAGGAAGGCGCGCCGCCGCGGCGGTAGTCAGCGCCCGGCGGCGGAGGACGCCCGGGCTGCTGCTGCGCTTGCCAGGACGGCCCGAATTCGCCGTCGATGACGCCCTTGCCGTCGATGTAGGCGAGGAGGCCGAGGCTCAGCGCCGCGGCGAGTCCGCAGACGGCGGCCAGGATCGGGCGGGCGAGGCGGCGGCGCCAGCCGCGGTCGGTCCGGAGCACCGCCATCGCGGTCCAGAGCGCCAGGATCGGCGTCACCACGATCATGTAGTGGCGGTAGGAGCCGGCGCCGGCGACGGTGATCAGGGTGAGCAGGCCGCCATAGCCCCAGAAAGCGGCGGCGATCAGGGTGGTCTCCGGACTGTCGCCGAGGAAGAGCGCGCGGCGGCCAAGCGCGCCGATGGCGACGAGGGTGCGCAAGCCGCGCGCCAGCACGACGAAGGTCAGCACGATTAACGCTACGTAGATCGCCAGCATCAGGTGGGTCTCGGCGCCGCCGAGCCGAGGGCCGGCCAGGAAATCCCCGATCACCCCGCTGCCCAGGGTGTAGGTCACGTCGAAGCCGAACATCGCCGTCGGCCAGCGCAGGAAGTAGCCGATCGACGGATGGTGGTGGGCGTGGGCGCCGGCGCCGTGCGCTGCCATGGCGAGCGCCCAGGGGATGGCCGGCAACGCGCCCACCGCGCTGCCCGCGAGCCAGCCGAGCCACGGGAAGCCGCCGCGGTCGCGGATCAGCGTCCACAGCGCCACGGCGAAGGCGAGGAAGGCCGCGCCCATGTGGATCTGCGCCATCAGCGCCCCCAGCGCGCCCCAGGCGAAGGCCGCGAGCGGGTGGCGGCGAAACCACCAGGCGGCGAGGAAGCCGATCATCGGCAGCGGCAGCACGCTCGGCGGCCAGATCTTGCGCTCCAGGATGATGCAGACCGGATTGGCCGCCCACAGCGCTGCCGCCCACAGCCACGGCTCGCGCCGCGCCTTGGGGATGACCAGCATCGCGAAGGCGACGAAGGCAAGCAGCGCCGCCACGTTAAGCGCCTGCACGGCGCCGGCGAGGCCGGGCGGCGAGCGGATGCCCAGCAGCTTGGTCAGGCCGGCGAACACCCAGAGGCTGAGGCCCGGATTGGGCGAACCGATGCTGCTGGGCATGCCGGTCGGTGGCCAGACGCCCGTGGCGGCCATCGTCTGCGCCTGGTCATAGGTCCACTGCTCGTCGGCCTTCCACTCGATCACGCCGTAGAAGCTGAGCCGCAGCGCGGCGCCGGCGGCGAGCGCGAGAATCAGCCCGACGATCGGCGCCGCAAGCCTGACCCGTTCGCGCCAGCCCAACAGACGTGTCCTCGCCCCGACAGCCTCGACGGCAATTTGTGACCGATCGTGCCGCGCCGCGCTAGATCAGCCGGCAGGCGGCGAGGGGACGGGCGTGGAGATGGGGAGAGGCAACGGCGGGGTTGGCGGCCCCGGTAACGCCCGCCGTTCCTTTTCCAGCGCGACGCGCCAGGCGGCTCGGGCCGATCGGGCAATCCTGGCGGCCTCACGGCACGCCGGCGCCACCGCGCCTTGGGACCGATGCTGCCGGACGCATGCATGAAGACGTCGAAGGTCGCGTATGGCCGTTCGGGCAATTCGCGTCGTCGCCCGATCCGCTCTGTCGAAGTCGGATATCCCCGACGGCGCCGATGATCCCGGCGGGTGGCTAAGGTCTCTTGCCGGCGCGACGGCCGGGGGCGCCGCGAGGAGAAGCGTCAGCAGCGCGCCAGCCGCGATTCGTCTCATGCTCACGGCTTCAGACCGGAGCGACGATCGTCGATCACCGGCCGCCCGGCCGGTGCGCTGGAGGCCCTCATCGCACGCACGCCAGAACCAGATCTCGGACTTGATGCAGATCGCGGGCGACAAGGACGCACAGAGCACGAAGCTCCTCTGTCGGTTCGAGCAGATCGGGCACCATGACGGTCATCATGCCGGCCGCCGCCGCCGAGCGGACGCCGATGTGCGAATCTTCCAGGGCCAGACATAGCCGGGGCTCGACCCCCAGGCGTTCGGCGGCCTTGAGAAATGGATCGGGCGCAGGTTTGCCCGCTTCGTAGTCGCCGCGGCAGACAAGCTCGTCGAAACGATCGATCAGGCCGTGCGAAGTGAGGTGACGCTCGACGGTCGTTCGAGACGACGAGGTGGCGATCGCGTGCGGCAGCCGCAGCTGGTCCAGGATTTCCAGCAGTTCGAGGGCGCCCGGCTTCAATGCCAGCTTATTGTCGGCGACCAGCCAGAAATGGCGCGTCCAACTGGCATGGAAGTCGTCGAAAAGGAAATCCTCGCCGAAGTGCGACAGAAATAGACCCCGGCATTGCGAGCGCCGCACGCCGATCGACCCGCTGTAGATCTCGCCCGTGACCTCGTGCCCGGCTTCGGCGGCGGCAGAGAGCAGCGCCTCCTGCCAGAGAGCTTCGGTGTCGAACAGCAGGCCGTCCATATCGAAGATCACGGCGCTCGGGCGATGAGGCAACGTCATGCTGCGCCCGAGGCTAGAGGCCGGCTCAAATCAAGCCAAGCGCCTTGAAGCTGGCGACGCCGTCGCGGCCCACCACCAGATGGTCGTGCACCGAGATGCGCAGCGCCCGCCCGGCCTCGATCACCTGGCGGGTCATGTCGATGTCGGCGGGCGAGGGGGTGGGATCGCCGGAGGGGTGGTTGTGGACCAGGATCACAGCGCTCGCGGACAGCTCCAGCGCGCGCCGGGCCACTTCGCGCGGATAGACCGGCGCATGGTCGACGGTGCCCTCGTTCATCACCTCGTCGGCGATCAGCTGGTTCTTCTTGTCGAGGAACAGCACCCGGAACTGCTCGCGCGGCGCGTGGGCGAGCGCGGTCTTGACGTAGGCGACGAGCGCGCTCCACGACGAGATCACCGGGCGGCGCGCCACCTCCGCGCGGCCGATGCGCAAGGACGCCTCGTGCAGCAGCTTCAGGTCGAGCGCCACCGACGCGCCGATCCCCTTGACCGTCTTCAGCGCCTCTGGATCGGCCGCCAGCACCGCCGCCAGCCCGCCGAAGCGCTCCAGCAGCGACTTGGCCAGCGGCTTGACGTCGCCCTGCGGCAGGCTGCGGAACAGGAACAGCTCCATGAGCTCGTAGTCGGGCAGGGCGTCCAGCGCGTGCATGGCCCGCTGGCGCAGCCGCTCGCGATGGCCGAGGTGGTGCGGCGCCGCGCCCTTGGAGGCGGCTGCCCACCATTCGTCCGCCCGCAGCGGGGCTTCCTGCAATCCGGTCTGGGCGGTGTGGCGCATGCCGCGAATGTTCCTCATTTGTTCGAGCTGCGCAAGAGGCGATGACGCGCCCGGCCTTGCCGGCGACGGGACGGGCGGGCAGACGCGTGTGAGGTGGGAAGGGAGATCCGCATGCATCGTTTCCTGGCCGCGCTCGCGGCGCTGATCCTGGCCGCCGCGGCGGCTCCTGCTGTCGCCGACGCGCCACGTCCGACCGTCACGATCGACGCCGGCCAGCTGGCGGGGATCAGGGACGGGTCGGTGGAGGTGTTCAAGGGCATTCCCTACGTCGCGGCGCCGGTCGGGCCGCTGCGCTGGGCGCCGCCGCAGCCGGCCCAGCCGTGGGGCGGGGTGCGCGACGCCTCGAAGTTCGGGGCGATCTGCCCGCAGCCGTCCGGCCCGCGCGGCGACTTCGGCCAGACGCAGAGCGAGGACTGCCTGTTCCTCAACGTCTGGCGGCCGGCCGGCGCGGCGAAGGCGCCGGTGATGGTGTGGATCCACGGCGGGGCGTTTCGCCTCGGGGCCGGCTCGCTGCCCTACTACAGCGGCGCCGACTTCGCCCGCGACGGGGTGATCCTGGTCTCGATCAACTACCGGCTGGGCGCGCTCGGCTTCTTCGCCCATCCGGCGCTGACGAAGGCGGCCGCGCCCGATGCGCCGCTCGGCGACTACGGGCTGATGGACCAGATCGCCGCGCTGCAGTGGGTGAAGCGCAACATCGCCGCGTTCGGCGGCGACCCGGACAACGTCACCATCTTCGGCGAGAGCGCCGGCGGGGTCAGCGTGCTCGACCTGATGACCATCCCGGCCGCGCGCGGCCTGTTCGCCAAGGCGATCGTGGAGTCGGGCGGCGGCTGGGGCGCGGAGCGCGACCTCGCCAGCGCCGAGCAGGCGGGCGTGGCGATCGCCCAGGGCGCCGGCCTCGGGCCCGACGCGACGCTGGCGCAACTGCGCGCCCTGCCGGCCGACAAGCTGCTGAAGGGCCCGATGACGCTCGCCGGCTTCAACCCGTTCACCGACGGTCGGCTCGTCAAGGAAAGCGCCACCAGGGCGTTCGCGGCCGGCCGCGAGGCGCACGTGCCGCTGATCATCGGCTCCAACAGCTACGAGGCCTCGCTGATGCAGGCCTTCAAGATCGCCCCGCAGGCCATGCTGGCGCGCCTGCCGCCGGCCATGCGGGCGCTCTATCCGGCGAACGACGACGCGGCGGCCGCGGCGGTGTTCACCGACAGCATCATGGGCGCGCCGGCCCACTGGCTCGCGGGAAAGGTGTCGGCCCACGCGCCGGCCTGGCTCTACCACTTCTCCTACGTGCCGACCCTGCAGCGCGGCCGGACGCCCGGCGCGGGCCACGGCGGCGAGGTCATCTACGTCTTCGGCGCCTGGTCCGGGGCGATCAGCCAGTACGCCTCGCCCGACGACCATCTGATGGAGCAGGCGGTGCACAGCTGCTGGGTCGCCTTCGCCAAGCTCGGCAAGCCGGCCTGCGACGGCGGCGCCTGGCCCGCCTATTCGCCGGCTACTGACGAGCTGATGGAGTTCGGCGACAGGGTCGGGCCCGTCGCGCACTTCCGCCAGGCGCAATACGACGCGCTGGACAGGGTGATGCTGCCGGCGGTGCTTTCCGCTAGGTGAATCTGGGTTTGCCGGCACGGCGGGCTTAAGAAGCCGGCATGGCTTCCGACGCACCCCGCCCAGACAGCGCCGCTTCCGCAGACGAGGCGCCCGCTCCGACCATCTTCCAGCTGACGCCGCTGAACCCGGCCTATCGCGAGGACCCCTACGCGGTGCTCGCCGACCTGCGCCGGCGCTGCCCGGTCGTGCACGACGCGACGATGGGGAGCTACCTCGTCACCCGCTACAGCGACGTCCGGCCGATCGTCTCCGACCTCACCCTCTGGCGCGACCCGCTGAGGGGCGAGGAGGAGGTGATCATCCGCCGCTTCGGCGCCGAGGCGGCCGCGGCGCTCGACGGGCCGCGCGGCGAGACCAGCAGCATCCTCACCCTCGACGATCCCGACCATGCCCGCATCCGCCAGCCGCTGGCGCAGGCGCTCTACGCCCGCGTCGCCAAGTTCAGGCCGGAGGTCGAGCGCATCGTCAGCGAGACGCTGGACGCCATCGACGCCTCGCAGCCGTTCGACCTGATGCCCAGCTTCTGCGTGCCGGTCCCGATCGACGTGATCGCCTCGATCCTGGGGGTCGACCCGACGCGCCTGGCCGAGTTCCGCGCCTGGTCCGAAGGCGTCATCCAGAGCTTCAACCCGTTCCGCTCCGAGGAGCAGACCAAGGTGATGGAGGCCGCCAGCGAGGCCCTGACCGACTATTTCACCCGCCTGATAGAGGCCAAGCGCGCCGATCCGCGGGACGACCTGATCAGCGACATGGTGAAGCTGCAGGGCGCCGGCGCGCCGCTGTCGGACGCCGAGCTGCGGATCAACCTCTCGGCGCTGCTGATCGGCGGCAACCTCACCACCACCGACCTGATCGGCAACGCGGTGCGGCTGCTGCTGCTGAACCCGGCCGAGCTCGCCAAGCTGAAGGCCGACCCGGCGATCATCAACGCCGTGGTCGAGGAGGCGCTGCGCTACGAGCCGCCGGTCGACATCACCGGGCGCATCGCCTCGCGCGAGATGCAGGTCGCCGGCTGCCCGATCCACGAAAAGCAGAGCGTGACGGTGTTCCTGCGGGCCGCCAACCGCGACCCGGAGGTGTTCGACAACCCCGACGCCTTCGACGTCAGCCGCGCCAAGAAGCCCCACGTCGCCTTCGGCGGCGGCGCCCACATCTGCATCGGCGCCCCGCTGGCGCGGCTGGAAGCGCAGGTGGCGCTGGTGCGGCTGTTCGAGCGCTTCCCGGCCTTGAGGCTGGCCGACCCGGATGCGGCGCCGCAGTGGCGCCAGCTGCCGTTCTTCCGCGGACTGGAGCGGCTGGAGCTGATGGCGTAGGGCCGTCACCTCACCTCTCCCACTGCGTGGGAGAGGGCTACTGAGGGAGTCGGGTTGCGGAGGGATGGTTGAGCCGCCGCGCGCCATCCGTAGCCCTCTCCCCGGCGAAGACGGGGAGAGGTGAGGTGAGGGGCCTCACACCTAGAGCGCCGCGCAGGCCTCCGCCAGCCAGGCGCGGGTCTCGGCGTCGACGGTGGGGCCGACCACGGCCAGCACGCGGGCGTGGTAGGCGTCCATCTGCGCCAGCTCCTCGGGCGTCAGCAGGTCCTTGGCGATCAGCGCGCGGTCGATCGGCGCCAGGGTCAGGGTCTCGAAGCCCAGCATCGGCCGCTCGCCGCCGGGGATCCCGGCCGGCGCGGTGACCACCTGCAGGTTCTCGATGCGGATGCCGTAGGCGCCTTCCTTGTAGTAGCCGGGCTCGTTGGAGACGATCATGCCGGGGCGCAGGGCCACCGTGTTGGGCAGCTTGGAGATCCGCTGCGGGCCTTCGTGCACGCCGAGGTAGGAGCCGACGCCGTGGCCGGTGCCGTGGTCGAAGTCTAGCCCGGCCGACCACAGCGGCATGCGCGCCAGGACGTCCAGCGCCGAGCCGGTGGCGCCGGCCGGGAAGCGTACGCGGGCAAGCGCCAGGTGGCCCTTCAGCACCAGGGTGAAGCGCTCGCACATCTCCCGGCTGGGCGTGCCGATGGCGACCGTGCGGGTGACGTCGGTGGTGCCGTCCAGGTACTGGGCCCCGCTATCGACCAGCAGCAGCGAGCCGGCCTGCAGCGTCTTCGCCAGCCGCTGGGTCGGGCGATAGTGGACGATGGCGCCGTTGGAGGCCGCGCCGGCGATGGTGTCGAAGCTGAGATCCTTCAGCGCGCCGGTGGCCTCGCGGAAGCCCTCCAGGCGGCGCACCACCTCCAGCTCGCTCGGCAGCTCGCGGGCCGCGTCGGTCGCCACCCAATGCAGGAAGCGGGCGAGCGCGCCGCCGTCGCGGATGTGGGCCTGGCGCGCGCCCTCGACCTCGACCGGGTTCTTGCAGGCGCGGGGCAGGGCGGTAGGATCGGCGGCGCGGATCACCTTGGCGCCGGCGTGCTCCAGCGCTTCGAAGAACCAGGCTGACGACTGGCCGGGATCGACCAGCACCTGCTTGCCGGAGAGGTCGGCCAGCGCGCCCGGCAGGGCCTCCGGCGCCTCCAGCGTCACCCCGTTGCCCAGCCAGGCCGGCAGGTCCGCCGTCACCTTGGCCGGATCGAGGAACAGCCGCGCCGTGCCGTCGGCGCCGAGGATCGCCTGCGACAGCGGCAGCGGCGAGCGGATCACGTCGCCGCCTCGGATGTTGAACAGCCAGGCCGACGAGGCCGGCGC
>DASXEN010000126.1:0-7332 GCA_036490095.1 Caulobacteraceae bacterium
CGGCGGTGCTGTTTGCGGCGGCGCCGGCCGGCGCCGCGACGGAGCATTTCACCACGACGCTGAAGGGCGCGGACGAGGTTCCGGCCAACACGACGACCGGCACCGGCAAGGTGACCGCCACGCTCGACACCGCCAGCAAGAGCTTCACCTACGAGGTGACCTACTCGGGCCTGACCGGGCCGGCGACCATGGCCCACTTCCATGGGCCGGCGGCGCCGGGCGTCAACGCCCCGCCGGTGGTGCCGGTGCCGAAGTCGGCGCTGGCCAACCCGATGAAGGGCTCGGCGACGCTCACCGCCGCCCAGATCGCCGACCTCGAAGCCGGCAAGTGGTATTTCAACATCCACACCGCCGCCCACCCCGGCGGCGAGATCCGCGGCCAGCTGGCGCATTAGAGCCGAGGCGGATGAGGCTGATCGCCTGACGCGCGGTCAGCCTCGCCTTCGGCCGCACTCCGAACTAGCGTCTGCGGCGCTTGCTCGACGCGTCGGAGGCGCCGCCATGATCACCCTCTACGACCACCCGCTGTCGCCCTACGCGCAGAAGGTGCGCATCGCCCTGCGCGAGAAGGGCGTGCCGTTCCAGCTCGCCCTGCCCGGCGGCCTCGGGGCCGGCGGCGCGGCCGGCGAGTTCGCCGCGGCCAACCCGCGCGCCGAGGTGCCGACGCTGATCGACGGCGAGGCGCGCATCTTCGATTCCACCATCATCCTCGAATACCTGGAGGACGCCTATCCGACCCCGGCCATGCTGCCGGCCGGCGCCGCCGAGCGCGCCCGGGTGCGGATGATCGAGGAGGTGATGGACACCCACTACGAGGCGATCAACTGGGCGATGGGCGAGATCGACTGGTTCCGCCGCGCCGAGGGCGAGCTCGCGCAGCAGCTGAAGGCCACCGCCGCGCGGCAAACGGCCGGCTTCCTCGCCTGGCTGGAGCGGCAGCTCGGCGAGCGCGAGTGGTTCAACGGCGCAAGCTTCGGCTGGGGCGACCTCAGCGTCGTCCCCTACGTCGCCGCCTCCGCCGGCATGGGCAACCGCGCCCCGGCCGGCAGCGCCGTCGCCCGCTGGCTGGGGCGGTGCCTGGCGCGGCCGAGCGTGGCCGAGACGGTGGGCGAATCCCGCAACTTCAGCACCGCCGGCTCCGGCGTCGCCGAAGCGGTCGCCGCCGGCCTCTTCAAGCGCGAATACCGCGACCATCGGCTGGAGTGGATGATGAAGTCCGGCGGCGTCGACATCGTGCTGAAGGGTCTGGAGGCCGGCAACATCCGCTTCACGGGGGACTTCGCTTAGGCGCGCGGCGGCCGGATCGACAAAGCTGACGATCCGGGCGAGGAACGGCGGCCCCAAGCCAAGGACGCGCCGCCATCCGCACCCTGTTCGCCACCCAGGTTCTTGAGGCCACGCTCGCTGACGCGCCGGACTTCGCGGCGTTCAACGCCGAGCTCGCCGGCGCCTGCGCGATGCTGGCGGCCGAGGATGTGGCCGGGCGGGCCTGGTGCCGCGAGCACGGCTATGCGGGCTATACGTCCTACGCCTCACTCGATGACTTGCCGCGGCGGGCCAGCGTGTTCGGCGAGCTGAAGCGGCGGCTCGACCGGCACGCGGCGCGGTTCGCCAGCGACCTTGCCTTCGACCTCGGTCCGCGCGGCAAGCTGAAGCTCGACAGCCTGTGGGTGAACGTCCTGAAGCCGGGCGGCGCCCATTCGGGCCACCTGCATCCGCACAGCGTGCTTTCCGGCACGGTCTATGTGGCGACGCCGCCGGGCGCCGGCGGCTTGCGCCTGGAGGACCCGCGCCTGCCGCTGATGATGGCCGCGCCGCCGCGCCGGGCCGATGCGCCGGCCGCGGCGCAGACCTTCGTCACCCTGACCCCGGCGCCGGGCGCGCTCTACATGTGGGAAAGCTGGCTGCGCCACGACGTGCTGCCCAGCCGCGCCAAGGCGCCACGCGTCAGCCTCAGCTTCAACTACGCCTGGAAATAGGCCCGCGGTCTCACACCGCCTGGCCGGCGCACCAGCCGCTGGCCCAGGCCCACTGGAAGTTATAGCCGCCGAGCCAGCCGGTGACATCGACCACCTCGCCGATGAAGTAGAGGCCGGGGACGCCTCTGGCGGCCATGCTGCGCGAGTCGAGGGCGCGGGTGTCGACGCCGCCGACAGTGACCTCGGCGGTGCGGTAGCCCTCCGACCCCGCCGGCGTGACGCGCCAGGCGTTCACCGCGCCGGCCAGCCGCCGCAGCCGCGCGTCGGACGCGTCGGCGAGATTGCCGACCGCGCCGGCCTCCTCGGCGACGCGCTGGGCGAGACGGCGAGGCAGCCACTGGGCCAGCACCGTCGCGGGCGCCTGCCGCGCCTGCTCGGCCTTGGCGCGCACCAGCGCCGCGTAGACGTCGACGCCCGGCGCCATATCCACCTCGATGGCCTCGCCCGGCCGCCAGTAGGACGAGATCTGCAGGATGGCCGGGCCGCTGAGCCCCCGATGGGTGAACAGCATCGCCTCCTCGAAGCGGCGCTTGCCGCAGCCGACGCGCACGTCCAGCGACACGCCGGCCAGCCCGTCCAGGCGCTGCAGCAACGCGGGCTCGAAGGTCAGCGGGACGAGGCCCGGCCGCGGCGCCGTCACGCCGACGCCGAACTGCTCGGCGAGCCGATAGCCGAAGCCGCTCGCGCCCATCTTCGGGATCGACAAGCCGCCAGTGGCGACCACCAGAGATTCGCACGTCGCCTCTCTCCCCGGCAGGGCGACGCGGAGCCCGTCCGCGCCCTTCTCCACGCGCCCCACCGGCGTCGCCAGGCGCAGCGCCACGCCCACCTCCGCCATCTCCGCCTTCAGCAGCTCCACCACCTGCGTCGCCGATCCGTCGCAGAAGAGCTGGCCAAGCGTCTTCTCGTGCCAGGCGACCCCGTGGCGGCCCAGGAGGGCGATGATGTCCGCCGGCGTGTAGCGGCTGAGCGCGGAGATGCAGAAGTGCGGGTTGGCGCAGATGAAGCGGTCGGGCGCGGTGTGCAGGTTGGTGAAGTTGCAGCGCCCGCCGCCGCTGATGCGGATCTTCTCGCCGGCCGCCTTGGCGTGATCGACCACCAGCACCCGCCGGCCGCGCCGGCCCGCCTCGATGGCGCACATCATCCCGGCGGCGCCCGCGCCGATCACCACAACGTCGAAGCGCTCCGCGCCGGTCGCCATGCCGCCGTGTAGGGGAATTCGGCCGCGCCCGCGACGCTTGCGGCGGCTGCGGCGCGGCCCCTACAAGCCGCCATGGCCTGGACCCGCCGTTACGACGCCGCCGAGCCCCAGCGGGTGAACCGCTGGCTGGCGCAGAGCGGCGTCTGCTCGCGGCGCGAGGCGGAGGCCCTGATCGCCCGCGGCCTGGTGTTCGTCGACGGCAAGCGGGTGGGCGACGTCGGCCGCAAGATCGAGCCGGGGCAGACCCTGGTGCTGAACGACGCCGCCGAGGGGCAGCTGCAGTCGAGCCTCACGGTGGTGCTGAACAAGCCGCTGGGCGTGGTGTCGAGCCAGCCCGAGGGCGAGCAGGTCCCCGCCGTGCGGCTCTTGACGCGCGCGGCGCTGCGCGGCGACAGCCCGGCAATCCCCGACCGCAGCTCGCGCCTCGCGCCGCTCGGCCGGCTCGACCAGGATTCCCACGGTCTCCTGATCCTCTCCGAGGACGGGGTGCTGGCCAAGGCGCTGATCGGGCCGGCGTCGACGGTCGACAAGGAGTACCTGGTGCGCGTCGCCGGGCCGATCACCGACGCGAAGCTGGCCAAGCTGCGCCACGGCCTGGCGCTCGACGGCCGCCAGCTAAAGCCGGCGAAGGTCACGCCGGCGGGCGAGCAGCGGCTGCGCTTCATCCTGACGGAGGGCCGCAACCGCCAGATCCGCCGGATGTGCGACCTGGTCGACCTGGCGGTGACCGACCTCTACCGGCTGCGCATCGGCCCCTTGCGGCTCGGCGACCTGCCCGAGGGCCGCTGGCGCGCGCTGGCGCCCGACGAGCGCATCGCCCTGCTGGCGTGGAAAGCCCGCCCCTAGCGCATTCCCCTCAAAGCCCTGCCCTCGCGACAGCCTTGCGCGCGGTTCGCCTCAGCGCGCAGAGTCGCCGAAAACATCCACGGAGGAAGCCGATGCCGCGCGCGAAGAACGGCGCCGTCGAGCTGGAGCACGAGACCTTCGGCGACGCCGCGAACGAGGCGGTGCTGCTGATCAACGGGCTGGGCTCGCAGATGACCCGCTGGCCGGAGGCCTTCTGCGCGCTGCTGGTGGCGAAGGGCCTCTACGCCATCCGCTTCGACAACCGCGACGTGGGCCTCTCCACCTGGCTGGAAGGCCAGAGCTACACCACCGACGACATGGCCGCCGACGGCGCGGCGGTGCTGGACGCGGTGGGCAAGACCAAGGCGCACATCGTCGGCGTCTCGATGGGCGGGATGATCGCCCAGGTGTTCGCCGCCAACTACCCTGAGCGCACCCTGTCGCTCACCTCGATCATGTCCAACACCGGCAACCCGGACCTGCCGCCGCCGAACGTGGCGCTGCTCAACACCCGGCCGCTCGATCCCGGCGACCCCAACTTCATCGCCGACACGGTGGCGCGGGCCGAGGCGATCGGCAGCCCGGCCTATCCCTGGCCGCCGGGCGCGCTGGCGGCGCGGGCGCGGGCCGAGGCGGACCGCGGCTTCAACCCGCCGGGCGTGCAGCGGCAGATGGCGGCGGTGCGCGCCTCCGGCGACCGGCGCGCCAGGCTGGCCACCATCCGGGCGCCGGCCATGGTGCTGCACGGCGAGGCCGATCCGCTGGTGCCCGTCGCCGGCGGCCGCGACACCGCCGCCAACATCGCCGGCGCCGAGCTGCACATCGTGGCCGGCATGGGCCACGACCTGCCGCCGGCGCTCTACGAGACCTTCGTGGACGTCATTTGGCGCGCGGTCAGCCGCGTCCGCCAGCCCGCCACTGCCTGATCCGGAGACCCGCCATGGCCGACGACGCCGCCCCCAAGCTGATCACCCGCCTGCTCCCCGAAGACGAGTACACACACACGCCCGACGCGGCGTCGAACTACAATGAAAGCATGTATTTCAACGTGTTCGACCACACTTCTAAGGTGGGCGGCTGGTTCCGGCTCGGCAACCGGCCCAACGAGGGCCAGGCGGAGATGAGCGTCTGCCTCTACCTGCCCGGCGGGCGGGTCGGCTTCATGTTCGGGCGGCCGAAGATCAGCGGCAACGCCGAAATGAACGCCGGCGGGCTGAAGATCGAGGTGGTCGAGCCGTTCAAGAAGCTGCGCCTCACCTTCGAGGGCAAGGTCTGCCTCATGGAGCGGCCGTTCGAGATGGCCGACCCGGGGACGGCCTTCCGCAACAACCCGCAGGTCCCCTGCAAGGTCGAGCTCGACTACGAAGGCGTCAGCCCCATGTACGGCGGCGAGACCGTGCGCGAGGACGGCCAGCCACGCGACATCGACCCGGAGAAGTCGTTCGCCAAGGCTCACTACGAGCAGCACGTGGCCGCTAAAGGCCGCTTCATGGTCGGCGACGAGAGTTTCGAGATCGACGGGCTCGGCCTGCGCGACAAGTCGTGGGGGCCACGCCACTGGTCGGCGATCAACTGGTATCGCTGGTGCCCGATGAACTTCGGCCGCGACTTCGGGATGATGCTCTCCATCGTCACCGGCGGGGACGGACGCCCGCACGAAGGCGGCATGGTCTACGTCGATGGCGGCTACGACCTGATCTCCGAGTGCAGGATGGACACCGACTGGGACGAGCACGGCTACCAGACGGGCCTGCGCGCCAAGGTGAAGACCCGCGGCGGGCGCAGCTACGAGGTCGAGGGCAAGGTGCTGTCGCTGATCCCGCTGCGCAGCCGCCGCAAGACCCCGGACGGCGCCGAGCTCAACACCCGCATCACCGAGGGGATGACCGAGTACCGCTGCGACGGCCGGGTCGGCTACGGCCTCTCGGAATACCTCGACCAGATCGTGGACGGCCGCCCCAGCGGCAAGGACGGCTGAGCATGGCCGAGCCGCTCAAGACCTGGCAGTGCGGCACCTGCGGTTTCATCTACGACGAGGCCGAGGGCCTGCCGGCGGAAGGCTTTGCGCCCGGCACGCGGTGGGTAGACATTCCCGAAAGCTGGTGCTGCCCCGACTGCGGCATGTCCAAGGCCCAGTTCGACATGGAGGTGGTGGCTTAGCGGCGACCGGCGCTTCTTCTGTGAGGGTGTGGTCGCGGCGCCGCCCTCAAGATTGTCCACGAACCTCTCGAACGGCCAGCTCCTCGCCCTACCCCACCCCACCATGTCATCCCGGAGACCCTCCCGGACTTGATCCGGGAGGAGTCATCCGGGATCTCCTCAGCACCCGCGGTGAAAGTAGATCCCGGATGAGTCCCGCCTGACGGCGGGCTCTCCGGGATGACACTGGGAAATGGACGAAACACGTGGGCTGCATGCGCCCGTTCGCGTCAGACGCCGCCTCGCCGCAGCGACGCCCCCCTCACCCCGGCCGCCGCGTCGTCACCTCCGACCAGGGCGGGCCCTCACGGATGGATTTGCCGCGGTAGACGATCGCGCCGATGGCGTTCGGGCCGCGGCCCAGTTGCGCGCAGAACGGCGCCCAGTGCTCGGACGGGACCCACAGGCAGGGCGAGCGGCGGTCCTCGTCGATGGCGAGGTCGACCTCGGCGCGGACGTTCACCCGGCGGCCTCGAACGCGGCCGGGTAGAGGTCGCGGAAGTTGGCGTCGAAGAAGCACGCCCGGGCCGCCTCGCCCACGTCCGCCAGCGCCCGGTCGAAGCGGCCCAGCGGGTCGCGGCCGCCCTCGGCGTGCGGATAGTCGGAGGAGAACAGGTAGAGCTCGGGCGCGCTCTCGGCGATGAAGGCGGCCACGTCCTCGAACGGATAGGGGGTGAAGCGCAGCTGCGCGCGGATCTGCTCGGAGGGCGGCCGGCGCATCTCGGCCAGGAACGGCTCGGAGCGGGCCCAGATCGTGTGGGCGTGGTCGAGGCGGCGGATCATGTCCGGGACCCAGCCGGCGCCCAGTTCCACCACCGCCCCGCGCAACGCCGGATGGCGCTCCAGCACCCCGTCCAGCACCAGCACCGAGACGAATTTCTGCGCCGCCTGGTGGATCACCGTCAGGTCCTTGGAGCCGATCACCTCGGCGCCGCCGCGCGCGGTGCGCCGATCAGGGCGGCCGTCGTTCATCCACGGGCTCTCGATGCTGAGCGGACTGGAGCCGACGTGCAGGATGAACGGCATGCGCCGCTCGGCCAGCGCCGCCCAGACCGGCTCGTGGTCGACGTGCCCCGGCGAGCGGCCGCCGGGCGGCGCGGCGGCGAC
>DASXEN010000163.1:0-9128 GCA_036490095.1 Caulobacteraceae bacterium
CGGCCCGCGGCCTATCCTGCCGCGTGGTCGAACGGAGGACGCGCGTGGACCGGCTCGAAAAGCTTTGCGCCGAGAAGGGCATGCGCATGACCGACCAGCGCCGGGTGATCGCCCGCGTGCTGTCGGGCTCCGAAGACCATCCGGACGTCGAGGAGCTGCACCGCCGCGCCCACGCCGTCGATCCGCACATCTCCATCGCCACCGTCTACCGCACGGTGCGCCTGTTCGAAGAGGCCGGCATCCTCACCCGCCACGAGTTCCACGGCGGCCGCTCGCGCTACGAGGAGGTGCCGGAGACCCACCACGACCACCTGATCGACATGAAGACCGGCCAGGTGATCGAGTTCGTCGACGAGGAGATCGAGGCGCTGCAATCCGCCATCGCCAAGAAGCTCGGCTACCGCCTGGTCGACCACCGCCTGGAGCTCTACGGCATCCCCGTCGAGGAATAGCCTCACCGCTCCGCGTTTGCTTGAGGGCGGCAGCCCGCCACAGCCGTTAAGACTAAACGCCTGCGGCGCGCCCTATTCGGCAGGGACCGGCTGAGGCTGGGGCTGGGCCGGCGCGGGTTGGGCGAACACCTCCGGGGCGATGGCCCAGCGGCGGAAGAAGCCGCCGATCATCTGCATCATCGCCGGACGGATCTCCGGGTGGTTGGCGAAGCCGTGCGGCAGGCCGGCATAGATGTGCAGGTCGACCTTGCCGCCCACCGCCCGCACCCGCTCCTCGAAGCGCCGCGAGGCGGAGACCGGCACCACCTTGTCGGCGTCGCCGTGCAGCAGGATCGCCGGTGGATAGTCGGCGGTGACGTGTTCGATCGGGCTGGCGAGGGCGGCGGCCTCGTCGGAGGCGTCGGCGCCCGGCAGCACCCGGGCCGGCAGCGCCCCGGAGGGCCGCGTCTCGCCCGCGTGGAAGAGGGTCGGCGGGTAGATGGCGCAGACAGCCGCCACGCTCTGCGAGACGCCGCCCAGGCCCTCCGGCGGCGCGAGCCGCGCGTCGTCCGGCGTGCCGGCCGCCAGCAGCACCAGGTGGGCGCCGGCCGAGTGGCCCTCCAGGCAGAGCTTGTCCGCGTCGAAGCCGAGCTCGGCGGCGTTTTCCTTGGCCCAGCGGATCGCCCGCTTCACGTCGTGGATGTTGGCCGGGAAGGACGCCTCGCCGGTCAGCCGGTACTCCTGCGCCAGCACCACGAAGCCCTGCTCGGCCAGCGCCGTGGCGGCCGGACCCAGCATGTCCTTGGAGCCGCGCGACCAGCCGCCGCCGTGCACCAGCAGCACCGCCGCGCGGTTCGGCGCCTGCGGCCGGTAGATGTCCAGCTTCAGCGGCCGGTTACCGGCGTCGCCGTAGACCACGTCCTTCTCAAGATCCACGTCGGTCATAATGAGATCCTCCCGAAAATACCGCCGAGCCTAGGCCGGAAAGTGCGGACACACACACGCATTTCCGTCGGTCCGGTGGAGCGGCGCGGAAAAGCGTGTGTGTCCTCACTTTGCTCAGCGGTAGACGCGGCAGCCGCGGCGCTCCAGCTCGGCCAGCACCGTCGCGTCGCCGAGCGACGTCGCCCAGCGCAGGTCGAGCTTCTCCAGCTTTGGCAGCTTGCCGAGCGCGGCGGGCAGGCGGGTGAGCGGGTTGGCGCGCAGGTCGAGCAGGCGTAGTTCGGTGAGCGCGCCGAGGGTCTCGGGCAGCGAGCCCAGCTTGTTGCCGCGCAGCGACAGCTCGCGCAGGCCGGTCAGCCGGCCGATCGGCTCCGGCAGGGCGGTGAAGCCGCAGCCCTCGGCGCGCAGCTCGGCAAGGCCGGTCATCTCGCACACGACGTCCGGCCAGCCGGCGAACGGGTTGTCGCTGATGTTGAGGTAGCGGAGGCGCCGCAGCCGGCCGAGCGCCGCGGGCAGGGCGGTCAGGCGGTTGTCGTGCAGGTAGAGGAAGTCCGTGAGGCCTTCCAGCGCGCCGAGCGCGTCCGGCACGGCGGTCAGGGCGTTGTGGCCGAGGTCGAGCATCTTGAGCTGCGTCAGGCGCGCAATGTCCGGCGGCAGCTCCGTGAGGCCGTTGTCGGCCAGCACCAGCGAGGTCAGGTCGGTCCGGGTCCAGACCTCCGCCGGCACGCGTCCGAGGTTCTGTTTCCAGAGGCTGAGCCCGGTCATGCGCCCAGGCTTAGCTTGGCCGTCCGGCGCGGTCGACAGCCTTCCCCCGCAGGACTAAGAGCGGCCGGCGCGCGCCAGGCAGACAGAGAGAGAGTGGCGCGCCTTTAGCAATTTGTCCGGCCAGGAGCATTTCAGATGGAATATCGCAGATTGGGCGACAGCGGCCTGAAGGTCAGTGAGATCGGCCTCGGCTGCAACAACTTCGGCATGCGCATCGACCAGGCGGCGACCAACGCGGTGATCGACGCGGCGATCGAGCATGGCGTCACCTTCCTCGACACCGCCGACGTCTACGGCGGGCGCGGCAAGTCCGAGGAGATGATGGGCGTCGCCTTGAAGGGCAAGCGCGACAAGGTGGTGCTGGCCACCAAGTTCGCCAGCCCCATGGGCGACGGCCCGGACAAGCGCGGCGGCTCGCGCCGCTACATCATGGAGGCGGTGGAGGCGAGCCTGAGGCGGCTGCAGACCGACTACATCGACCTCTACCAGATGCACCAGCCCGATCCCGACACCCCCGTCGAGGAGACGCTGAGCGCCCTCGACGACCTCGTCACCCAGGGCAAGGTGCGCTACCTCGGCAACTCCAACTTCACCGGCTGGATGATCGCCGACGCCGACTGGACGGCGAAGAACGAGCATCTGACCCGCTTCGTCTCGGCGCAGAACAACTACTCGCTGCTGGAGCGGCGCGTGGAGCACGAGGTCAACCCGGCCTGCGCCCGCTTCGGCCTCGGCATGCTGCCCTACTTCCCGCTGGCGTCCGGCCTGCTCACCGGCAAGTACAAGCGCGACGAGGGCGCGCCGGAGGGCACGCGGCTGGCGGCGTGGGGTCCGCGCGGCCAGGCGGCGCTCAACGACAAGAACTTCGACCGGCTGGAGAAGCTGTCGGCCTGGGCCGAAGAGCGCGGCCACGACATGCTCGACCTCGCCTTCGCCTGGCTGCTTGGCAACCCGGTGGTCTCGTCGGTGATCGCCGGCGCCACCAAGCCCGAGCAGGTCAAGGCCAACGCCGCCACCTGCGGCTGGAAGCTGACCCTGGCCGAGGTCGCCGAAGTCACCAAGCTGGCGGCGTGACGGGACCCTGGCCTTCATCTCCGCTCTCCCCCGCGAAAGCGGGGGCCCAGGCTTTTTCTGCAAACCCCAGCGCCTTCCGACAAAAAACCTGGGTCCCCGCTTTCGCGGGGAAGAGCGGAGAAGGAGAGCCCTAACGTGCACCGCCTGCTCTCCTTCACTCAGCAACTGGCTCGCGGCCGGCGGCGGCTCGGGGAGATCGTCGCCTGGCGGGTGCGGGCGACGGTTCCGGTCGGCGGCTGGACGTTCGACGGCGCGGCGATCGAGGTGGGGCAGGCGTGGCCGGATCGCGGCGGGGTGCGCCGGCTCGCGGCTGCGCGGTTCGAGGTCCCGGCGGACTGGCCGCTCACGGAGACGCGGCTGGCGCTCGACGCCGGCGGCGAGAGCCTGCTGACCCTCGGCTACGACGACCATCGCCTGCAGCTCGGCCTCGACGTCAACCACACCGAGTTCCCGCTCGACGCGCCGGCCGCCAGCCTGGAGATCGAGGCGGTGGCCAAGGGGCCGTTCGGGACGCCGATCCGCGATGCGCGCCTCAAGCGGGCCGAGCTGATCCGCATCGAGCCGGCAGTCGACGACTTCGCCCGCCGCGCCGGCCTGGCGCTCGACCTGGCTGCCGAGATCGAGGGCCACGAGCTGGCCGAGGCGCTGATCGAGCTAGCGGAGGCGGCGATGGCGCGCGTGCGCCTGCCGACCCGCACCCTCGACGTGGTCGGCCGCGAGAGCCGCTATGCGCTCGGCTTCAACCGCGATCCGGACGGCAACCCCTACGCGCCGACGCCGCTGACCGAGGCGGCCCGCGCCTCGATCGCCGAGGCGGACGCCTGGCTGGCCGCGGAGTTGAGGAAGCTGCAAGCGCGCTTCCCACCCACAGGCGCGGTGGCGCTGGTCGGCCACGCCCACATCGACACCGCCTGGCTGTGGCCGATCGAGGAGACCCGCCGCAAGGTGCGCCGCACCTTCTCCACCGCGGCCGACCTGCTGCGCCGCAACCCGGATTTCCGCTTCGCCCAGTCGTTCGCCGAATACTACCGCCAGCTGGAGGACGACGATCCGCAGCTGCTGGAGGCGATCAAGGCCGAGGTGGCGGCCGGGCGCTGGGAGCCGGTCGGCGGGCTCTGGGTCGAGCCGGACATCAACATGCCCGCCGGCGAGTCGCTGGTGCGCCAGGCCCTCTACGGCCAGCTCTACTTCGAGCGCACCTTCGGCGCCCGCCACTCCGCCGCCTGGCTGCCGGACACCTTCGGCTTCTCGCCGGCGCTGCCGCAGATACTCAAGGGTGCGGGGCTCACCACCCTCTTCACGGTGAAGATCGGCTGGTCGGAGACCAACACCTTCCCGCACAGCCGCTTCTGGTGGGAGGGGATCGACGGCTCGCGGGTGCTGGTGCAGCACATGATCCACCCCGAGGACAACTACAACGGCATGGTCGCGCCGCGCTCGCTGCTGCGGCTCTGGCGCAACAACGCCGACAAGGCCGTCACGCCGGAGGTGATCCTGCCGGTGGGGTACGGCGACGGCGGCGGCGGGCCGACCGCGGAGATGATCGCCACGCAAGCCGCGCTGGCCGACTTCCCCTATCTGCCGAAGACCCGCTTCGCCCGTGTACACGACTACTATGGCGGCGCGCTGAAGGAGGCCGAGGCGGCCGGCGAGGCCGTGCCGTCGTGGCTGGGTGAGCTCTATCTGGAGTACCACCGCGGCGTCCTGACCAGCCAGGGCCGCACCAAGCGGCTGCACCGGCAGGCCGAGCAGGCGCTGGTCGGCGCCGAGCTGCTGGCCAGCGCCGCGCACCTGCTGGGCGGCGAGGCGCCGGCGTCGCTGGAGCCACTCTGGCGCACGCTGATGATCAACCAATTCCACGACATCCTGCCCGGCTCGTCGATCACCGACGTCTACGCCCGCACCGAGGGGGAGCTGGCCGGCGTCGTGGCGGAAGCCGGCGAGGTGGCCCGCGCGTCGATGGCGGCGCTGGCCGCGCGGCTAGGCGGCGACGGCGGCGAGGCGCTGCTGATCGTCAATCCGGACGCCGCCGCGCGGCCGATCCGGCTGGTCTCCGACGAACCCATCCCCGGCGGCCAGCCGGCCGAGGAGGGCTATGTGCTGGCGAGCGCGGAGGAAGCGCCGCCGCTGGCCGCCATCATCGGCCGCCCGCCGCCGGCCATGTCGGCGAGGGCGCGGCGACGGACGCTGGAGAACGACTTCGTGCGGCTGGAGCTGGCCGCAGACGGGACCATCGCCCAGCTCTACGACAAGCGCTGCGACCGCGAGGCGCTGGACGGGCCCGGCAACCAGATCTGGGCCTACCACGACCAGCCGCGCGTCTACGACGCCTGGGACATCGAGGGCGACTACCGCCGCACGGGCGAGCCGGTGTTGGCCGACGCCGTCGAGGTGGTCGAGACCGGCGGCCAGCGCGGGGCGCTGAAGGTGGTCCGCCGCTTCGGCGCGTCAACCATCGTCCAGTCGGTGCGGCTGTGGGCCAACTCGGCGCGGATCGATTTCGCCACCCGCGTCGACTGGCGCGACCGCCGGGTGCTGCTGAAGGCGCGTTTCCCGATCGCCGTGCGCGCCGACCATGCGACCTTCGAGTGCGCCTTTGGCGTCCACACCCGGCCGACCCACCGCAACACCAGCTGGGACGCGGCGAAGTTCGAGGTGGCGGCGCACCGCTTCGCCGACCTCTCCGAGCCCGGCTTCGGCGTCGCCCTCATCAACGACGGCCGCTACGGCCACGACGTGCTCGGAAACGAGCTGAGCCTCAGCCTGCTGCGCGCGCCGACCGCGCCCGACCGCCTCGCCGACGAGGGCGAGCAGGCTTTCACCTACGCGCTGCTGCCGCATGCCGGCGCCTGGTGGGAGGCCGACGTGCTGGCCGAGGCCGAGGACCTCAACCGGCCACTCTACCACCACCCGGCCAGGGGGCCGCACGCGACCATGCCGCTGGTCACCGTCACGGGCCCGAGGGTCGGCCTCGGCGCGCTGAAGCCGGCCGAGGACGGCGACGGGCTGATCCTGCGGGTCTACGAGCCGGCCGGCGCGCGCGGCCTGGTGCAGGTGGCCGCGCCGCCGGGCTGGAGCGTCGCCGGCGAGGTCTCGCTGCTGGAGGACGAGATCGATCCGCCCTCGCCGCTGATCCGCCCGTTCGAGATCCGCAGCTGGCGGCTGCGGCGCGCCCGCCCGGCGCTGCGCCTCGCCAGCGAGCAGGCCGCCGCCGCGGTTCCGCGCGAGGCGCGCCGGCGCGTGGTCCAGGCCTTCCGCGCCCGCCGGGCGCTCGCCGAGGTCGACTGACCCTCAATCCGGCGGGTTGTTCTTCACCACGAAATCGACACTGGCCTTGACCACGGCGATGCGTCCGGTCTGGCGGCTCAGCCAGTGGTCCTCGCCCGGCAGCGCGACCAGCTGCACGGGCTTGCCGGCTGACTTCAGCGCGCCGGCCATGTCGAGGCTCTGCTTCGGATCGACCACCGTGTCGTCCGCGCCGTACATCAGCAGGATAGGCGCGTCGGCCTTCGCCGCCAGGCGCTGCGGCGAGTAGGCGGCGACCGAGGGGTCGCCGATCGAGCCCACCCCCATCATCTGCTTTTCGATGCGCATCGTCTCGCTCTGCTCGCCGGTGCGCAGCTGGTCCCACTTCATCAGGTCGTTGAGGTTGCCGATGCCGCCGATCGAGACCGCGCAGCGGTAGAGGCCCTGCTGCACGGTGACGCCCGCCAGCGCCGCATAGCCGCCGTAGCTGATCCCGGCGATGCAGGCGCGCTTGGGGTCGACCAGCCCCTGCTTCGCCAGCGCGTCGACGCCGTCGGAGATGTCGGTCTGCATCTTGCGGCCCCACTGGCCGAAGCCGGCGTCGCGGAACGCCTTGCCGAACCCGTCCGAGCCGCGGAAATTGGGCTGGAAGACCGCATAGCCGCGCGAGGCGAAGGCCTGCGCCCACCAATCGAAGCCGGCGTAGTCGCGGTCTTCGGGGCCGCCGTGCGGCATCACCACCAGCGGCAGGTTCTTGGCCGGCCGGCCGGGCGGCAGGGTCAGCAGCCCCTCGATCTCGAGCCCGTCCGCGGCCTTATAGTTGACCTCGCGCACCTCGGCGACGTCGCCCTGGAGGATGGTCGGATAGTTCCATCCGACCGCGTTCGCCTTGCCGGCGGTCAGGTCGACGAAGAAGTAGGTGCCGGAATCGCCCGGCCCGGTCGTCCGAACCACCAGCTGGCCGAAATTGTCGGAGGCGGAGACGAAGCCGACCGTCTCGCCCGGGAAGGCCTTGCGCACGGCGTCGTACCGGCCCTGCAGCTTCGGGTCGAACATCTGGATGGTCCGCTGGTCCGTCGAGGCGGCGCCGAGCAGCAGGCCGGTCCGCGGCGCGACGATTACGTCCCGCACGCCGAAGTCCCCGAACAGGTCCTCGCCCGCCGCGCCTGCGGTCTCGGGGAACTCCACGAAGCGCCAGTCGCCGCCGGCCGCCGAGGCCGGCATCCGCACCAGCACCGTCCCCTGGCTGCGCCCCAGCGACAGCAGGTCGACGTTCCCGGTCGGATCGTCCGCGCGCATGATCGTCTGGCGGTCGTCGGGGTCGGCGTAGAGGCGCCACTCGCCGGTCTTGGTCTGGTATTCCGCGTGCGCGGCCACGCCCCCGTCGCGGCCGACCACCCAGTCGGTGCGGTAGAGGTCCGAGCCGCCGGCGACCTTCTCGCCGCGTCCCGTATCCAGGTCGACGCGGTAGAGGTTGGCGTGGCCGATGGTCATGTAGCCGATCTGATTGTGGAACGACGACGCGCTGCTGCCGCTGTCGCTCAGCGGCTGGCCGGCGAAGAAGCCATAGGTCTTCCCGCCGATTTCGCCGTAGCCGTAGTAGCCGAACGTGGCCGGGAGGATGTGCGGGTCGTCGTGGAACACCGCGGCGCTCTTGCCCGTCGCCACGTCGACGATCGTCGATTCGGTGATTTCGACCACCGGCCGAATGAAGCTGCTGGGATCTGCTTTGTCGGCGCGGCTGGCCTGCACCAGCAGATGCCCCTCGCCCAGCCATTCGACGTCGCGGACCTTCAGGTCGCCGACGCTCAGGTTGACCAGCGGCGCGCCGCCCACCTTGCTGATCCGCACCTGCTGGCGATCGCCGTCCGGGGCGATGAAGGCCAAGAGGTCGCCGGCGGGCGAGATTTTCATGCCGTCGACGGCGGGCAGCTTGCCGTAGTCGTCGAGCGGCGGCGGCGCGGCCCAAGCCTGGGCGGCAAGGCCCAACGACGCCGCCGCCACGATCGCGATACGCATGACCAGATGTCTCCCCCGACAACCACAGCAGGTAGTTGGGGCGCCGAAGCGCGTCAAGCGCGCAGGCGGACGCAGGTTGGGAGTGATAACCGGGTTTGAATCCGGCCCGTTTGACGGGCATGGCGTCCAGCGGGGCGCGGGGTTAGCTTCGGGGCATGAGCGGTAAGCTGTTTCTCTCGCTTGTCTGCGCGGTCATGACGACGACCACGGGCGTCCTGAGCCTCATGGCCACGCCCCGGCCCGGTCACCCGTGGTGGGAAACGGCCGCGTTGCTTGCGGCCGCAGCCGGCTGGGCGATCTCAGCCTTCGTCTACTGGCGAGAATCCCGCGCCAAAAGCCGTCCCAAGGGCGTCGAGGCGCTGCCGGATCGACCCGGCGGATCGACCGGGCGTTGACGCGCCGGGCCCACGTCCCTACCCTCGCTCAATCCCAGCGACCGACCGGAAAGGAGGGTGTCCAGATGACTGTGCTCGATCACGCCGCCCTCCGCGGCGCCTGGGAGGCTGCGGGCTAACCCGTATTTCTCACGCGGCTAGGTGCATCGGGGCTCTGAATCTGGGAAAATACTTCTGCGACAAAGACTTGCCCTCCGCAGAGGTGTTCCCCGATGCAGACAGAGTGTAGCGCGGACCTGTTCGGTTTTGCACCCAT
>DASXEN010000003.1:0-2534 GCA_036490095.1 Caulobacteraceae bacterium
ACGGTCATCGCCGGGCTTTGTCCCGGCGAGCCATGAACACCGACTGTGGGGTGGCCGTGCAGCCGCACGGCCACGGCTGGCACGGTGTTCATGGGTGGCCGGCACAAAGGCCGGCCATGACCCTGAAGGGGGGGATGCGTACCGGTAGTTGTGTACGAACACCCTCGTAAGTCGAGACCCTCGCCACGCCCTTCTAGAGCCCCGCCAGCGCCCATAGTGCCGATACTAGTAGTACCCTAGCGCCCGCCGCACGCGGCGCCCCTCAGCGGCCTTCCTGGCGCGTTCCTGGGGCATCCTGGCGCCGGGCCTCACCCGACGCACTCAGCGCCGCCCATCCGCCGCACCTGGCCCTCGCGGGCGTCGATGCGGCCGGTGCGGCGGCGGACGTAGGGGCCGGGGTCGGCGGCCTGCCACTTCAGCGGGCTGGGCAGGATGGCGATCAGCCGGGCGGCCTGGGCGGCGTTGAGGCTGGCCGCGCTCTGGTGGAAGTAGCGCTGCGAGGCGGCTTCGACGCCGTAGACGCCGGGGCCCATCTCCACTGTGTTGAGGTAGACCTCCATGATCCGCCGCTTGCCCCAGATCGCCTCGATCAGCACCGTGAAGTAGGCCTCGTAGCCCTTGCGGACCCAGGAGCGGTCCGGCCACAGGAAGACGTTCTTGGCGGTCTGCTGGCTGATGGTCGAGCCGCCGCGGATGCGGGTCGGGCGCCGCTGGTCGTGGCGCAGCGCCTTCTCGATCGCGCTGAAGTCGAAGCCGTGGTGGCGGCAGAAGTTGGCGTCCTCGGCGGCCACCGCCGCGTCCGGCAGCGTCGGCGACATTTTCGACAGCGGCACCCAGCGGTGGTCGAGGCCATGGCCCTCAGCCAGCCGCTCGATCATCAGGATGGTGATCGGCACGGGGACGACCCGGTAGACCAGGCTCGCCACGATCGGCCCGACCAGCAGCACCACGAGGACGGTGGCCAGCAGGTTGGCGATCCGCCGGCCCCAGCCGCGCCTCGGTTTCGGACGGACGGCGCGCGCCGGCCGCGGCGCCGCGCGGGGCGCCGCGCGGGGCGGCAGGGTGAGCGGCGGCTCCTCGGCCGCGGGCGACGGCTCGACGGCCCGCGGCGGCGGCGGCGGGCGGTGCAACTGCTCCCAGGCCGACGGCTTTTCGTCCTCGGCGCCCGGGTCTGCGCTCATCATCGTCTTTCGTCCGCCGCCCGCCGGATGCTAGCGATGTGATGCGCCGGGCGCCGGCGTCAAGCGTCGGGAGAGGCCATGGACGTCGCCGAAGCGGTGCGCAGACGGATGTCGACGCGCGCCTTCAAGCCGGACCCGGTGCCGGGCGAGCTGGTCCGCGCCCTGATCGAGGCGGCGGCGCTGGCGCCCTCGGGCGGCAACCTGCAGCCGTGGCGCGTCTACGCCCTGGCCGGGGCGCCGCTGGCCGAGTTCAAGGCGCTGGTGGCGGCCTCGCCGATGGAGGCGCCCGAGTACGACGTCTATCCGCCCAACCTCTGGGAGCCGATGCGCACTCGCCGCTACGTCTGCGGCGAGGATCTCTACGCCTCGATCGAGATCGGCCGCGACGACCGGCCGGCGCGGCTGCGCCAGCTGGCCAGGAACGGCGCCTTCTTCGGCGCGCCGGTCGGGCTGTTCTTCTGCCTCGACCGCAAGGTCGGGCCGCCGCAATGGTCGGACGTCGGCATGTACATGCAGACCTTCATGCTGCTGGCGGTGGAGCAGGGCCTCGCCACCTGCGCCCAGGAGTACTGGGCCCGCTACCCGAAGCTGGTGGCCGGCTTCGTCGGCCTGCCGGACGACCACATGCTGTTCTCCGGCATGGCGCTCGGCTATCCGGACGAGGCCGCGCCGATCAACCGCTGGCGCACCCGCCGCGATCCGCTCGACGTCTGGTGCGAAATGCGCGGCTTCGACTGATCGTTCTTTATTTGTTCGCGCGACCGCTGTAGGATTCAGCCATGAGTGACACTCCCGCCGCCAACGCCGCCGTGCTGGTGATCGACCTGCAGACCGGCATGTTCAACGGGGTGCTGGAGCCGGTGATCCACGACGCCGAGCGCCTCACCGAACGCACCCGGGCGGTGATCGCCTGGGCCCGCGCCGGCGGCCGGCCGCTGGCGTTCGTGCGCCACGCGGGCCCGGCCGGCGATCCGCTGGCGCCCGGCGAGCCCGGCTGGCCGGTGTGGCCGGCGCTGGGCCAGGCCGAGGGCGAGCCTACCTTCGAGAAGACCGTCGGCGACGCCTTCAGCGACCCGTCGCTCGGCGCCTGGATCGACGCCCACGGCGCGCAGGAGGTGATCCTGCTGGGCGCCCAGTCGGAGCACTGCGTGGCCGCCACCACCGGCGGGGCGCTGGCGCGCGGCCTGGCGGTCACCGTGGTCGGCGACGCCCACAGCACCTGGCCCTGGAACGGCGAGACCGCCGAAGAAGTCATCGACCGCCAGAACCACGCCTTCGCCGAAGCCGGCGCCAAGGTGGTGACGACGGCGGAACTGACGGGCGGCTAACCACTCCACATTCCCTCACAGCGCC
>DASXEN010000063.1:0-15705 GCA_036490095.1 Caulobacteraceae bacterium
CGCCCGCAAGGTGGTCGCCGAGCACCGGCCGCTGAAGAAGGTCCGCGAGTCCAACGAGAAGGTCGAGGCCGCCCGCGGCCATCCGGAGATCTTCGCCGACTTCCGCAAGGCCAACGCGCGCAAGTTCCGTGGCTTCCTCGCGCCGGAATACAACATCCAGTGCATCGAGGCGGCGGTGAACCAGCCGTTCGACGAGGGGCTGAAGACCGAGCGGCGGCTGTTCGGCGAGCTGATGAGCGGCTCGCAGTCGGTGGCGCAGCGCTACGCCTTCTTCGCCGAGCGGCAGGCGGCCAAAGTCCCCGACGTGCCGGACGACACGCCGGTCATCCCGGTGAACAAGGTCGGCATTATCGGCGCCGGCACCATGGGCGGCGGCATCGCCATGAACTTCATGAACGTCGGCATCCCGGTGACCATCGTCGAGGTGAAGCAGGAGGCGCTCGACCGCGGCCTCGCCACCGTGCGCCGCAACTACGAGCGCTCGCGCACCGCCAAGCCGGAGGAGACCGAGGCGCGGATGAGCCGGCTCTCCGGCTCGCTGGACATGAGCGCGCTGGCCGACTGCGACCTCGTCATCGAGGCCGTGTTCGAGCGGATGGACATCAAGAAGGACATCTTCACCAGGCTCGACGCCATCTGCAAACCCGGCGCGATCCTGGCCACCAACACCTCGGGTCTGAACATCGACGAGATCGCTTCGGTGACCAAGCGGCCGGAGAGCGTCATCGGCCTGCACTTCTTCTCGCCGGCCAACGTGATGAAGCTGCTGGAGGTGGTCCGCGCCGACCACACTTCCAAGGAAGTGATCGCCACCTCGATGAAGCTGGCCCGCAAGATCGGCAAGATCGCCGTGCTGGTCGGCGTCTGCCCCGGCTTCGTCGGCAACCGCATCCTGGGCGCGCGCCAGCGCGAGGCCAACAAGCTGATCATGGAAGGCGCCATGCCCTGGGACATCGACCGGGTGCTCTACGACTTCGGCTTCCCGATGGGCCCGTTCGCCATGAGCGACCTCGCCGGCCTCGACATCGGCTGGGTGAAGGAGCGCTCGAAGGGCGAGAGCATCCGCGACGTGCTCTGCGAGATGGACCGCCGCGGCCAGAAGACCGGCGCCGGCTGGTACGACTACGACGAGAACCGCAACGCCAAGCCGTCGCCGGTGACCGAGCAGATCCTGCACGACTTCATCGTCAAGTCGGGCGCCAACCCGCGCAAGGTCTCCGACGAGGAGATACTGGAGCGCTGCGTCTATCCGATGATCAACGAGGGGGCGAAGATCCTCGACGAGAAGAAGGCGATCCGCGCCTCCGACATCGATGTGGTCTGGGAGAACGGCTACGGCTGGCCGGTCTATCGCGGCGGGCCGATGTGGTACGGCGACCACGTGGGCCTGGATAAGGTGCTCGCCAAGATGAAGGCGTTCCAGGCCCAGATGGGCGACGCCTTCGCACCCGCCCCGCTGCTGGAAAAGCTGGTCGCCGACGGCAAGAGCTTCGCCCAGGCCTGACGATCGGGCGCGCACGGCGGCTTCACGATTGGCTGCCCCGCTCGCCGCCACCCAACAGTGTCATCCCGGACAGCTCGCTCGCGCGAGCTTCCGGGACATTGAATGGGTTCCGCAAGGGATCCTCACGCCGCCCGGGCGGTCGCCAGGTGGGTCAGCACGGCGCGCAGCTGGGCGGGGCGCACTGGCTTGTGCAGCAGCGGCAGGCCGCGGCGGCGCGCCTCGGCGAGCAGGGCGGGGTCCATGTCGCCGGTGACGAGGCAGGCGGCCGGCGGCGGCGCTTGCGCGGCGGTCACCGCCTCGATGGCGGCAAGGCCGGTCTCGCCGCCGCGCAGGCGGTAGTCAGCCAGCACCACCTGGTAGCGGCGCCCGCTCCGCACCAGCCCCAGCGCCGCCTCGCGGTCGGCCACCGTGTCGATGCGTGCGCCCCAGCCGCCCAGCAGCAGGGCGAAGGCCTCGCGGATCACCTCCTCCTCGTCGATCACCAGGATGCTGAGGCCCTCGATGCGGTCGAGGGCGGCGTCGGGGACGCCGGTCTCGCGCTCGACGGGCGGCGCGTCGGTGAGCGGCAGCGCGAAGCCGAACACCGAGCCCCGCCCCGGCGCCGAGCGCAGGACGATGCGCGAGCCCATCAGCGCGGCGGTGCGCTGGGCGATGGCGAGCCCGAGCCCAAAGCCCTTGCGCCGGTCGCGCTCCGGATTGGCCAGCTGCACGAACTCGTCGAAGATCCGCGCCGCGTTGGCCGGGTCGATGCCGATGCCGGAATCGCGCACCTCGAGAGCGACCTTGCCATCGCCGGCGCGGCGGCATCCCACGAGCACGCCGCCGGCGGCCGTGTAGCGGATGGCGTTGCCCACCAGGTTGGCGAGGATCTGCTCCAGCAGCGTCGGGTCGGCCAGCACCCGGTAGCGGTTGGCCGCGAACCGCAGCGTCAGGCCCTTGGCCTTGGCGGCGCCCTCCGAGTAGCCGCCGACGCGCTCGAACAGGTCGGCCACGTCGACCCCGGAAAGCTGCGGGCGGATCACGCCCGCGTCGAGGCGCGAGACGTCGAGCAGCGAGTCGAACAGGCCCTCCAGCACGGCGATGTTGTCCTGGATGCGGCCGACCAGCGCGTGGCCCTGCTTGTTGAGCCGCACGCTCTCCAGCGACGCCGAGAACAGCCCCAGCGCATGCAGCGGCTGGCGCAGGTCGTGGCTGGCCGCCGCCAGGAACTGCGACTTGGCGAGGTTGGCCTGCTCGGCCCTGGCCCTGGCGGCTTCGGCCGCCTGCGTCTGCGCCTGCAACGCCGCCACCAGCTCGACGTTCTCGAAGCGGACCTGGAAGCCCTCGACGACGGTGCGGTGCTGCACACGGCAGAACATCACCATGATCAGCGCGAAGAACAGCGAGGCGACGCCCAGCGCGATGTGGGCGAAGTCGCCGATCTGCAGCATGCGGATCATCACCAGGCCGAAGATCACCCCGACGAAGGCGTAGAGGCCCCGCGGCGAGTAGGCGTTGCCCGGAACGGACCCGCCGGCGATGCCGTAGAGGCCGCACATGGTCAGCGCCTGGGTGATCGGCTGGTCGGTGCGGAAGAACAGGAAGGCGCAGGCGCCCCAGACCAGGCCGGCGTCGGCCATGTAGACCGCATAGCTCAGCGCCCAGGCGCCGGCGGTGGCCTCGGTCAGCGTCGCGCGCCGGTAGCTGCGCCAGATCAACAGGCGGTGGACTTGCGCGGCCGCCTGGAGCGCCAGCCACAGGCCGATCGTCGCCGGCGTCGCGTAGGGCCACTCGGTCACCACTATGTAGAGGGTGACGCCCATGGCGGCGGCGAAGGAGTTGGGCAGCTGCTGGTAGAGGGTGCGGACGCACTCGAGGCGGATGCGCGGGCCGAGCGCGGCCCCCTGGCTCACGCGACGAGGCCCAGGTGCTGCGCCTGCAGCACCGCCTGCACCCGCGACGCGACGCCGAGCGCCTGGAACATCTCGGTCAGGTGGGCGCGCACGGTGCGGTCGGCGATGGCCAGCGCGTCGGCGATCTCCTTGTTCGACTTGCCCTCGGCCAGCAGGCACAGCACCTCGATCTGGCGCAGCGTCAGGTCCTGCTTGCGCAGCACGGCGGCGCCGGCGGTCGCGGCCCGGCCGCGCGGCGGGGCCGCGAAGCCGGACTCGCCGGCCAGCACCCGCTCGATCACCCGCACCAGCTGCTCGGCCGGCCAGGCCTTGGAGACGAAGCCCGAGGCGCCGCTGCGGCTGGCGCGCAGCGTGGTCGCCGCGTCGTCCTTGCCGGAGATCAGCAGCCGCGGCACGTGCGGGTGCGCACGGCCATAGGCGGCGACCGCCTCGAACCCGTCCGCACCCGGAAGGACGATGTCAACCAGCACCAGGTCGACGTCGCCGCGCCCATCCATCAGCGCCAGGCCAGACGCGGCGTCGGGGGCGCTGAGCAGATGATAGTCGGGCCGCAAGGCCTGGAGCACGCTCGACAGACCCGCATGGTAGAGTGGGTGGTCGTCGACCAGCAGAAGGCGTGCGGACGCCTCGCTCATACTTCCAACCATCCCGTCCCGGTGGCTTCGCGCGGAGCAAATCCTGCCGCAACCTGCCTATTTAGGCAATTGCGGCGCCGCGAGCGGCGGGACAATGATCGCCAATATCCGGCGGGCGAATATTCAGACCGGCGAAACGGCTGAATTTACTCGCAAAAACTTGGGCCGCCCACGCCCGAGGCTTGATCGATCATCGTCGGCGTGCCCCACCGCATGGGGCGCTGCTCTTGTCAGGGGGGTCCATGCGTATCGTCCTCGCTATCGCCGCTGCCGCCGCCAGCCTGCTCGCGACCGCCGCCGTCGCCGACCCCCACCAGCCTTACGGCATGGACCGCAATTCCGGGCATCAGTCCGCGGCGGACCTGCCGCATTGCGACAGGCCGATCGGCGTCGCGGCGGTGAAGGAGCCGGATCGCGACTGGTGGAGCCCGCTGGGGCTCTCCAATCCGGAGGCGGTGCTGAAGATGTTCGCGCTGCGCTCCGGGTGCCTGAGAATGGTCGACCGCAACCAGGGCCTGGCCATGCGCAATCAGGAGCAGGGCCTCGGCTCGTCCGGCGAGCTGCAGCGCGGCTCCAACCTGGGCCGCGGCCAGGTGCTGGCGGCTGACTTCTTCATCATCCCCGACATCCAGAACACCAACCAGGACTCCGGCGGCGGCAACGTCGGCGCGGCCTTCGGCCGCTTCCTGCCCGGCGGCATCGGCGCGGTGGTCGGCAGCATCAGCGTCCACAGCCAGGAAGCCAGCACGATGATCACGCTGGTGGACTCGCGCACCACCGAGCAGCTCTACATGGCCCAAGGCGCGGCCAGGAAGACCGACGTGGGCTTCGGCGGCGGCGGCGGGTACGGCGGCTGGGCCGGCTTCGGCGAGTTGCAGGGCAGCGGCTACACCAACACCGACATCGGCAAGATCGTCATGGCCGCCTACTACAACGCCTTCGTCGACTTGGTTCACTACATGCAGACGCAGCAGCCGGGCGCCCAGCAGGCCAGCGCGCCGAACGCGGCCCAGATCATCACGCGTGACGTGCAGCTGCGCGGCGGGCCCAGCGTCCAGGCGCGGATCGTCTACACGCTGCGCTCCGGCGCCCAGGTCTATCCGACCGGGCAGCGCAACGGCGTGTGGATGGAGGTGGACGACGAGAACGGCAACCGCGGCTGGATGTCGTCGGCTTACGCCACGCCGCGCTAGGCGCGCCGCCGGGCTGGGCCTTCGCGGCCTCGCCGGCGGTCTATCCGCGGCGGATCCGTCCGCGGCGTCCGGACTTGCTCCTAATGAAAATCCCGGCTGTGCTGCAGCTTCGCCGGCGCGCCGCGGTGCAGCGGGGCGCCGCCGTCCTGGGCCTTCAGGTCCGCGAGGCGCGGCGAGAGGTCGACGAAGCGCTCGGCCACCACGTGGATCACGTCCGAGGCGATCTGCAGCCGGCCGCTGACCACCAGGAACGAGGCGCTCATCACCGTGCGGCGATTGGCGGTGAAGACGTCCTGCCAGACCACGGCGTTGGCGATGCCGGTCTCGTCCTCCAGCGTGGCGAACACCACCCCCTTGGCGGTGCCGGGCCGTTGGCGGATCAGCACCAGGCCGCCGACAGTGACCCGTTGGCCGTCCTTCATGGTCCGCAGCGCCTCGGTGGGGACCGCGCCCAGCCGCTTGAGCAGCGGGCGGAAGAAGCGGCAGGGATGGGCCTTCAGCGACAGGCCCGTGGTGCGGTAGTCTTCAGCCACGTGCGCCGGCAGCCGCATCGCCGGCAGCGCCACCGGCGCCTCGATGAGGCCCAGCCCGGCCAGCAGCGGCGCCTCCTCGCTTGCCTTCAGCTCCGGCGCCAGCGCCTTCACCGTCCACAGCGCCTGGCGCCGGTCGAGCCCGATCGAGCGGAACGCGTCCGCCTCCGCCAGCAGCTCCAGCGCCCGCCGCGGCAGCCGCGCCCGCCGCGCCAATTCCTCGAAGCTGGCTACCCCCGCGGCGCGCGCATCCATCAACGCCTGGATCTCCTCCTCCCTGAGCCCCCGCACTTGCCGGAGTCCAAGCCGGACGGGCCTCCCTCCCTCCCCATCATGGGGAGGGACAGCCGAGGCGGAGCGTCGGCAGGGTGGGGATGTTCGGGGACATTCTCCAAGTGTCGTTGATGGGTCGGACTCCCCCACCCTGGCCGCTTCGCGGCCTGTCCCTCCCCATGAAGGGGAGGGAGGGGGATCGAGCTTCGCGTCCCAGTCGCTGAGCATCACGTCCGGCCCCAGCACCGTCACGCCATGCTCGCGGGCGTCGCGCACCAGCTGGGCCGGCTGGTAGAAGCCCATCGGTTGGCTGTTCAGCAGCGCAGCGCAGAAAACGTCCGGGTAATGACATTTGATCCAGGCCGAGACGTACACCAGCTTGGCGAAGCTCACCGCATGGCTCTCCGGAAACCCGTAGGAGCCGAAGCCCCTGATCTGGTCGAAGCACCGCTGGGCGAACTCCGGCTCATAGCCGCGGTTGATCATGCCGTTGACGAACTTCGGCTCGAAGTCGCCGACTGTGCCCATGTTGCGGAAGGTCGCCATGGCGCGGCGCAGCCCATTGGCGTCCTCGGGGGTAAACTTGGCGGCGACGATGGCTAGCTTCATCGCCTGCTCCTGGAAGAGGGGCACCCCCAAGGTCTTCCCCAGCACATCTTCCAGTTCGTTCGCCGGCCCTTGCTCTGGCGAAGGCGCCGGATAGTCGGCCGCTTCCAGCTTGTCGCGGCGGCGCAAATAAGGATGCACCATCTTGCCCTGGATGGGTCCGGGCCGGACGATCGCCACCTCGATGACCAAGTCGTAGAAGGTTTGCGGTCGCAGACGCGGCAGCATGGACATCTGCGCTCGGCTTTCCACTTGGAAGACGCCGACAGAATCGGCCCGCGACAACATCTCGTAGACCTGTTCATCGGCGGCCGGGATGTCGGCGATATCTTCAATGACCCGACCGTAATCCCTGGCGAGCATGACCAGCGCCCGCCGAATGGCGGTCAGCATGCCCAGCGCCAGCACATCGACCTTCATCAGCTTCAGCTCGTCGATGTCATCCTTGTCCCATTCGATGAAGGTGCGCTCTTTCATGGCGGCGTTGCCGATGGGGACAGTTTCGTCGAGCCGATGCTTGGTAAGCACGAAGCCGCCGACATGCTGTGAGAGGTGCCGAGGAAAACCCAGAAGCTGGGTCGCCAAATCGGTCGCGCGGCGAATCTCAGGATTCTCCGGATCGAGCCCGGCCTGCTTGATGTGCTCGTCCGGCAACCCGCTCCCCCAACTTCCCCAGACGGTGTTGGCGAGCGCGGCGGTGACGTCTTCCGTAAGGCCGAGCGCCTTGCCCACGTCGCGAATGGCGCTGCGCGGACGATAATGGATCACCGTGGCGCAGATGGCGGCGCGGTGACGTCCATATCGTCTGTATACGTATTGAATGACATCTTCGCGCCTCTCATGCTCGAAATCGACGTCGATGTCGGGCGGCTCGCTGCGCTCTTTGGAGATGAAGCGGGCGAACAGCAGATCGTGGTCCGACGGGTCCACTGCGGTGACCCCGAGGCAGTAACAGACGGCGGAATTGGCCGCCGAGCCGCGGCCCTGACAAAGAATCCCCATCCTCCGCGCCTCGCGGACAACATCGTGCACGGTGAGGAAGTAGTTGGGGTATTCCATCTCCTCGATCAGGGCCAATTCCTGGCGGATGAGGCTATCGACCTTTTCGGGAACGCCGTCGGGATAGCGCCAGCTGGCGCCTGCCCAGGCGAGGTCGGTTAGGTGCTGCATGGCGGTCTTGCCCGGCGGTACCGGCTCGTCTGGATATTCGTATTTCAGCTCGTCCAAGGAGAAACGGCAGCGGTCGGCGATCTCCAGCGTGCGGGCGACGGCTTCGGGCCACGGCTTGAAGAGGCGAGCCATCTCGTCCGGTGATTTCAGATGCCGCTCGGCGTTGGCCTCAAGCTTCAGGCCGGCGTTCTGGATCGAGCATTTCTCACGGATGCAGGTCATCACGTCCTGCAGCGGACGGCGCTCGGGGCCGTGGTAGAGCACGTCGCCCGTCGCCACGATGGGCGCGCCAGCCGTGCGACCGAGCGCGTCAAGGCGCGCGATCCGCTTCAGATCCTGCGCTGCATAGCCGCGTGATGCGGCAAGCCAGCACCGGCCTGGAAAGGCTTGGGCCACGCGCTCCAGATCGTGAGCGAAATCATCACCCAACTCCGGTGGGGGTATGACGATGATCAGTTGGCCTTCGCCGTGCTGGACCAGGTCTTCCCAATGCAGCTCGCAGGCGCCCTTCTTCTCGCGCCTCTGCCCGACGGTGAGCAGTTTGGTGAGACGGCCATAGGCCGCCCGGTCGGTCGGATAGCAGAGCGTGCTGGGAGAACCGTCGGCGAAATCGAGACGGCACCCCAGGATGAATTGTATCCCCACGTCCTCGGCCTTCGCTTTGGCGTGAGCGCGAACGACGCCGGCCAGACTGTTGCGGTCGCAAACCGCAATAGACGGGAGTCCCAAGGCCTTGGCCGCGAGCACCAATTCTCCGGGATGCGAGGCGCCCCGAAGAAAGGAGAAATTGGTGGTGACCTGAAGCTCGGCGTAGCTCACGGCCCTCTCTCCCCTTTATGGGGAGGGACAGGCCGCGTAGCGGCCAGGGTGGGGATGTCTGAAGCTGCGCTGGAACCTTGAAGTCGTCCGTCGACGCTTCCCGCCTCCCCACCTTGTCTATGCGGCGCGTCGGCTGTCCCTCCCCATGAAGGGGAGGGATGGAGGGCGAGCTGGATTGTCTGCACGACGCCGTCGAAATCCTCATCCACCTCAGAATTCCAGAACCGAAGCGTGCGGAACCCTGCCCGGCGGAGGATGGCGTCGCGCATGGCGTCGTGAGCCACGTGGACATCATCGCCGTGCTGACTCCCATCCACCTCGATGACAAGCCGCTGCCTGAAGCAGACAAAGTCCAGATAGAAGCCGAGCAACGGCGCCTGCCGGCGGAAATGGAAGCCGTCGGCGCGCATGGCTCGCAGCTGGAGCCAAATCCGAACCTCTTGGCGCGTCAGAGTCTTGCGCAGTTCGCGGGCGCGTTGGGTAGATGTTCCATACTTCCCCACCCTGCCGACTCTGCGCGTCGGCTGTCCCTCCCCATGAAGGGGAGGGAGGTTTTCATCCCAGCCCATGCAGCCACCACTTCGGGGCGACCTCGCCGCCGTAGAGGCGGTCGCGGAAGAGCCAGTATCTCGCGCCGGTCTCGTCCTCGACGCGGTAGTAGTCGCGGGCGTCGGCGGGGGCGGTCTCGCCGGGGGGGCGGCGCCACCATTCCTCGGCGAGGCGCTCGGGGCCCTCGGCGCGGCGGACGCGGCGCAGCGTGCCGCGCCAGCGGAACACGATCGGCGGATCGTCGGGGATCGGCGCGGTGACCTCGATCGGCTCGGGCCGGGCGAAGAGCCGCACCGGCCGCGGCCGGTCCCTGGCCCAGGCCCGCCCGTCAGCGGCCGAGAGCGGCGGGCGGCGCACGACGGCGCGCTCGGGGATGTGGCTGGGCCAGGCCTCGGCGCGCCAGACCCGGCCCTCGCCCAGGCGGTTGGCGAGCCGGTCGACCAGCGGCGCGACGCCGTCCTCGCGGGCGACCTCGCCGATCGCGGCGAGGCTGGCCTGCCGCTCGGGCAGGGGCTCGACCCGGTCGGCGGCCAGCGTCACCACCTCGATCCCGAAGCCGGGATCGACCCGCTCCAGCATCGGCGCGAACAGGCGCGTGACGGCGTCGGGGCTGCGGCCGGGCAGCGAGAGGCCGATGGCGAGCCGCTCGGCGCGGCCGTCGAGCCGGTGGAAGGCCAGCTCGAAACGGCCGGCCCCCTGGCCCTCGGCGACAAGCCGCGCGCAGAGGCACGCGGCGATGTCGCGGCTGGCGCGGGCCAAGTCCTCCGGGGCGCTGATCGGCTCGGCGAAGGCCAGGCGCGCGAACCAGGGCGTGGCCGGGCGGCGGAAGGCCAGCGCCTCCTCGGCCCGGGCCAGCGCCTGGTCGAGGCGGGTCAGGACCCGGGCGCCGAAGCGGCGGGCCAGCTGGCCCCGCGGGATGGCGGCGAGCTGGCCGACGCGGACGAGGCCGAGCCGCAGCAGCTGCGCGGCGGTCTGCGGTTCCAGCCGCAGGCCGGTCACCGGCAGCGGCGCCAGCCACTCGGCCTCGGCGCCGGGCGGGACGACGTCGCGGCCCCCGCCGCAGCGCGCCAGCGCCCAGGCCGCTCCCGCCGAGCCGGCGACGGCGCCCTGGGCCGGGATGCCCTGCCGCGCCATCCGGGCCAGCAGGTCGTCCAGCATGGCCGCCTCGCCGCCCCAGAGGTGGGCGACGCCGGTGATGTCGATCAGCAGCCCGTCCGGCGGATCGGCCGCCACCGCCGGCGAGAAGCGCACGCACCAAAGGGCCAGCGCCGCCAGCGCCGCGGCGTCGCCCGCCGGGTCGGCCTCGTCCGTCGCCAGCTCGGGGACCAGCGCCATGGCGTCGGTGGCCTTCTGGCCGGCGAACAGGCCAAGCGCCTGCGCGGCATCGTCCACCGCATGGAGCCGCCGCACGCCGCGCTCGGTGGCGATCAGGGCGAAGGGAAGGCTAGCCGGCGAGCCGCAGCCGTTCCGGCGCCGCCACGTCGCGATCGCCCAGCTCGGCGACCAGACGGAAAGGATGCGCGGCATCGTCGTCCTCCGCAGCTTCGAAGATCCAAGCCCCGGTGCGGCCGCCCCGGCAGCGCTCCAGCCCCACCCGCCAGCGCGGCGCGCCCAGCCCCGGCTCGCCGGGCGCGGGCTCGCTCGGCGCAGGCGCGACGGTCCAGCGGGTGGCCGCCGCCGAGCTGGCGTCCGCCCTGCCGCGGCCGCCGAACGGGCGCCGGCGCAGCACGAAACCGGTCGCCGAGCCCTGCTCGCAGGCGAGCTGCAGGCGCCGGCCGGCGGTGAGATCCACCGCCTCCACTTCCCCGAACACCGCCGCCACCCCGCGGGTGCGCAGCGCGTCCTCCATCACCGCCAGCGCCTCGGCCTCGTCGCGGGCGCAGACCTGGATCAGCCGCTCGGCCGGGAAGCCGAGTCCGGCCAGGCCCGGCGCGTGCAGGTCATCGCGCCGCAGCACCCAGACCAACTCGCCGCGGCCGGTCAGCGGCCGGGCGAGGCGGACGACGAAGGCGGCGCTCTCGGCGGCGGTCTCCAGCTCCAGCCCCTCGCCGGCGAACTCGTGCCAGGCGCCCAGCGCCAGCCCGCCGCCGGGCAGCCGCCCGTCCACGCGCGGATCGCCAAGCGCGATCACCGCCGACGCGGGCCGCGCGCCGCGCTCCAGCGCGGCGATCTCGGCCCGCAGGGCGGCCAGGGTGGAGGAGGCGGGCATGTCCGTTAAACGCCAATGTTCTGTTTTTGTTCTAGGCTTGGGACAGCGAGAGTCAAGCCGCCCGGAAAGTAGGGACACGCTTTTCCGATCACTCGAGTCCGGCGCCGCCTACGCCCGGAATAGACTTGGCCGAAGCCGCCTCGATCCGTGCACGAGTCGCACGGCCACGACAGTCGACCCCGTCACGCGATAGAACACCAAGTGTGGGAAACCGCGTACGCGCATCGAGCGCGACCCCGCTCCGAGACCACGACGTTCGCGACCCATCTCGGGGAATTCAGCCAACAAGCCCAGCAGGTGATCGGTCCGCTCGACCAACTCCGTCGCTGCGCGTGGACTACGATCGCGGAGAAAGTCGTACGCCTCCTCCAAGTCGTTCGTGAACGACGGAAGGAAACGGACGGTCAGCTACCGCGCCGCAACGCTGCCAGGCGTAGGACCTCGGCCCTCAAAGCGCCCGGCGCCCACTCAACCGCCGGTCCACTAGCCTCACCCTCAGCAATGAGCGCCCGAAGTTCTTCATCCGTATAGCCACAGTTCGGGTCGAGCTCATCGTCGAAATCCAGCGCCTCTTCCATCAAGGACGAAGCAACTTCATCGAGCGAGCCTTGCCCGGTTTCGCGGCGACGCTCTTCCAGCCGAACGGCGAGATCGTCGGAGATCTTCACGGTTCTAGCCATCGGCGAACCATATCAGAACGCCAGCGCGCGCGCCTCCTTCACATGCGGCAGCGCCTTGATCCTCGCCAGCAGCGCCTCGTCCGGGGCCTGGTCGACGCCCACCAGGGCGATGGCGTCCTCGCCGGTGGCGACGCGGCCGAGGTTGAAGGTGGCGATGTTGACGCCCGCCTCGCCCAGCAGCGCGCCGAGCGCGCCGATGAAGCCCGGCTTGTCGAGGTTGTTCACGTAGAGCATCGCCGGGGCGAACGCCGCGTCCAGCTCCATGCCCTTGACCTCGACGATGCGCGGCGCGCCGGCGATCACCGCGCCGGCGAACGAGCGGCGGCCCATCTCGGTGGCGGCGGTGATGCGGATCAGGCTGTCGTAGACCGGCGAGGTCTCCTGGCGGCTCTCGGAGACGGTGATGCCGCGCTCCTTGGCCACTGCCGGCGCGGAGACCATGTTCACCGCCGACAGCATCGGGTGCAGGAAGCCGGCCAGCGCCGTCGCCGAGAGCGGGCGCACGTTCAGGGCCGCCACCTCGCCTTCGTAGGCGATGTCGATCCCCTTCAGACCGGCGTCGATCATCTGCCCGGCGAAGGCCCCGAGCTTCTCGGCCAGCGCGATGAAGGGCCTGAGCTTGGGGGCCTCGTCGGCGGTCACCGAGGGGCTGTTGAGGGCGTTCGTCACCGCGCCGGTCAGCAGATAGTCGCTCATCTGCTCGGCCACCTGCAGGGCGACGTTCTCCTGCGCTTCGTTGGTGGAGGCGCCCAGGTGCGGCGTGGCCACGAAGTTGGGGGCGCCGAACAGCGGATTCTCCTTAGCCGGCTCGGTGACGAACACGTCGAACGCCGCGCCGCCCACGTGGCCGCTGTCGAGCGCCGCGCGCAGCGCCTGCTCGTCCACCAGCCCGCCGCGGGCGCAGTTGACGATCAAGACGCCCTTCCTGGTCTTCGCCAGCGCCTCGGCGGAGAGGATGTTGCGGGTCTTGTCGGTCAGCGGGGTGTGCAGGGTGATGAGGTCGGCGCGGGCCAGCAGGTCGTCGAGCTCAAGCTTCTCGACGCCGATCTCCACCGCCCGCTCCGGCGACAGGAACGGGTCGTAGGCGACCACGTGCATCTTCAGGCCGTTGGCGCGGTCGGCGACGATCGAGCCGATGTTGCCGGCGCCGATCAGCCCCAGCGTCTTGCCGTAGAGCTCGACGCCCATGAAGCGGTTCTTCTCCCACTTGCCTCCTTGCGTGGAGGCGTCGGCGGCAGGCAGCTGGCGGGCGAGCGCGAACATCATGGCGATGGCGTGCTCGGCGGTGGTGATGGAGTTGCCGAACGGGGTGTTCATCACCACCACGCCGGCGGCGGTGGCGGCCGGGATGTCGACGTTGTCGACGCCGATGCCGGCGCGGCCGATCACCTTCAGGCGCGTCGCGGCGGCCAGCACGTCCTTGTCGGCCTTGGTGGCCGAGCGGACGGCGAGGCCGTCGTAGTCGCCGATGATCTTGATGAGGTCGTCCTTGGAGAGGCCGGTGCGGACGTCGGCCTCGACGCCGCGGGTGCGGAAGACGCCGATTGCGGCGGCGGAGAGCTGGTCGGCGATGAGGACTTTGGGGGCGGGCATGGGTGTTTCTCGCAAAGCCTCCCTCCCCTTCATGGGGAGGGACAGCCGACGCGGCAGCGTCGGCAGGGTGGGGGTGTCTGGTGAGAGCCTCGGCTAGCCGGTGACGGTCGTTGACGCGTCCGACTTCCCCACCCGACGTCGCTGCGCGCCGTCACCCTCCCCATGAAGGGGAGGGACATCGAGCTCGGCGGCGAGGGTGGCGTAGGCCCAGTCGAGCCAGGGGGTCAGGGCGGCGAGGTCGTCGGCCTCGACCGTCGCGCCGCACCAGATCCGCAGGCCCGGCGGCGCGTCGCGGTAGCCGCCGATGTCGAGCGCCACGCCTTCCTTTTCCAAGAGTGCGGCGACGCGCTTGGCGAAGTCCGCTTGCGCTGCTTCGGGGAGGGCGGTGATCTGCGGCGCCACCACCTTCAGGCACACCGAGGTGTTGGAGCGGATCGCCGGGTCCTCGGCCAGGAAGCCGATCCACGCGGTCTTGGCGACCCAACCCTCCAGCACCTTCAGGTTGGCGTCGGCGCGCCGCTTGAGCTCGGCGAGGCCGCCGATCGAGGCGGCCCACTTCAGCGTGTCGAGATAGTCCTCGACGCAGAGCATCGACGGCGTGTTGATGGTCGAGCCCTCGAAGATCTCCAGGTTCACCTTGCCGCCCTTGGTCAGGCGGAAGATCTTCGGCAGCGGCCAGTGCGGCGAATAGGCCTCCAGCCGCGCCACCGCCCGCGGCGAGAGGATCAGCATGCCGTGTCCGGCCTCGCCGCCCAGCGCCTTCTGCCAGGAGAAGGTCACCACATCGAGCTTGGCCCAGTCGAGCGCCTGGGCGAAGCAGGCGCTGGTGGCGTCGCAGATGGCGAGGCCCTGGCGGTCCGCGGCGATGAAGTCGCCGTTCGGCACCCGTACGCCGGAGGTGGTGCCGTTCCAGGTGAACACCAAGTCGGCCTTCGGGCTCACCTTGGTCAGGTCCGGCAGCTGGCCGTAGGGGGCGTCCAGCACCTCGGCTTCCAGCTTCAGCTGCTTGACCACGTCGGTCACCCAGTCCTTGCCGAAGCTCTCGAAGGCCAGCAGCTGCACCGGCAGCGGGCCTAGCAGCGACCACAGCGCCATCTCCACCGCCCCGGTGTCGGAGGCGGGGACGATGCCGATCAGGTAGTCGTCTGGGACTCCCAGCACCGAGCGGGTCTGGTCGATGGCGGCCTGCAGGCGCGCCTTGCCCAGCTTCGAGCGGTGCGAGCGGCCGAGCACGGCCGTTCTGAGGTTTTCCGGGGACCATCCGGGGCGCTTGGCGCACGGGCCGGATGAAAATTCAGCGCGCTCCGGCCGCATGGCCGGCTTGGCGAGGGTCGTCATAGCGATGTCTCCCATCCTTGCAGATGGGCGGCGCCCCGTTGGGAGGGCGTGGCCCGCCGCGCAAAAGCCCTGGTTCGGGCCCGGGCGCAAGCCTGATTTTCTCAAGCCCGCTTTAGCGGGTCTCGCGGGCCTGGGCGCGCTGCAGTCGCAGCGCCTCGAGCTCGGCCGCCTCGCGCGCCACGGCGCGGCGGCGAAGAATCGACAGCACCGCCCCCGCGAGGATGCACAGGATGATGCCCCATTCGCAGGTGTTGTTGATCCAGGCGTGCAAGCGGTCCGGGGGGCGGTCGGCGACGATGTAGTAGGCCACCAGCGAGAACTCGGCTGACTGCAGCAGCATGGCGCCGCCGATCCACAAGTTGGCGTAGCGCACCGCCAGCAGCAGGTAGAGGGCGGCCGAGACGAGACTGCGGCCGAGCTCGAAGGAGGTTACGGCGGCGCTGCCAACGACGCCGTCAAGCAGCGCCAGAACGTAGGCGCCGATCTGGACGACGCCGGCCCAGCGGACCGCCATGTCGCCCTTCCAGATGGCGAACCCGCTGACCGAGAGGCTGGCCGCCCACAGCGCATAGAAGAGTATGTTGTGTCCGAAGACATGCATAAACGAATTGCGCCTCCAGCCGGAGCTAGAGGCGCAAAACGGTTAAGTTATCGCAACTGCTGCGGAGAGGTCAGGCGACTTCCTTGAGCCCGGCGATGCGCGGCTGCTCGTTC
>DASXEN010000077.1:0-11110 GCA_036490095.1 Caulobacteraceae bacterium
GCCTCGGCTCCGGCGTCGAGCTCGGCGGTCCAGGCGTCGAGGTTGCGCCGGGCGAGCGCGCGGGCCGCCTCCGGCGCGTCGAGGTGGAAGCTCACCGCCCCGCAGCAGCCGGCCGCCGGGCTTTCCGCCAGCGCCACGCCGACGCGGGCGAACACGCGGCGAGCGGCGGCGTTGAAGTGCGGCGCCGCAGCGGCCTGCACGCAGCCGGCCAGCAGCACCATCTTCACCTCCCCCTTGAGGGGAGGGAGCAGGAGGTGGGGGGCGCTCTCCGCGATCGCCGCGCTGGGGGTTTGCCCGGTGGCGGAGCGGACGGCCCGGCGCGCCTCCCACCCCTGGCCCCTCCCCTCAAGGGGGAGGGGGAGCTTGCGGCGGAGCGGCCCAGGCAGCGCCCAGGCCACCGCTCGGCCGAGCGCCAGCGCGGTGCGAAACCGGGCCGGGTCGACCGTCACCCAGCGGATCAGCGCCCGCAGGGTCCGCTCGGGCCATGGGCGGGGCGGGGCGTAGACCTCTACGAACGGGCGGGCGACGTCGAGCAGCCGGTGGTACTCGACGCCCGAGGGGCAGGCGGTCTCGCAGGCGCGGCACTCAAGGCAGCGGTCGAGGTGCAGGCGCGTCTCGGGGCCGGCGGCGCCGGTCTCCAGCGCCCCCTTCATCAGGTAGATGCGCCCGCGCGGGCCGTCGAGTTCGTCGCCGGTGAGCTGGAAGGTGGGGCAGACGGCGTTGCACATGCCGCAGTGGACGCAGGCGCGGATCACCGCCTCGGCGCGCGCGCCGGCGAGCGTCTCGGCGAGGCCGGCGGGAAGCTCGGCGCGCATGCTAGAAGGCTCCGTACATGCGGCCGGGATTCAGCACCCCGGCCGGATCGAGCGCGGCCTTCAGCCGCCGGTGCAGCGCCAGCATGGCGGGGGCGAGCGGCTGGAACACCTCCTCGCCGGGCGCGGCCCCGCGGAACAGCGCCGCGTGGCCGCCGGCCTCGATTGCCGCCCGCCAGACCGCCTCGGAGCTGAGGTCCGAGCGCAGCCACACCAGCGCGCCCGCCCAGTCCCAGCCGCGCACGTCGCCGACGGCCGGGATCGGCGCGGTCTGCGGCAGCGTCAGCCGCCAGAGCCGCCCCTCGCCGGCGTGGGCGCGATGGCGATGGGCGCGCACCACGTCCCAGAAGACGGGAGGATCCGGCTCGCCGCCGATGTCGGCCGCGGCCGCCGCCACGCCGGCCTCGCCGCCGGAAAGCCGCAGGTGCAGCCGCGCGCCGTCGTGGAACGCGCCGCTGATCGGCGCCGGCCGGCGCAGCCGCTCGGTCAGCCAGGCGCGGGCGGCCTGCGAGCCCATCTCCAGCGTCAGCGTCCGCTCGCAGCGCGGCGCCGGCGTCACCCGGATCGAGACCTCCAGGATCACGCCCAGCGATCCCAGCGCGCCGGCCTGCAGCCGGAAGAGGTCGAAGCCGGCCACGTTCTTGAACACCTGGCCGCCGAACGCCAGGCGCCGCCCGCGGCCGTCGAGGATCACCGCGCCTAGCATGGCGTCGCGCACGGCGCCGGCGAACGGCCGCCGCGCGCCGGCTAGCCCCGCCGCCACGACGCCGCCGAGGGTGCCGGCCTCGCCGAACCGCGGCGGCTCGAAGGCCAGCATCTGCCCATGCTCGGCCAGCCGCGCCTCCACCTCGGCCAGCGGCGTCCCGGCGCGGGCGGTGACGACCAGCTCGCTCGGATCGTAGTCGATAATCCCGCGATGCCCCGCCAGCCGCAGCGCCTCGCCCTCGGTGCGGCGGCCGTAGAACGCCTTGGCGCCGCCGCCGACGATGCACAGCGGCGCGCCCGCCTCGGCGGCCCGCCGCACCTGCTCGGCGAGCGGGGCGGTGAGATCCTGGTCCTGGGCTTCCAGAACCGCGCTCACCCGCCCACACCCCCCAAGATCGGCTTATCCCGGCGAACGCCGGGACCTAGGCAAGAGGTGGTTGAAGGAGCGCGCTTTCCGGGGATGCCCAATGCGCCGCAGGCGCTGTTTTGAACCACGGAGGACACGGAGGTTTCACAGAGGACACGGAGAAGGACGCCTGCGTGTCCTCCGTGCCTTCTCCGTGATCTTTGTGGTTCAAAACAGCGCCTGCGACGCGCGCCGAGCCTGCCGGCAATTGCGCCCTTGCAACCGCGGCCTGCCTGGGTCCCGGCGTTCGCCGGGATGAGCGGGATTGTTGTGGGGGGGCCGGGGTGCATCAGAACCTCGGCAGGTCGGGGCGGGCAAGGTGGCCGGCGTGCACGTGCATGGCGCCGAACTCGGCGCAGCGGGCCAGGGTGGGGACGGCCTTGCCGGGGTTGAGCAGGCCGGCCGGGTCGAAGGCGGCTTTCACCGCCGCGAAGGTTTCCAGCTCGGCCTCGGTGAACTGCACGCACATCTGGTTGATCTTCTCGCGCCCGACGCCGTGCTCGCCGGTGATGGTGCCGCCGACCGCCACGCATAGTTCAAGGATCGCCCCGCCCAGCGCCTCGGCGCGCGCCAGCTCACCTTCGGCGGCGGCGTCGTAGAGGATCAGCGGGTGCAGGTTGCCGTCGCCGGCGTGGAAGACGTTGGCGACCGCCAGGCCGTGCTCGCGCGACAGCTCGCCGATCCGCGCCAGCACCTGCGGCAGCCGCCGGCGCGGGATGGTGCCGTCGATGCAATAGTAGTCGGGCGCGAGCCGGCCCATGGCCGGGAAGGCGGCCTTGCGCCCGGCCCACAGCTGCAGCCGCTCGGCCTCGTCCCTGGCGTGGCGCACCTGGGCTGCGCCGGCCGCGCGGCAGATCTCGGCGACGTGCGCCAGCTCCGCCTCGGCGTCGCCAGCCGCGCCGTCGCACTCGCAAATCAGGATCGCGCCGGCGTCCTGGGGGTAGCCGGCGTGGGCGAACTCCTCGGCCGCCTGCAACGCCAGCGCGTCCATCATCTCCAGGCCGGCCGGGGTGATGCCGGCGGCGATGATGTCGGCCACCGCCTGGGCGGCGCAGGCCGCGTCCGGGAAGGCGGCCAGCATCGCCTGCACGTCGGCTGGGACGGGCAGCAGCCGCACGGTGATCTCGGTGACCACCGCCAGCAGGCCCTCCGAGCCGGTCATCAGCGCCATCAGGTCGAAGCCGGGCGCATCGAGGGCGTCCGAGCCGATGGTCAGCCGCTCGCCCTCGATGGTCAGCGCCTCCAGCTTCAGGATGTTGTGCACGGTCAGCCCATACTTCAGGCAGTGCACGCCGCCGGCGTTCTCGGCCACGTTGCCGCCGATCGAGCAGGCCAGCTGCGACGACGGATCGGGGGCGTAGAAGAGGCCGTAGGGCCGCGCCGCCTCGGAGATGGCGAGGTTGCGCACCCCCGGCTGCACGCGGGCGGTGCGCGCGGCCGGATCGATGGCCAGGATGCGGCTGAGCTTGCCCAGCGCCAGCAGCACGCTGCCGGGGAAGGGCAGGGCGCCGCCGGAAAGCCCGGTGCCGGCCCCGCGCGCCACCACCGGCGCGCCCAGCTCGCGGCACACCTTCAGCACCGCCGCCGCCTCGTCCGCATCGGCCGGCAGCGCCACCGCCGCCGGCAGGCTGCGGTAGGCGGCCAGCCCGTCGCTCTCGTAGGGCCGCATGGACTCGGCCGAGACGATCAGCCGGTCCGCCGGCAGCACCGCCGCCAGCCGCTTGATCAGCTGCGCGGGGTCTGCCGCGGCGAAGGCGCCGTCCAGCCTGGCGTCGAACCTGTCGAGCATGCGCCCTTGTAGACCGCGGGGCGGGGAGGGCAACGCCGGCCGATATCGTTCGACCGAGAACGGCGATCGGGCTGACATGGCCACGCGGAGGCGGCATAGGATCGCCGGGTCAATCGCAAGGAGAGGCGGTCGTGTCGGCGATGCGTGTCGGGCTGCTCATGGCGTTGGCGCTGGGCGCCACTGCGTCGGCGCAAAGCCGGCCGCCAACCGACAGCCCGCCAACATCGCTGCAAAGCCTTCCCAGCGGCCCCAACTACATCAGCGCGCCGGTCTGGGCGCATAAGCCGAACGCAAACGAACTCTGGGACTATCGGCCCGAGCGCGCCGCCCGCGAAGGCATCGCCGGTGGCGGCGTGGTCGATTGCAAGGCCGAGGTCGATGGCCATCTGACCGATTGCAGGACGATCGAGGTGAGGCCAGCGCACCAGGACTATGAGTTCGCCGCCAAGCTGGTCACCGAGCGCCTGTACCGGCTGAAGCCCACGACCGCGGATGGCCAGCCTGTGGCCGGCAAACGCGTCCTTGTCGTCGTGCTCTGGAAGTAGCCCGTCCGCCTACCGCGCCGTCCGCTCCAGAAGCTCGATCAGCTCGCCGGCCTTGCGGCGCTGCTCGGCGGCGTCGCCACTGACGATGGCGCTCTCGATGCAGTGGTCGAGGTGTCCCTTCAGCAGCTCACTCTCGACCCGCGCCAGCGCCGCGCGCACCGCCCGCAACTGGGTCATCACGTCGATGCAGTAGCGGTCGTCCTCGACCATGCGGGCGACGCCTCGCACCTGGCCCTCGATGCGCTTCAGGCGGTTGAGCAGCTTCGGCTTGTCGTGGCGGTGCATCGGTGCTCCTCGCTGGCGCTTGCTTATACCATGGCAGGGTATATGTGCATACCCCGTCAGGGTATGGAGCGGCGTGTGCCGGAGGTGGTCGAGGCGGTCAGGGATCCGGTCTGCGGCATGACCGTCGATGCGGCGGCCTCCGTCCACCGCGCCAGCGTCGACGGCCGCGAGTTCGTGTTCTGCTGCGCCGGCTGCCGCACCAGGTTCGAGGCGGACCCGCAGCGCTATCTCGCCGCGCGCCCGTCCGAGCCTGCGCCGTTGCCGCAGCCGGGCGCGGCCTATACCTGCCCGATGCACCCGGAGGTGCGCCAGCGCGGTCCCGGCGCCTGCCCCAAGTGCGGCATGGCGCTGGAGCCGGCCGAGCCCAGCCTGCACGCCGGCCCCGACCCCGAGCTGGCGGACATGAGCCGCCGCTTCTGGATCGCGCTGGCGTTCGCGGCGCCGGTGGTGGCGATCGCCATGGGCGGCCACCTCGCCGGCCACGGACACTGGCTGGCGCCGCGCCTCAGCGCCCTGGTCCAGGCGGTGCTGACGACGCCGGTGGCGCTCTGGGCCGGCTGGCCGTTCCTGCAGCGCGGCTGGGCCGGCGTTCTCGCCCGCTCGCCCAATATGTTCACCCTGATCGGCCTCGGCGTCGGCGTCGCCTATGCCGAGAGCCTCGTCGCGCTCGCTGCGCCGGGCGTCTTCCCCGCTACGGCGCGCGGCATGGACCACCCGCCAATCTACTTTGAGTCGGCCGCCGTGATCGTGGTGCTGGCGCTGCTCGGGCAGGTGCTGGAGCTGCGGGCCCGCCAGCGCACCGGCGGGGCGGTCCGCGCCCTGTTGCGGCTCGCGCCGAAGACCGGCCGCCGCATCCGCCCCGACGGCGCGGACGAGGACGTCCCGCTGGCCGAGATCGCGGTTGGCGAGCGGCTGCGGGTGCGCCCCGGCGAGGCGGTGCCGGTCGACGGCGAGGTGCTGGAGGGGCAGGGGCTGGTCGACGAGGCGCTGCTCACCGGCGAGCCGACGCCGGTCGCCAAGGCGGCCGGCGACGCTGTGGTCGGCGGGGCGATCAACCGCGCGGGCAGCTTCGTCATGCGCGCCGAGAAGGTCGGCGCCGACACCCTGGTGGCCCGCATCGTCCGCCTGGTCGCCGAGGCCCAGCGCAGCCGCGCGCCGGTGCAGCGGCTCGCCGACCAGGTGGCCGGCTGGTTCGCCCCGGCGGTGATTGTCGTCGCGGCCGGCGCCGCGCTCGCCTGGCTGCTGGTCGGCCCGGAGCCGCGGTTCGGCTACGCGCTGAGCGCGGCCGTCTCGGTGCTGATCATCGCCTGCCCCTGCGCGCTGGGGCTGGCGACGCCGATGTCGGTGATGGTGGGCATCGGGCGCGGCGCCTCGGCCGGGGCGCTGGTGAGGAGCGCCGCGGCGCTGGAGCGGCTGGCCGCCGTCGACCTGGTCGCCTTCGACAAGACCGGCACCCTGACCGCCGGCGCGCCGTCGGTCACCGAGATCCGGCCGGCCGGCGGCTTCGAGGCGACGGCGCTGCTGCGCCTCGCCGCCGCCGTCGAGCGCGGCAGCGAGCACCCGCTGGCCGACGCCGTGCTGCGCGCCGCCGCCGAGCGCGGCTTGGCGGTGGCCGAGGCGCGCGACTTCCAGGCGCTGGCCGGGGAGGGCGTCGTCGGCGTCGTGGACGGCCGCCGGGTCGCGGTCGGCGGCGCGCGGCTGATGGCGGAGGCGGGCGCGGACCTCTCGGCGGTCGACGCGGACGCGATCCGCGCGGCGGGAGCCACCGCGGTGTTCGTCGCCGTGGACGGCGCGCTCGCCGGGGTGTTGGCGATCGCCGACCCGGTCCGTCCCACGGCCGCGGCCGCCGTCGCCGCGCTGCAGGCCGAGGGGCTGCGCCTGGTCATGCTCACCGGCGACGCGCCCGCCACCGCCCGCGCGGTCGCCGACCGGCTCGGACTGGCGGAGGTCGAGGCTGGCGTGCGGCCCGAGGACAAGGCCGCCGCGGTGCGGCGCCTGAAGGGCGAGGGGCGGGTGGTCGCCATGGCCGGCGACGGGGTCAACGACGCGCCGGCGCTGGCCGCAGCCGATGTCGGCATCGCCATGGGCGCCGGCGCCGACGTCGCCATCGAGAGCGCCGGCCTGACGCTGCTGGGCGGCGACCTCGGGGCGCTGGTGCGCGCGCGGCGGCTGTCGCGGGCGGTGATGGCCAACATCCGCCAGAACCTCGCCTTCGCCTTCGCCTACAACCTGGCGGCGGTGCCGCTGGCCGCCGGGGCGCTCTGGCCGGCCTTCCACCGGCTGCTGACCCCGGAGATCGCCGCGGCGGCCATGTCGCTGTCGTCGGCCAGCGTCATCGCCAACGCGCTGCGGCTGCGCGGGGCGCGGCTGTAGCTGCCCCATGTATCCTTCTCCCTTGCGGGAGAAGGATAGGCTTAGCGCCGCAGCTCCGGCCCGCGCACCGTTTCCACCGCCGTCAGCACGCCGCCGGCGTGGTCCTGCGAGATCACTTCGGCCGCGTCGCCGCGCCAGCGCGTGACCTGCGCCAGCTTCAGCGCCGCGGCCATGGCCTCGCCGCGGGTGTCGAACCGCTGCAACTCGTCTCCGAGCGCCGCCATCCAGCCGTCGGTGGTGGCGAACACGCCAAACCTTTGGGTTCCACGTTCCTGGGTCATCGCGATGTCCCGAACAACTTGGCCCCGCCGCGCAGCCTCTAGCGCGCCAACTTGGCGCCCGTGCGACCGGCGTGTGACAATCTTGCTGCGGACCCCTCGACGGGCCGCCGCGCGGGTGGCGGCGGCCCGCATCACGAGGCGGTTACTGCTGCCAGCTGGCTTTCTGGGTCAGCAGCCAGGAGAAGTCGCCGGTCAGCTGGCCTGAGGTCGTGCCCTGCTGGGTCGTCGGGTTGTAGCTGGTGTAGACGCCGGCCGACGAGTGGCAGCCCATGCAGCTCTCGGAGACGAACACGTTGGAGCTGTTGGCCTGGGCGATCGGCGGCGGCTTGTTGTTCTGCGGCGAGGTCCAGGTGGTCGGGTTGGCCGGGCAGTTGACGTTGCCGGGCAGCTCCATGCCGTTGCATGCCGGCTCGTTGCCGCCCTGGAAGTAGGTCTCCATGGTGATGTTGGTCAGGTAGACCGGGGTCGGGTCGCCGCCGGACTTGTTGGTGATCGGGTCCGGCAGCTGGCCGAGCGGGTTGGCCGGCTTCGCCCTCGGACCGGTCGGCCACTGGGTGTCGATCAGCTGGTAGTACTGCCAGATCGAGCCCATCTTCGCGAGCACCGCCTGGGCCTCCTGGTTCAGGTGCAACTTGTCCGGCGGGATCGGGATGGTGCGCCAGGCCTGGGTGGGGACGCGCGGGTAGGCGCCGTTCGACCCCTGCTGCGGCTGCTGGTCGACGGTGCAGATCGGGCAGTTGGGGTCGAAGAACGACGGATTGAGGTTGGGGTGGGCGACGTTGTCCACCGCCAGGTTGTCGACCTGCTCGAAGGTGGCCCAGATCCACTGCGGCGAGGTCTCGCTCTTGTGGCCGATGTGCATGCCGACGAGGCCGACGGTGACCTTGCGCTCGATCGGCTGGCCGTTCGGCCCCTGGTCCATCACCACCGCGGGAGTGGTGTAGAAGCGGCTGGCGTCGTCCTTCGGGCCGATGATCTTCCAGGCGAACTTCAGCTCGTAGGAGCCGCTCCAGTCGGCGTTCGGCGTGCCGTGGGGCATGTCGACCTTGCCGCCGCCCTTGGTGAAGGCGACCTGGCCGTTGATGTTGTAGAGGCTGTTGTCGCAGAGATAGCCGACCTCGTTGGGGTCGATCATGATCTCGTAGAAGACGAACTGGCCGTTCTGGTCGATCATCGGGCCGGAGAAGGCCTGGCTGATCTCCTCGAGCTTGGCGACGTTGAGCTCGCCGACGGCCGAGATCACGCCCAGGAACCGGGTCGAGCGCGGGTTGGTCCCGGCCGTCGCCGCCGGCGAGAAGGCCATCAGCCCCTTGCTGACCGGCTTGGTCATGTCGCGGGTCAGCGCCATGGCGCGCAGCGCGCCGCCGCCGCAGGCGGCCGGCTTGGCGCCGTCGGTCTGGAAGATCGTCGAGGAGTTGTGCCACAGCGTCCAGTGCGGCTCGCCGAAGGCGGTGTCGGTCAGCGTCGGGGCCGCCTGGCCCTGGTTGTTGGTCGGCCACTGCAGCGACAGGAACATCTGCCAGGCGTTGAGGTCGAACTCGCGCTGCACCAGCGGGAACTGCTGGTTCTTCTCCAGCTTCTCCTTCAGGGCGATGTCGACGTCGCCCGGCATCTGCGGGGTAATCCGCGGCGCGAACTCGGGGAAGGCCGCCAGGTAGGGCGGCAGCGACGGGGCCTTCTGGGCCCAGCTGGCCGCGACGACGACGCTGGCGCCGGTCAGCGCGGTGAGCGAGACGGCCAGCGACCGCATCGCCAGCTTCGCATGCGACTTCTTCATTCGAGCCCCTCCGCGGGCTCGAAGGCCCCGAGCCCATCCCGGGGTCCGATCCTTCGAATCGAGAGAGGCGCCCCGCCTCGCGGCGGCCCCAGCCCGACTCCAGCCCGCGGCACGACCTTAGGCTGAAGAGGTCGGCTGTCAAACCAAGAGTTCGGTGGCGGCTCGGCAATTTATTACACGTCTCGGGGCCGCTGGCGGACGGCGGACCATCGGCGCATCTGGGCGCCGCGCGCGAACGAAATACCGCCTGGAGCGCTTAAAGCGGAGCCTGGGCGAGCCGACGGGGGCGAACATGCAGATCAGACACGCGACGCCGGTGCTTGCCGCCGCGCTGGCGCTGGCGCTGGCGGCCTTCGCGGCCGTCGCCGAGCCGCAGCCGGCCGGTGGCAGCGGCGGCTCGACGCCCGCCAGCCAGCCGGATCAGTCGCCAGCGTCGGACGGGAAGGGCGCCGGGAAGGGCGGGGACGACGCTGGCCGCTGGTGGGAGCTTCAGGTGCAGGCCACCGACGTCTTCCAGTATAAGCCGCCGATGCGCTCGCCGTTCTCGGGCGTGAACAGCCTGCCGGGCCCCGCGACCGCCAGCAACACCCTCGACGCCTCGGTGATCCTCGGCCTGCGCCCCTGGCAGGGCGGGGAGATCTGGTACGACGAGGACATGAACCAGGGCTTCGCGCCCGGCAACACCCTGGGCGCCGCCGGCTTCGTGAACGGCGAGGGCGCCAAGGTCGGCCACCATTCGCCCTACTACCGCCCGCAGCGCTACTTCCTGCGCCAGACCTTCGAGCTGGGCGGCGGCGGCGACAAGGTCGATCCCGACATGCTGGCGTTCGGCGGCCCGACCACCCGCGACCGCATCGTCGTCACCGTCGGCAAGTTCAGCCTCACCGACTTGATGGACGACAACGCCTACGCCCACGACCCGAAGAACGACTTCCTCAACTGGGCGCTGATCGACACCGGCAGTTGGGACTACGCCGCCGACGCCTGGGGCTTCTCCGAGGGCGCGGCGGCGGAGTGGTATCAGGGCGACTGGACGCTGCGCGGGGCGGTGATGGACATGTCGACCCTGCCCAACACCGCCGAGCTGACGCCGGCGTTTGGGCAGTTCCAGCTGGATGGGGAGCTGGAGTATCGGCAGCGGTGGCTGTTCGGCCAGACCGGCAAGATCAAGCTGCTGGGCTTCGTCAGCCGCGCCCAGATGGGCCGCTACGACGACGCCGTGGCGCTGGCCGACGCCACCGGAAGCACGCCCAACACCGCGCTGGTGCGCCGCTACCGCAGCCGCCCGGGCGTCACGCTCAACATCGAGCAGCCGCTCAGCGACACGGCCGGCCTCTTCGTGCGCGCCGGCTGGGCGGACGGCGCCTACGAGAGCTACGAGTACACCGACATCGACCGCACCTTCGCCGCCGGCGCGTCGCTGAAGGGCGATCATTGGGGGCGCAAGGACGACACGGCGGCGCTGGCGCTGGTGGTGAACGGGATATCCCGCGAGCACGAGCTCTATCTCGCCGGCGGCGGCCTCGGCATCCTGGTCGGCGACGGGCGCCTGCCGCACCCGGGCGCGGAGACCATCCTGGAGGCCTACTACAGCCTGGGCGTGGTCCGCGGCCTGCACGTCACCCTCGACACCCAGACCGTGGTCAACCCCGCCTACGACCGCGACCGCGGCCCGGCCGAGGTGATCGGGCTGCGATTGCATGGGCAGTACTGATTCACCTCTCCCAAAGGGAGAGGGAGGGACCCATCGCGCAGCGATGGGAGGGTGAGGGGTTCGCATCTTGCCGGCAGGCGGGCCATTCCCGAGCATACGATCCCCTCACCCTCCCACGCCCTGGCGGGCGCGGGCCCCTCCCTCTCCCTAGGGAGAGGTGAATCCTGGACATCGCCGCCGGCGCCGCTAAAGCCGCGGCCATGCTTCGCCTTGGCACACCGCTGTCGCCCTCCGCCGTCAAGGTGATGCTGCTGGGGGCCGGGGAGCTGGGCAAGGAGATCGCCATCGAGCTGCAGCGGCTGGGGGTGGAGGTGGTGGCGGTCGACCGCTACGCCAACGCGCCGGCCCAGCAGGTGGCCCACCGCGCCCACGTGATCCCCATGACCGACGCGGCTGAGCTGCGCCGGCTGGTGGCGCTGGAGC
>DASXEN010000100.1:0-4240 GCA_036490095.1 Caulobacteraceae bacterium
CGCGGCTTTCCGAGCGCGACGCCGATCGCCAGCCGTGGCGGCGCGCTGCTGGGCCAGCTGCGCGGCAAGCCGGCGGCGATCGTCTCCTTTCTCACCGGCCTCTCGGTGCGCCGGCCGACGCCGACCCACTGCCGCGAGGCCGGTCGCGGCCTCGCCTGGCTGCACGAGGCGGGCGCGGGCTTTACGATGCGGCGCGCCAACGATCTCGGCCACCAGGCCTGGGCGGGGCTGTTCGAGCCGCTGCGGGGCGCGGCCGAGGCGCTGAAGCCGGGCCTCGCGGCGACGGTGGCCGGCGACGTCGCCCACCTCGCCGCCGCCTGGCCCGCCGGCCTGCCGGAGGGGGTGGTCCACGCCGACTTCTTCCCCGACAACGTCTTCTTCCGCGGACCGGGGTTCGCCGGTGCGATCGACTTCTACTTCGCCGCCTGCGACGCCCTGGCCTACGACATCGGCGTGGCGCTGAACGCCTGGTGCTTCGAGCCGGACGGCAGCTTCAACGTCACCGCCGCGCGCGCCTTCATCGCCGGCTACGAGCAGCGGCGCGCCCTCAGCCCGGCCGAGCGCGCGGCGCTGCCGGTGCTGGCGCACGGGGCGGCGCTGCGCTTCTTCCTCACCCGTCTGGCCGACTGGGGCGCGACGCCGCAAGGGGCGCTGGTGCGGCCGAAGGACCCGCTGGAGTACGAGCGCAAGCTGGCGGTGCACCGCGCCGGCGTCGCCCTCTTCGAGGCCGCCCCGTGACGTCCGCCAAATGACCCCGCAGGTGGTGATCTACACCGACGGCGCCTGCCGCGGGAATCCGGGTCCCGGCGGCTGGGGCGCGGTGCTGATGTCGGGCGAGCGCGAGCGGGAGATCTGGGGCGGCGAGGGCGCCACCACCAACAACCGCATGGAGCTGACCGCCGCCATCGAGGCGCTGGAGGCGCTGAAGCGCCCCTGCCGCGTCGAGCTGCACACCGACTCCAAGTACGTGCAGACCGGCATCACCCAGTGGCTGCCGCTGTGGAAGGCGCGCGGCTGGCGCACCATGACCAAGGGCGCGGTGAAGAACGAGGACCTCTGGCGTCGCCTGGACCAGGCGCGCCTGCGCCACGAGGTGGACTGGCGCTGGGTGAAGGGCCACGCCGGCCACGAGCTCAACGAGCGCGCCGACGGCCTGGCCCGGCGCGGGCTGGAGGAGGTGGAAGGCAAGCGCTAGCTTAGCCTTCTCCCGGAAGGGGAGAAGGGGGACCCGTGTCCTGCGAGTAGGTTCGGCTCGCTCGAAGCCTACGCCACCTTGACGATGCGCTTGCCGCGGTTCTCGTCCGCCAGCAGGCCCACCAGGGCGGCCGGCAGGCCTTCCAGGCCCGCGGTGAGACGCGCCCGGCGGGAGCTCCTCGCCATGACGAAGCTGGGTTGGGCCGCCCACCTACGTCATCCTCAGGAGCACGCGAAGCGGGCGTCTCGAAGGACGCTCAGTGCGCGATCGCCTCCAGCGCGCGGCCGCGGGTCGGCGGGCCGAAGGCGCCGACCGAGACCACCACCACCAGCATCGCCGCGGCGATGAAGCCGAACGCGCCGGGCGCGCCGCCGACGCCCAGCAGCCAGGCGATGGCGTAGCCGGAGAACACCGTCGAGAGCCGGCTCCAGGAGTAGACGAACCCCACCGCCGTCGCCCGCACCCGGGTCGGGTAAAGCTCGGCCTGGTAGGCGTGGTAGGAGAACGACAGCAGGTTGTTGGAGAAGTTGATCGCGATCCCCAGCGCGATCAGCAGGGCCGGGGCGCTGGTGAAGGCGAACAGCATGCCCAGCACGCCGGTGCCCGCCGCAGCGGCGACCACCAGCCACTTGCGCTCGAACCGCTCGGCCACCGTGCTCCAGATCAGCGGGCCGATCGGATAGACGATGGCGATGATGAAGCCGTACTGCAGGCTCTGGGCGAAATGCACGCCGCGCGAGGCCAGGAAGGTCGGCGCCCAGTTGGTGAAGCCGTAGAAGCCGATCGCCTGGAAGGCGTTCAGCACCACCAGCAGCACGGTGCGGCCCAGCAGCGGTCGCCGGAAGATCGCCGAGAGCCGCACGTGCCCGTCGGCGGGCGCGTCGATCCGCAGCGTCGGCGCCGGCAGCGGCCGTCCGGTGCTGGCCTCTATGCGGCGCTCCAGGTCGCTGACCACCGCGTCGGCCCGCTCCAGGTGGCCATGCTCGGCCAGCCACCGCGGCGATTCCGGCAGGCGCACCTGGATGAACCAGACGCCGATCGCCGCCGCCGCGCCCAGCAGCACCACCCAGCGCCAGCCGTCGATCCCGGCCAGCGTCAGCGGGCCGAGCTTCCAGGCGGCGAAGGCGACGATCGGCACCGCCAGGAACTGGATCGACTGGTTCACCGCGAAGGCGCGCCCGCGCACCTCGCGCGGCGCGATCTCGGCGATGTAGGTGTCGATGGTCACCAGCTCGACGCCTATGCCGACGCCGGCGACCAGCCGCCAGATGTCGATGCCGAGCGCGTCGCTCTGCGTCGCCATCACCACCGCCGCGGCGGTGTACCAGATGAGCGAGCCGACGAAGATGCGCTTGCGCCCGAACCGGTCGGCCACCTGCGAGACCGCGATCGTGCCGATGAAGAGGCCGAGGAAGGTCGCGGCGACGAAGCTCGCCTGGTCGGGCAGGCCGAATAGCCCGGCCTTGTGGAACACGCCCGCCTTCGCCAGCACCGGCGAGATGTAGGCGGTCATCATCAGGTCGTAGAACTCGAAGCAGGCGCCCAGCGAGATCAGCACGATCAGGGTCCAGAGCGGGCGCGAGGGCGGCAGGCGCTCCAGGCGCGCGACGATGTCTGCGGAGGTCATCGGGTCAGATCACCCCAGCCGTCTTCAGCGCCGCCAGCTTGCCCGCCGTCAGCCCCAGCCGCTCGCCCAGCACCGCCTCGGTGTGCTCGCCCAGCGCCGGCCCCGGCCAGCGCACCTCGCCCGGCGTCTCGCTGAGCCTGGGGAAGGCGTTCTGCATCCGGATCGGCCCGAACACCGGGTGCTCCACAGTGACGATCGCCTCGCGGGCCGCGTACTGCGGGTCTTCAAGCATCTCCGGGGCGCGGAACACCCGCCCGCAGGGCACGCCGTGCTGCTCCAGCAGCGCCAGCAGGTCGGCGGACGCGTAGCCTTGCGACCAGGCGCCGATGCGCGCGTCGAGCCCGGCCTGGTTCACGCCGCGGCTGGCGTGGTCCAGGTAGCGCGGGTCGTCCTTCAGCCCCGGCTCGCCCATCGCCTCGCAGAGCCGGGCGAACACCGTGTCGCCGTTGCCGCCGATCAGGATCATGCCGTCGGCGGTGGGATAGACGTTGGAGGGCGCGATTCCGGGCAGGATCGAGCCGGAGCGCTCGCGGACGTAGCCGGTGAGGTCGTACTCGGTGACCAGGTTTTCCATCATCGCCAGCACGCTCTCGTAGATGGCCGCGTCGATCACCTGCCCGCGGCCGGTGCGCTCGCGCACGTGCAGCGCCATCAGCACGCCCATGACGGCGTGGGTCGCCGCCAGGCTGTCGCCGATGGACACGCCGGCGCGGGCCGGCGGACGGTCCGGCTCGCCGGTGATGGCGCGAAGCCCGCCCATCGCCTCGCCGATCAGGCCGTAGCCGGCGCGGCTGGCGTAGGGGCCGGTCTGGCCGAAGCCGGAGACCCGCGCCATGATCAGCCGCGGGTTGGCCGCCGCGAGGCTCTCATAGCCGAGGCCCCACTTCTCCATCGTCCCCGGCCGGAAGTTCTCCACCAGCACGTCGGCGCCCTCGATCAGCTGGCGGGCGATGGCCTGGCCCTCGGCCTCGCGCAGGTTCAGCGTCACCGACTTCTTGTTCCGCCCGATCACCGGCCACCAGGGCGACAGCCCCTGCGGCAGGCTGCGGCCCCACTGGCGCATCGGATCGCCAGTCCCAGGGTCTTCGATCTTGATCACCTCGGCCCCGAAGTCGGCGAGGATCTGGCCGCAGAACGGCCCGGCGATCAGCGTGCCGAGCTCGACCACCACGAGATCGGACAGCGGCCCGCGGGCCCTGGGCGGCGCAGCTTGCGACATCGTCCCGCTTGGAGCCGGCGGAGGCGGGGCGTGTCAATGGCCGCGCGCCTCACTCACCCCCAGCGCGGCCGTCGCCGGGCTTTGTGCCGGCCAAGACCGTACTTGGGGGGTGATTGGGTCGGCGGACGGACCAAGCCATCGTTCGCTTGGCTGATTTTGTTTCCGAGGGTCCGGTCCGGTCAAGGACGCGCCGAAGGCG
>DASXEN010000143.1:0-14729 GCA_036490095.1 Caulobacteraceae bacterium
CGCTGGATGTTGTAGGCGCGCTCGGCGTAGGAGCGCGGCGGGGCCTGGTAGAGCGGCTCGCCGGGGAAGTTGGCGAAGGCCGTCGGCGTCTCGCAGCGCTCGCCTTCCTTCAGCGGTACGCCGCCGCCCTCGATCAGCGCGCGGTAGTACCAGGCGCCGGTGGTGAACGAGCCGGTCATCACGTAGATCATCACGTTGGTCAGCAGCTGATCCAGGCTGAAGGTCTGCTCGAACGGGACCTCGCGGCGGTCGCACCAGTCGTAGAACCGCTCGACGATCCAGGCCGCCTGGCCGACCGGGTTGCCAGCCCCGAGCCAGGCCAGCGACTGCGGCTTGGAGACCTGCAGGCGGAAATAGGCGCCCAGCATGTCCATCATCGCCCCCTGCCGGGTCATCCAGGCCGCCTCGGCCTCGCCTTGCGGGCCGCCCGGCGGGCGGAAACCCAGCATGTTGAGGTGGATGGCGCGCACGTGGGCCGGATAGTCGAAGCCGAGCGACGAGGTGACCAGCGAGCCCCAGTCGCCGCCCTGGGCGAGGTAGCGGTCGTAGCCCAGCACCTCGGTCATCAGCGCGTTGAAGAGCCGCGCGGTCTGGCGCTGGCCGAACGGCTTCTTCGGCTTGGAGGAGAAGCCGAAGCCGGGCAGCGACGGGATCACCAGGTCGAAGGCGTCGGCCGCGTCGCCGCCGTGCCTGGAGGGCCAGGCCAGCCTGTCGATCGAGCCCCAGAACTCGTAGTGGCTGCCCGGCCAGCCGTGGCTGAGGATCAGCGGCCGCGTGCCGTGCGCCTCGCCGACCACGTGCACGAAGTGGACGTCGAAGTCCTCGATGCGGGCGGTGAACTGCGGATAGCGGTTCAGCTCGGCGACCGCAGCGCGCCAGTCGTAGCCGCCGGTCCAGTGGTCGCAGAGCTTGGCGAGGAAGCCGGCGTCGCACCCGTAGGCCCAGCCGTCCTCCACCTCCGGCGCCGGCGGCCACGGATAGGCGCGCACCTGCTCCAGCACCACGCCGACGTCGGCGGCGGACCAGTCGACGGTGAACGGCTGCGGTTCGGACATTGGAGGGCTCCGGTGAGGCGACCAAGCCATGCACGCCGGATGACGTGGCGGTGGTCAAGCCTCCGACCTTAAGTCGACGCGTCCGTCCAGGGCTCGACCGTGGAGATTCTCATCCTCCGAACCATGCCCGCGCCGCGACTTGATCGCTCCTGCGGCTGGCCTGGTGAGCCAGCTGTCACCCTTCAAGTATCCCCGACCACGCTTTGATTGCGACCTCGCGGGCGGCGCTCTCGATCAGATCGCCATGCGACAGCACGATGCGCTGAAAATCCCACGCCAGAATGCGCCGAACCGATCTTGCCGCTGCCGGCCGGTCGCTCCAGCTCACTCGATATTCCGGCGCAGGGCGGGGATGGTTCCACATGCGCAGCACGTACCTGAACCAGAACTTCAACGCCCCGCCAGTTCGCGGCGTGGCGTCGGTGAAGTTTTCAATCATGTCCACAAGGATCAACGTGCGGCTGGCTCGGTGAAACATCGCCACCTCGCGCATGATGCGAGCGCCGCGCACGAGCACTTGGTCTATTTCATCCGCCCAGTCCAAGGGCGACGCCTCGCCGAGGACGTGGTCGTATTTCAGGTGCGGACTCCTGCGCTCGACGCCAGGGCAGACCCATGTCTTCGCGCCTGGAAACGCTGCTTGTGCTGCGGCTGCGTGCATGTGGTGGAAGTTTCCGGGCGCCACGATATGAGCGACCGGGCCTAGCGCCGATATTTCCTCAGCCATCGCCGCGGTGATGTCGCACGGCGAGTGCAGCATGAGTTCGCCGGAGGCCAGGCGGATCACCGTCATTCGCGCGTCGAACCGCGTACCCGCCAGTCGAACCGGATATGTGCAAAGCCACATTCCATCGACATAGGGCGTTAGGGGCATCGCGGATCTTCGGTGGTCTTCGGCGGGCGGCAGACCGAGACGCAACACGCTGCTCCCGATCTGCCGACGTAGGCAAGATCCCGCATTCTTGCGAACGTCGCTGTCCGCCATGCTGCCAAGAGCTTCAATGTCAGAAAACCGGACTGATCCCAATGTCTGCTCTTGGCGCGCCTCAGACGCCGTCAACCGTGCCGCTGCTGGCAGCCGTCGCGCGCAGCGCTATTCCGCCGCGACCAGCGCCAGCTGCCGCGGCGCGGGCGTGGCGATCAGCGACAGCCATTCCGGGTCGGCGATGCGGCGCACGAACTTGTCGGCCGGCAGCGGCCTGGCGAAGAAGAAGCCCTGGAACAGCGAGCAGCCCAGCACCCTCAGCGCCTCGACCTCCTCGCGGGTCTCGACGCCCTCGGCCAGCACGGCGATGTCGAGGCGCCGGCCCAGCTCGATCAGCGCGGCGCACACCGCCTGGCTGTCGTGCTTCTCGGAGACGTCGGTGACGAAGGCGCGGTCGATCTTCAGCTTCGAGAAGGGCAGGGTCTTCAAGTCGCCGAGGCTGGAGGCGCCGGCGCCGAAGTCGTCGATCGCCACCGTCACGCCGATCCTGTTCAGCGCGTCGAAGGTGTCGCGGGTGCGCGCCACGTCCTCCATCAGCGACCGCTCGGTCAGCTCCAGCTCCAGGCGCTGCGGCGCCAGCTCGTGGCGCAGCAGCGCCTCGGCGACCATGCCCGGCAGCTCCGGGTCGCGGAACTGGCGCTCGGAGAGGTTCACGCCGACGCGGAAGCCCGGCAGCCCCAGCGCCTCGAACTCGCGGGCGTCGCGGCAGGCGGTGTCCAGCACCCAGCGGCCGACCTCGTCGATCAGCCCCGACTGCTCCAGCACCGGCAGGAAGCGCGCCGGCGGGATCGCGCCGTGCTCGGGGTGGCGCCAGCGCAGCAGCGCCTCGGCGCCGACCACACGGCCGGCGCTGAGGTCGATCACCGGCTGGTAGTAGAGCGCCAGCTCGCGGCGGAAGATCGCCTGGCGCAGCGCCTGCTCCATCGCATGGCGCGCCTCGGCGTCGGCCGAGCTCTCGTTGGAGAAGTAGGCGAGGCGGTCGTTGGAGGCGCGGCCGGCCTTGCCGACCGCGGCCACGGCGCGCGACAGCAGCGTCGGCCCGTCCAGCCCGTCGTCGGGGAAGATGGCGGCGCCGACGCGCACGTCGGGGGTGATCTTGAGGTCGCCCTCGCCGAGCGGCCGGGCCAGCTTCAGCGCCAGCTCCTGCAGCGCCTCGCTCGCGCCGCGCGGGCCGGTCTCGTCGCGGTACCAGATGGCGAACGAGTCGCGGTCCACCTGCGCCAGCGGCCGCGCGCCGCCGAGCGCCTCGGTGAGCCGCGCGCCGAACGCCTGCAGCGCCCGCTCGGCGCCGGCGCGGTCGACCGACATCAACCGTTCCAGCTGGGTGAAGCGCACCACGCCCAGCAGCGCCGCGGTGCGGGTCTCGCTGGCCGCGTCGCGGGCGATGACGGCCAGCAGCGGCTCGCGGGTGGCGATGCCGGTGACCGGGTGGCGGTTGGCCAGGCGGTGGCGCACCGACTCCAGCCGCAGCCCGATCGCCCGCGAGTCCTCCAGCATCCGCAGCGTCTCGTCGCGCGGCTGGCCGACGGCCGGCTCGACGCTGGCGAGCGTCGCGTTGGCGCGGACCGCCGCCGCGGCCGCCGCCACCCCACCCAGCATCGAGCGCAGCATCGCCAGCAGCGCCAGGCTGCCGACCGCCGCCAGCCCGCAAAGGCCGGCCGCGGTGGTCTGGGCGGCCAGCGCCGCGGGCCTGGCGGCCACGGCGATCGCGGCCGCCAGCGGCAGCGCCGCGGCCAGCGCCGCGACGGCGAAGGTCTTGGCGCGGAACGACATCGGCAGGGCGCCGAGCAGCGCTTGGCGCATGTGGTTGGAGGCCATGGGCGGGTAGTCACCGAGGTTGGAAACGCCCCGAGCTTGGCCGCAGCAGCCTTCCATCCGGTGAAGTTTCTTGGTGAAACCCGGCTAACCCTGTTTTTGCGCGGCGCGGCGGCTTGCCTTCCCTGACGCCTGCGCCCTTCATGGACGCGGCGGGGATGGAGCTAGCCAAGTGACCGAGCGCGTCGCGGTGATCGGGGCCGGGATGGCCGGGCTGTTCACAGCCCTGGCGCTCGCGCCGACCGGCCGCCAGATCACCCTCTACGAGCGCGACCCGCCGCCGCCCGACGGCGGGCCGGACGAGGCGTTCGACCACTGGGCGCGGCGCGGCGTCGGCCACCTGCGCCACAGCCACGGCTTCCTGGCGCGGCTCGAAGGGCTGATCGCCAGGGAGCACCCGGCGCTGCTGGCCGAGCTGATCGCGGCGGGCGTGCGCGAGATCCGCTTCGCCGACTGGCTGCCGCCCTCGATGCAGGGCGCCTACCAGCCGAAGCCGCAGGACGCGGCGCTGACCGCCTTCGTCAGCCGCCGCACCACCATCGAGCTGGTCATGCGCCGCCACGTCGAGGCCTTGCCCGGCGTCACGCTGCAGACCGACGTGTTCGTGCGCCGGCCGCTGTTCGAGCGGCGCGGCGGGGCGGTGGCGGCGACAGGCCTGGCGCTCGAAGACGCCGCCGGGGCGCGCGAGGTCGAGGCCGAAATCGTCGTCGACGGCGGCGGCCGGGCTTCCAGCGGCGTCGAGGCGCTGGCCGAGGCGGGAGTCGGTTTCAGGGAGGAGGACGAGCCCTGCGCCATCCTCTACTACACCCGCTTCTACCGGCTGCGGGCGGGCGAGGATGAGCCGCCGCGCGGCGAGGTGGGCGGCACCGGCGACCTCGGCTACCTGAAGTTCGGCGTGTTCCGCGCCGACCACCGCACCTTCTCGGTGACGCTGGCGGTTCCCGAGGTCGAGGAGTCGCTGCGGGCGGCGGTGGTGCGGCCGGAGGCGTTCGAGCGCATCTGCCAGCTGCTGCCCGGCGTCGCGCCCTGGACCGATCCGGAGCGCAGCGAGCCGATCACCCGGGTGCTGGGCATGGGCGACCTGACCAGCCGCTGGCGCGAGCTGGCGCCCGGCGGCAAGGCGGCGGTGCTGGGCTACTTCCCGGTCGGCGACGCCCTGGTGCGCACCAATCCCCTCTATGGCCGCGGCTGCACCTTCGCTGGGGTGGAGGCGCACATCCTGCGCGACGTGCTCGGCCAGGTTTCCGATCCCGCCCAGCGGCTGGCGCGCTACAGCGCCAAGGTGCGCGAGGCCCTGCGCGGCTTCTACGACGACATGGCCATGCAGGACCGCAACGCCGCGCGGCGGGCGCTGAGCGGCCTCGATCCCGACTATCGCGCGCCGCTGCGCCAGCGGCTGGCGGCCAGCTTCGCCCGCGACGGCGTGGCCGCGGCGCTGCGCGCGGACATGGACCTGACGCGCGCCGCCCTGCGCTCGTTCCACATGCTCGACCCGCCGAACGCCTGGGCGAAGCGCCCGTCGACGCTGGCCAAGGCGGTCCGCATGTGGCTGGGCGGGCGTCTCGCGCCGCGCCGGGCCCCGGCCCGCGCCGGGCCCGGCCGCAGCGAGCTTCTGGGCCGCCTCGGCCTGCCGCTGCGGGCCGACCTCGCCCGCGCCCAGGGCGCGGCGCCGTGAGCGGGCCGGCGCCGCCGCCCGGCGTGCCGAGGAACGCGATCGTCATCCTGCTCGACAGCCTCAACCGGCACATGCTGGGCTGCTACGGCGGGACCGAGTTCGAAACGCCCAACCTCGACCGCTTCGCCGAGGGCGCGGTGCGCTTCACCCGCCACTACACCGGCTCGCTGCCCTGCATGCCGGCCCGCCACGACATCCTTTGCGGCGCGCTCGACTTCCTGTGGAAGGCCTGGGGCTCGGTGGAGATCTGGGAGGACGCGATCACCTGCGCCTTGCGCGAGAAGGGCGTCACCACCCAGCTGATCAGCGACCACCCGCACCTGTTCGAGACCGGCGGCGAGAACTACCACGTCGACTTCGGCGGCTGGGACTACCAGCGCGGCCACGAGGGCGACGCCTGGAAGACCAGGCCCGATCCCAGCTGGGCCGGCGCGCCGTCGTTCGGCCGCGGCCACATGCCCTACGACGACAGCCGCGGCTGGTTCCGCTCCGAGGCCGACTTCCCCGGCCCGAAGACCATGGCCGCCGCCACCCGCTGGATCGACGACAATGCCGGCTGTCACGAGCGGTTCTTTCTGTTCGTCGACGAGTTCGACCCGCACGAGCCGTTCGACACGCCCGATCCCTGGGCGTCGAAGTACGATCCCGACTGGGAAGGCCCGCACCTGATCTGGCCGCCCTACGTGGTCGGCGGCCAGAAGCGCGGGGTGCTGACCGAGCGGCAGGCGCGGCAGATACGCTGCCAGTACGGCGCCAAGCTGTCGATGATCGACCACTGGCTGGGCGGGCTGCTGGCGGCGATCGACGCCAAGGGGCTGGCGGACGACACCATGGTGGTGATCTGCACCGACCACGGCCACTACCTGGGCGAAAAGGACATCTGGGGAAAGCCCGGCTGCCCGGTCTACCAGACGCTCGGCCACATCCCGCTGATGATCCGCAGCCCGGGCGTGGCGCCTGGGACGTGCGATGCGCTGACCACCGCCGTCGATATCTTCGCCACCCTCGCCGACGTGTTCAGCGTCACCTTGCGCCAGCGCACCCACGGCCGCTCGCTGGCGCCGCTGCTGCGCGGGGAGGCGGCGTCGGTGCGCGACGAGCTGCTCACCGGCGTCTGGGGACGCGAGGTCGTGCTGGTCACCGGCCGGCACAAGTATGTGCGCGGGCCGGCGGGCGAGAACGCGCCGCTCTCGATGCTCTCCAACCGCTGGTCGACCATGCCGACGCACGGCCGGCTGGCGCGCTACGCCGCCCTGCCGCTGCCTGACCGCCGCGCCTTCCTCGACCGCATGCCCGGCTCCGACGTGCCGGTGATCCACCAGACCTGGGGCGCCGGCGAGGCCGCGCCTTACTGGGCGCTGTTCCGCCCGACCGGCAACCACGTCTTCGACCTGGAGGCCGATCCGGGCGAGGACGAGAACCTCGCCGGCTCGCCGCTGGAGGCCCGCCTCGCCGAGCAGCTGCGCGCCGCCCTGGTCGAGCTGGAGGCGCCGGCGACGCAGCTGCAGCGGCTGGGCCTGGCCTGACGGCGGCCGTCTCACGGTTGTGATTGCCGGCGCCCCGCGCCGACCGCTAGCCTCGCCGGATGGACCGGCGAATCTTCCTGGCGTCCTCGCTGGCGGGCGCGGCGCTGCTGACCTCGGCGGCGACGCAGCCGCAAGCGATGCAGCCGACGGCGATGCAGCCGACGGGGCCGCAGCCGTCCGACCTGCTGGGGGCGGCCGGCGATCCGGCTTTCCTCGACTGGCTGAACGGCTTCTACGCCCGCGAGCTCGCCGCCGGCTATTCCACCACCGCCCTGGCGCAGCTGCTGACCGGCCTCGCGCCCGACCCGCGGGTGCTGGCCGCCAACGCCGGCCAGCCGGAGTTCGCCACCCCGGTCGGCGTCTACGTCGCCCGGCGGATCACCCCGGCGGCCGTGGCGCTCGGCCAGCGCAAGCGCGACGGCGTGCCGGAGCTGACGCGGATCCACGACACCTACGGCGTGCCGGCCGACATCCTGGTGGCCATCTGGGACATGGAGTCGGCCTACGGCGCCAACCAGGGCGACATGGACGTGGTCCGCTGCCTGGCGACGCTGGCCGCCGACGACCCGCGCCGCCGCGCCTGGGCCGAGGGGGAGCTCGACGCCTGCCTGCGGATCGTCGCCACCGGCCGGGCGGCGCGCGCGCAACTGCGCGGCTCCTGGGCCGGGGCGATGGGGCAGACCCAGCTGCTGCCGTCCGGCTACCTGAGCACCGCGGTCAGCGCCACCGGCGCCGGCCCGCCCGACATCTGGGGCTCCAGCGCCGACGCGCTGGCGTCGGCCGCCAACCTGCTGGCCAAGTCCGGCTGGCGGCGCGGCGAGGCCTGGGCGGTCGAGGTGACGCTGCCGGCCGGCTTCGACTACGGCGTCAGCGAGGGCCCCAGGCAGCCCTGGGAGTGGTGGCGCGCCAAGGGCGTGCGGCGCGCCGACGGCGGGCGGTGGCGCGATGCAGATGTCGCGTCGCCGGCGCAGCTGATCCTGCCCGCCGGGGCGGCCGGGCCGGCCTTCCTGATCCTGCCCAACCACTTCGTCATCCGCACCTACAACAACTCGCTCGCCTACGCCCTGGCGGTCGGGCTGCTGGCCGACCGGATCGGCGGCGCCGCGCCGCTCGTCGCCGCCTGGCCGAAGGAGACCGCGCTCTCGCTGGAGGACCGGATGGCGGCGCAGAGCGCGCTCGCCAGCCTCGGCTACAATCCTGGCGCGCCGGACGGGCTGATCGGCCTCGGCACCCGCCAGGCGATCCGCGCCTGGCAGAAGGCCCGCGGGCTGGCGGCCGACGGCTACCTCTCGCCCGCGGTGCTGGCGGCGCTGAAGGCGCAGGCCAAGAGCTGAGCTGCGACCAGGCAGCGCGTCTTGCGGGCAGAGCTAAGCCGGCAGAGAAGTCCTTCTCCCCTCGCGGGAGAAGGTGTCGGGCGGAGCCCGACGGATGAGGGGTCGCGCCCAAATCGTTGATTTGCCAGCTGAAGGCTAACCGCCAGCGTCCCTCGACCCCCCATCCGACCGCTTCGCGGCCACCTTCTCCCGCAAGGGGAGAAGGACCCGTGAGCGGACACCAATCGCTCCCAATCCTGCTCAAGACCACCAGGCGCGCTCACTTCGGATTAAGCATTAATGCGGAAGCTGCTCCCTCGCGCGCATCGGGGGTCCGGGTCCTTGTTCCCAATCATCGGCATCGTTCTCCTGTTCGCCCTGGTGTTCGGGAGTTTCCTGATCTCCGGCGGCAACATGGCGGTGATCATCGAGGCGCTGCCGCACGAGATGATGTGCATCGCCGGCGCCGGGATCGCGGCGTTCCTGATCTCCAACTCGATGGAGGTGGTGAAGGGCGCGGGCGGCGGCTTCGGCAAGGTGTTCGGCGGGCCGAAGTGGAAGGCCGGCGACTACCGCGACCTGCTCTCGCTGCTGTTCCTGCTGACCAAGACGATGAAGTCCAAGGGCGTCATCGCGCTGGAGAGCCACATCGAGCGGCCCACCGAGAGCACCATCTTCTCGCGCTTCCCCAACGTGATGAAGGACCACTTCGCCGTCGACTTCATCTGCGACACGCTGCGGATGATGACCATGAACCTGGAGGATCCGCACCAGGTCGAGGACGCGATGGAGAAGCAGCTGGAGAAGCACCACCACGAGGCCACGGCCCCGGCGATGGCGCTGCAGACCACGGCCGACGGCCTGCCGGCGCTCGGCATCGTCGCCGCCGTGCTGGGGGTCATCAAGACCATGGGCTCGATCACCGAGCCGCCGGCGGTGCTGGGCGCGATGATCGGCGGGGCGCTGGTCGGCACCTTCCTGGGCGTCTTCCTCGCCTACGGGCTGGTCGGGCCGATGGCGACGCGCATGAAGGCGGTGGTCGACGAGGAAGCCTCCTTCTACCGCATCATCCAGTCGGTGCTGGTGGCCCACCTGCACGGCAACGCCGCGCAGATCTCGGTCGAGATCGGCCGCGGCAGCGTGCCCAGCGGCGCGCAGCCGAGCTTCCTGGAGCTCGAAGAGGCCCTGGGCGCCATCCCCGCGGAGGGCTAGTCTGGGGCTGCTCGAGGGGGCTCGCGCAGCAAGCTTTGCCGCAAAAGCTTGAAAAGTGATCACGCAGGCGTGAAGTCTTGCTTGCGCTGACGCACGAACCCGGCATATTGCACGGCAGCGTCGCGACCGGCGCTGCAACCTTATCCACTGGGGACCAGGAAAAATGACCTCGGGTACGCTCCGTACTATCCTGATCGTCGGCGCCGCCGTCGCCGCCGTGTCCGTCGCCGCCTGCAAGGGCAACAACAACGCGGACAACAACACTGCCGCCGCCGCTTCGGACGCCAACGCCGCGATGGCCTCGGCCAACGCCGCGTCGAACGACGCGATGGCCGCGACCAACGCCGCGTCGAACGCTTCGGCGACGGCGCCGATGAACGCGACCAACACCCCGTAAGTGACGGGTCGCTAGGTTCAGCGTCTTTCGAAGGGCCGCCCCCACGGGGCGGCCCTTCTTCGTTGGCCAGCCAGTCTTCGTGCGGCGGCGCCCGGCGCTATAAGGGCGCGTGAGCGAGCCGCCCTCCTCCCCGATCGAGTTCGACGCCGACGGCCTGCCGCGCTCGCGGCGCTACGGCGACGTCTACTTCTCCCGCGAGGGCGGGCTCGCCGAGTCGCGGGCGGTGTTCCTGGCCGGCTGCGGTCTGCCTGAGCGCTGGGCCGGCCGGCGCCGCTTCGTGGTCGGCGAGCTGGGCTTCGGGACCGGGCTCAACATCGCCGCGCTGCTGGACCTCTGGCGCACGCATCGGCCGGCCGGCGCGCACCTTTCGATCTTCTCCGTCGAGGCCGAGCCGCTGGCGCCGGACGAGGCGCGCCGGGCGCTCGGCGCCTGGCCGCAGCTGGCGCCCGTCGCCGAGCTGCTTCTGGCCCGCTGGCCGGGCCGGCGGGCGGGCTTCCACCGCGTCGACCTGCCGGAGCTCGGCGCGACGCTGGACCTGGCGGTGATGGACGCCGCCGCGGCGCTGGAAGCCTGGAGCGGCGCGGCCGACGCCTGGTTCCTCGACGGCTTCGCCCCGGCCGCCAATCCGCGGATGTGGTCCGACGCGCTGATGGCGCTGGTCGGCCGGCGCTCGGCCCCCGGCGCGCTCGCCGCCACCTACACCGTCGCCGGCCAGGTGCGCCGGGCGCTGGCCGCGGCCGGCTTCGCGGTGGAGAAGCGGCCCGGCTTCGGCGGCAAGCGCGAGCGGCTGGTCGCGGTGCTGCCTGGTCCCGCGGCGCCCGAGCCACCGCCGCCCAGCGTCGCCATCGTCGGCGCGGGCGTCGCGGGCGCCTCGCTGGCGCGGGCGTTCGCGGCCCTGGGGCTGGAAGCGGCGGTCTTCGACGCTGCCGGCCGCGGCGCCGGCGCGTCGGGCAACCCGGCGGCCCTGGTCACGCCGCGGCTCGACGCGGGGCTCGGCCCGGGCGCGCAGCTGCACGCGCAGGCCTTCGCCCGGGCCTGCCGCCTCTACGAGCAGCTCGGCGCGCCGATCATCGACCGCGGCGTGCTGCAGCTCGAGGCCGCGCCGCGCGACGCCCGGCGCTTCGCCACGATCGCCGCCTCGGACCTGTTCGAGCCGGGCGCGCTGGCGGCTGCCAGCGCCGAGGCGGTCCAGGCGGCGCTCGGTGAGCCGGCCGCGCCGGGCTTGCGCTTCCGCGACGCGCTGGTGATCGAGCCGGCGCAGCTGCTGGCGGCCTGGCTGCCCCAGGTGCAGGTCGCCGAGGTGGCGCGCGCCGAGCCGGCCGACGGGCGCTGGCGGCTGGTCTCGCGCCGCGGCGACGTCGTCGCGCAAGCCGACGTGGTCTGCCTCGCCGCCGGCGCCGGAATGGGCGCGCTGTGGCCCGACGCGCCGATCGTTCCGATGCGCGGCCAGCTGAGCTGGGTGGCGGGCGAGCGCGTTCCGGCGGCGGCCTGGGGCGCCTATGTCGCGCCGACCCGCGACGGCTTCATGTTCGGCGCCAGCTACGACCGCGCCCTGATCGACACCGAGCTGCGCGCCGAGGACGAGGCGCGCAACCTGGCCGGCCTCGCCGCGCGCCTGCCGCAACTCGCGGCCCGCATCGCCGACGCCCGTATCGCCAGCGCCGGCATTGGGGGCCGCGCGGCGATCCGGGCGACCACCTCGGACCACCTGCCGCTCGCCGGCGAGATCGCGCCCGGCCTCTTCGCGCTGGGCGGCCTCGCCTCGCGCGGCTACGCGCTGGCGCCGCTGCTGGCCGAGCATGTCGCGGCGCTGGCGACGGGCGCGCCGTCGCCGCTGCCTGCCCAATTGGCGCCAATCGTGGCGCCCGCGCGTTTCACCGTTGAAACCGCTCGTCGCTTGGGCGCCCACGGCTCAGCCGGTGTAAGCTCCGGCGACGCGGGCGAGGGACAAGTTCGTTCAGGAGCGATCTTCGATGAAGACCCTAGCCCCAGCCGCCTTCGCCTTCGCCGCCGCCCTGTCGGTGAGCGCCGCCGCCCAGCCGCCGCCGGACGGGCCGGCCGCCGGCCCGCCGGCCAGGCACGCCCACGCCTGCTTCTGGCGGCGGATGATCTCCAGCTTCGGCGCCAGCGACGACAGCACCCTCTACGTCCGCGTCGGCGCGCGCGACGTCTACGAGCTGAAGCTGTTCGCCAACTGCTTCAACCTCAGCTGGGTGCACCACGTCGGCCTGCAGAGCTTCGGCGGCGGCGAATCCAGCATCTGCGAAGGCCCCAACCCCGGCGTCGACGTGGTCGTCCGCGACATCGGCATCGGCCGCCAGCGCTGCCCGGTGACCAGCGTCCGCAAGCTGACCCCGCCGGAAGTCGCCGCCCTGCCGAGAACCGCGCGGCCTTAGGTTCGCCGTTTTCGGGCTGGCCTGCCGAGCCGTAGCTCGCGGCGGCCTGAATCCGCCTTCGCCTTTCAGGCTGCGGCGCGGCAGCCTTCTCCCGCTTCGCGAGCGAAGGTTGGTGGACGCGACTGGGATCGAACCAGTGACCCCCACGATGTCAACGTGGTGCTCTCCCGCTGAGCTACGCGTCCGGCTCCGAAGGAGCTTCCGGGAAGCTGCGGCTAATAGCCGGCGCCGGCCGCGCCGACAAGCGGGCGCTCACGCGCCGCCCGACGCACCTTTCGGCGCGTAGGGGCCGAGCGCCTCCATCAGCGGGCCGAGGTGCGCCTCGTAGCGCCGCCAGCGGCCCAGCGAGGTGCGGAAGATCGGCTGGCGCACCTGCGCGGAGCTGGCGGTGCGCACCGCGCCGGCGGCCGTGTGGAAGGCGAGGCAGGCGTCGTTCCACGCCAGGCCGCAGGCCTCGGTGACCAGCCAGCGGATCTGCGCCTCGGGAGCGTCGACCAGCGCCTCGTGGTCGACGCCGACCACCCGGTCCGACAGCACGGCGCGCCAGTGTTCCATCATCCGCCGGTAGGTGACGTACTCCGCGCCGATCTCGGCGAGGTCGTAGAGGGTCTCCGCGCCGGTGGCGAACAGCTGCCGGTAGCAGGAGAGGCAGGCGTCCATCGGATCGCGCACCGCGTGCAGGATCACCGCGCGGGGGAACATCAGGGCGACCGCGCCGACGTGCAGGTAGGTCTCCAGCGTCTTGTCGACGAACCGGCCGGCGCCCCGCCAGCCGCGGGCGCGGATCGCCTCCAGGTAGGCGCGGCCGAGGCGGCGCAGGTCTGCCTGGCCGGCGCCGGGGCCCAGCGCGCCGCCTTCCAGCAGCCGCGGCAGGACGGCGGTCTCGCCGAGCGCGGTGACGTCCGGGTGGGCGGCGAGGATCTGCTCGATCAGCGTCGAGCCGGAGCGCGGCATGCCGACGATGAAGATCGGCGCCGGGGTGGACAGGCCCTGGCCCTGACGGCTGGCGACGAAGTCCGCGCTGAAGGCCGTGCGGACCTGCTGGGCGGCCAGCGCGTGGGCGCGCAGCAGCGACGGCGGATCGGTCTGCGGCCGGCCGAGCAGCGATTGCCGCTTGCGGCGGTTGCCCTCGGCGAAGGCGGCGAAGGCCGCGTTCGGCTCGCCGCGCCGCTCCAGCACCTCGCCGATCGCGAACCACAGGCCGATGCGCGTGTCGGCGCCGGTCTGCGGCGCGGCCGCGGCGGCGCGCATGTCGGCGAGCTCGGCGTCGTCGATGGCGTCCGCCCGCAGCAGCGCCAGCCGCGTCAGCGCCCAGAGCCGCGTCGCCGGCTGCGCGGCCAGGCGCCGATGCTGGGTCTCGGCCTCGGTGATGCGGCCGATCACGGCGAGCACGACGGCGACGTTGCGGCGCGTCTCCACCGCGTCGGGGCGCAGCGCCAGCGCCGCTTCGTAGGCGACCGCGGCCTCGTCCCACAGCTCCAGCGTCTGGGCGACGGCGCCGAGGTTGTGCTGGGCGTCGTAGAGGTCGGGCCGCAGCGCCACGGCGCGGCGCAGCCGCGGCAGCGCCCGGTCGGGCCGGCCGGCGCGCAGGTCGAGGGTGGCGAGCGACAGCGGCGCGCGGAAATCGTCGGGGTCGGCCTCGGCCGCCTGTGCGTAGGCCGCGGACGCCTCGGCGAGGCGTCCCGCCGCGACGTGGCCGGCCGCCTGGTCCAGCCAACGCGAAGCGCCGGCCGGGTCCCGCGGGGACCCCGGCCGGCGCGCCGCCGATCTAGGCTTGGATGTGCGCATCGCCCTCGCGTCCAGCCGCTCGGGCGGTCCGCGCGCCAATCGGCGCGCGGACCTGCTTGCCGGCTATTTCCAGCGATACTGGAACTGGATCCCGAACTCGCGCTCCGCCGTCAGGGCCGGGGAGGTGAGGATGTCGGGCGTGTGGCCCGGCTGCTCCGCCTGCAGCAGCGTGCCCGCCGAGCCGTCGTAGCCGATCGAGTTGAACAGGTTGTTGGCGAACAGGATGATGTTGTAGCGGTCCTTGGCGTCGGTCCACGTCGCCCGCAGGTTCACCTGCGAGTTCTGCGGCGCGAAGCTGTAGGGCCGGTTGAAGACGTTCCAGAAGGTGCCGTCGCGCCAGATCACCGTGCCCGACAGGGTCAGCTTCCCAGGGTCGAAGTTGAACGTGTAGAGCGTGTTGAACGAGATCTTGTTCGGCGTCGCCCCAGGGATCGTCTCGCCCTTGATGTTCTGCACCGTCGCCGTCGCCGAGGTCTGCTGACAACCCGAGGTGTTGGCGCCCGGCAACAGGCCCCGCGGGTCGACCGTGTCCTCGATGCAGGGGCCGGCGTCGGAAACGGTGGCGTG
>DASXEN010000149.1:0-3048 GCA_036490095.1 Caulobacteraceae bacterium
TCCGCGAACTCGCCCTCTGAGTTTTCGTGGGCGCGCCTGATCATGGACCACGAGCGCAGCTTCGCCCACTCCAGAATTTCGAGCCGGCCATCGAAGTGCTCCACCAGCGCGGTGCAGCTTTCGACCCAGTCGCCATCGTTGACGTAGAGGATATCGCCGATCTGGCGCATCTCGGCCTTGTGGATGTGGCCGCAGATCACCCCGTCGACGCCGCGCCGGCGCGCCTCGTCGGCCACCGCCAGCTCGTAGCTCTCGATGAACTGCAGGGCGTTCTTCACCTTCACCTTGAGGAAGGCGGAGAAGCTCCAGTAGCCGAAGCCGAGGCGCCGGCGGACGTGGTTGAGCAGGGTGTTGAGCGCCAGGACCGTGCGGTAGGCCCAGTCGCCGAGCACCGCCAGCCATTTGGCGTACTGCACCACCCCGTCGAACTCGTCGCCGTGGGTGACCAGGAACTGGCGCCCGTCGGCGGTGACGTGGATGGCGTCGCGCGCCACCACCACTCCGCCGAAATGCACCCCGAAGAAGCCGCGCACCACCTCGTCGTGGTTGCCGGGGATGTAGGTGACGGCCACGCCCTTCCTGGCCAGGCGCAGGATCTTCTGCACCACGTCGTTGTGGGCCTGCGGCCACCACCAGCCGCCCTTCAGCTTCCAGCCGTCGAGGATGTCGCCGACCAGGTAGAGCCGGTCGCAGGAGAGGTGGCGGATGAAGTCGAGCAGCAGCTCGGCCTGGCAGCCGCGCGTGCCCAGGTGCACGTCGGAAATGAAGACGCTGCGGTAGCGGAGCAACTCGGGCTCGGCGTCCATCTGCGATCTCCAGCCGCAACGTGGGCGCGTAAGCTGATTGGCTGAAACTTTTGTGACGCAACGCCGCGGCGCCGCTGGCGGTGCGACGATTCGCCCCTTATGAGGCTGCGCTGGGCGGGCTCCCCGACGCCCTTCGTGAACGGATTTTGTTCAGTGATTAAGGACACGCCGAAATCGCGGCGTACGCGTGCGCGTATCCTCGACGCCGCCATGCGGCTCTTCGCGGAGATCGGCTACCACCCGGCCACCAACCAGGCGATCGCCGAGGCGGCCGGGCTGACCCGCGGCGCGATGCTCTACCATTTTCCCTCGCGCGAGGCGCTGCTGGAGGCGGCGATCGAGCACATCCACGCCGAGCGGATCGCCCTCTTCGACCAGGCGGCCGCCCGCCCCGCCCCCGGCGTCGATCCCACCGGCCAGGCGATCGCCGCCTACTGGGAGCTGCTGTCGCAGCCGCCGTTCGTCGCCTTCGCCGAGCTGGAGGCGGCGGCGCGCACCGATCCGGCGGTGCGCGAGCGGATCGCCGAGGCTCAGGCGGCCTTCGACAAGGCCCAGCTCGGCGCCTCCTTCTCGGCGCTGGCCCACGCCGGCCAGAGCCCGCGCCTGCAGGCCGCCCGTGACCTCGCCCGCTTCCTGCTGGAGGGCATGGCCCGCGCCCACCTCACCTACGACCGCGACGCGCGGGTCAACCACCTGATCGCCGTGGTCGACCGCGCCGTGCGGATGCTGAACCGCAAGGGCGACGTGCAGGAGTTGTGGCCCGACTGATCACGCGTTCGCGATGATCGCTTGCCGCGGCGCCGGGCTTAGGCTTCGATTCGAGGGACGTTCTGGTCAGGGGGGGCGGTCCTGCGGCCGCCGGCGCGTATGGAACTGGCTCGCAAGGCCGCGCTGTGCTTCACGGTCGGGTTCGTGGCGGCGACGCCGTTGCTGCTGAGCGCCTGCAGTGGCGGAGGTGGGGGTGGGCCCACCATCGCGGCGCCCTCGCCGCCACCTCCGCCTCCACCCCCACCACCACCGCCACCTCCGCCGCCCCCACCACCTCCGCCGCCGCCGCCGTCCATCCCCAACCCGGCGAGCACCGAGTTCCAGTTCGGCGGCTACCTGCAGGTCATCCAGGCGAGCGCGGCCTTCAATCAGGGGGCCAACGGCGCCGGTATTCTCGTCGCCGACATCGATACGGGGGACGATCCCAACCAGCCGGACCTGAAGGGCGCGATCTCACCGCTGTCGACCGACATCATCGCCGGGCGCAACCAGCCGGTCGGCAGCGATCAGCACGCCAACGAGGTCGGCACGGTGCTCGCGGCCCGCTTCAACAACTTCGGCACGCTGGGCGTCGCCTTCGATTCGACCATCCTTTCGATCCGCAGCGACACCGGTCCGAAGAACGAGTTCGACGATTCCGACCTCGCCAACGGCATCGAGTACGCGATCGCCCACCACGTGAAGATCATCAACCTGTCGCTGGGCGCGACGACTCCCTCCAGCCCGCGCTTCGTGCAGGCGATGCAGGAGGCGGTGGCGGCCGGCATCGTCTTCACCATCTCGGCGGGCAACGACTCGGGGGTGAACCCGGACTTTCCGGCCCAGTACGCCTCGGACCCGCGCTTCATCGGCAGCGTCATCGCGGTCGGCGCCACCGATCAGAGCAACCAGATCGCCTCCTTCTCGAACCTCGCCGGCAACACTGCGGCGGAGTTCCTGACGGCGCCGGGCGTTCGCCTGACCAGCAACTGCAATGCGAGCACCTGCGACATCGTCTCGGGCACCTCGTTCTCGGCGCCGCAGGTGGCCGGCGCGATCGCCCTGCTGCTGCAGGCCTTCCCCAACCTCACGCCCGAGCAGGCGGTCTCGATCCTGATGAAGAGCGCCGAGAACATCGGGCCCGCGTCCACCTTCGGCCTGGGCCTGCTGGACATCGCCGCCGCCTTCCAGCCGCTGGGCCAGATGAGCGTGCCGATGTCGACGGGCGCCAAGCTGGTGATCAACAACCCGGAGGTCGGGGGCGGCGGCGGATTGCAGACGACGCTGACCACATCGGCGCTCGGCGACGCCTTCGCGCGCAGCCGCAACCTCGAGACCGTCGGCTACGACGCCTACAACCGGCTCTACAGGGTGAACCTCGCTGGCTCCCTGCGGCCGGCGCCGGTGCGCGGGCTGATCGCGGCGGCGCCGGCGATCCGGGAGAGCGCGGCCGACGTGTCCGTCCCCGGCGGCGCCCGCGTCTCGTTCGCCAGCG
>DASXEN010000150.1:0-10466 GCA_036490095.1 Caulobacteraceae bacterium
CTGTCCGTAGCCCTCTCCCCGCTTGCGGGGAGAGGTGAGGTGAGGGGCGCCCCCCGATGACCCACGCCTCGGACCTGATCGCCACCGACATCGACGCCTACCTGGAGGCCCACCAGCGCAAGTCGCTGCTGCGCTTCATCACCTGCGGCAGCGTCGACGACGGCAAGTCCACCCTGATCGGCCGGCTGCTCTACGACTCCAAGCTGATCTTCGAGGACCAGTTGGCGGCGCTGGAGGCGGATTCGCGGCGGATCGGCACGCAAGGCGGTGAGATCGACTTCGCGCTGCTGGTCGACGGCCTCGCCGCGGAGCGCGAGCAAGGCATCACCATCGACGTCGCCTACCGGTTCTTTTCCACCGACAAGCGCAAGTTCATCGTCGCCGACACCCCCGGCCACGAGCAGTACACCCGCAACATGGTCACCGGCGCCTCCACGGCCGACCTGGCGGTGATCCTGATCGACGCGCGCAAGGGGGTGCTGACCCAGACCCGCCGGCATTCGTTCCTGGTGAACCTGATCGGCATCCGCCGGATCGTGCTGGCGGTGAACAAGATGGACCTGGTGGGTTACGGCCAGGCGGCGTTCGACGCCATCGTCGCCGACTATCGCCAGTTCGCCTTCGAGATCGGCCTGCCGGAGTTCCTGGCCATCCCGATCTCCGGCCTGAAAGGCGACAACATCACCAGCGCCTCGGACGCCATGCCCTGGTACGCCGGCCCGACGCTGATGCAGCACCTGGAGAGCGTCGAGATCGACGAGACCCGGCTGCAGGCCGGGCCGCTGCGGATGCCGGTGCAGTGGGTCAACCGGCCCAACCTCGACTTCCGCGGCTTCGCCGGCGAGATCGCCTCAGGCGCGGCGCGGCCGGGCGACAAGGTGCGCGTCCTGCCCTCCGGCCGCGAGAGCCGCATCGGGCGCATCGTCACCAAGGACGGGGACCTGGATCTGGCCGTCGCCGGCCAGTCGGTGACCTTCACCCTCGCCGACGAGATCGACTGCTCGCGCGGCGACGTGATCGCCTCGGCCGACGCGCCGGCCGAGGTCGCCGACCAGTTCGAGACCACCGTCGTCTGGATGGCCGAGGAGCCGCTGCTGTCCGGCCGGCCCTACTGGCTGAAGATCGGCGCCAAGACCGTCTCGGCCACGGTCACCGAGCTGAAGTACAAGATCAACGTCAACACGCTGGAGCACCTGGCCGCCAAGCAGCTGGAGCTCAACGAGATCGCGGTCTGCAACCTCAGCCTCGACCAGCCGGTCGCCTTCGATCCGTACACGCAGAGCCACGACACCGGCGGCTTCATCCTGATCGACCGGATCAGCAACGGCACCGTCGGCGCCGGGATGATCCGTTTCGCCCTGCGCCGGGCGCAGAACATCCACTGGCAGGCGCTGGACGTCACCAAGGCCACCCGCGCCGCCGCCAAGAACCAGCAGCCGGCCGTGCTGTGGTTCACCGGCCTCTCCGGGGCCGGCAAGTCCACCATCGCCAATCTGGTGGAGAAGAAGCTGCAGGCGATGGGCCGCCACACCTACATCCTCGACGGCGACAACGTGCGCCACGGCCTCAACCGCGACCTCGGCTTCACCGACGCCGACCGGGTGGAGAACATCCGCCGCGTCGCCGAGGTGGCGAGGCTGATGGCCGACGCCGGGCTGATCGTGCTGGTCTCCTTCATCAGTCCGTTCCGCTCCGAGCGGCGGCTGGCGCGCGATATGATGCCTGAGGGTGAGTTCCTGGAGGTGTTCGTCGACACGCCGCTGGCGGTGGCCGAGGAGCGGGACGTGAAGGGGCTCTACAAGAAGGCCCGGGCCGGAGAGCTGAAGAACTTCACCGGCATCGACAGCCCCTACGAGGCCCCCGAGCACCCCGAGATCCACGTCGACACCACCCAGCTCACCCCCGCCGAGGCCGCCGAGCTGGTGGTGCTGCGCATGGACGGACTGCGCGAGGATTACTCGATCTGAGCCGCCCGCCGCCGCGATAGCCGGCGGCGGCGCAATTGCCGGCTTCGAATCCTTTAATCAGCCTCTACGATCCTGGCTCGGCAGGACGGGAGGCCCGGCGGCGCATGACAGCCGAACAGGACGGCGGCGCCGGCGGCCTCAGGCGCCGCCTCGGGCTCGAGCCGCCGTTCGACAGCCTGGCGATCGGCTGGCTGCTGTGGACGGTCTGCTTGGCCACCGCGCTCAGCTCGGCGTCCCGGTCCGGCTTTCAGGGCACGCAGGCCTGGTTCCTGGTCCGGGAGGACCTGCCGGTCTTCCTGGCCGAGGCGGCGGTCGCCGTCGCGCTGGCCTGGGCGCCGGCCGCCTGGATGCTGCGCCTGGGGCGCATGCGCCGCCGCGCGCCGGCGCCGGTCTGGGTCGGGCTGCTGGCGGCGGCCTGCGTCGTCGCCGGGGTGGTCGGCTTTCGGCTGGTGTTCCAGGGCTACCTGCTGTCCCTCGACGAGTTCCTGGCCGACTTCGACGCGCGCATCTTCGCCCGCGGCGAGCTGATGGCGCCGGTGGCGGCGGCGTGGCGCGAGTACGTGCCGGCGCTGCAGCCGATCTACATGCTGCCGGTCCCCAGCCACGACATGTGGGCCTCCGGCTACCTGCCGGCGCACGCGGCGATGCGCGCGGCCGCCCGCACGCTCGGCGCCGGCGCGCTGCTCAACCCGCTGCTCAGCGCCCTCGCCGTCGTCGCCATCTACGGCGTCGCGCGGCGGCTGTGGCCGCAGCGGCCGGCGATGGCGCTGGGCGCCGCTGCGCTGCTGGCCAGCTCGTCGCAGCTGGTGGTCACCGCGATGACCGCCTACGCCATGCCCGCGCACCTGGCGCTGAACCTCGTCTGGCTGTGGCTGTTCCTGCGCGGCGGCAAGCTGGGCCACGGCGCGGCGATGGCGGTGGGCTTCCTGGCCGCCGGCCTGCACCAGCTGATCTTCCACCCGCTGTTCGCCGCGCCGTTCGTGCTGCAGCTCTGGCTCGACCGGCGCTGGCGGCTGGCCGGCGCCTACACGATCGCCTACGCCGCCATCTGCGGCTTCTGGATTGAGTACTGGCAGCTGGAGCTGGGCTGGCTGGGCGAGGCGCGGGGCGCTGCCGCCTCGGTCGGCGGCGGCTGGTTCATGGCCCGGCTGGGCGCCTTCCTGGCGACCATCCAGCCCGGCAATCTCGGGGCGATGGCCGCCTCCCTGGTCCGCTTCGCCGCCTGGCAGAACCCGCTGGCGCCGCCGCTGTTCCTGGTCGGCGCCGGCGCGGCCCTGCGCGCCAAGGGCCACCTGCGCGCGCTGCTGGCGGGCGTCGTGCTGATGCTGGCGATCGTCACCCTGGTGGTGCCTTCGCAGACCCAAGGATGGGGCTACCGCTACCTGCACCAGCTGCTGGGCTCGGTCTGCCTGATCGCGGTCTGGACCTGGACCCGGCTGACCGACGCCCTGCCCGCGCCGCGCCGCGCCGCCGCCGCCGGCGCGTTCGCCGCCGCCTGCGCGGTGTCGCTGCTGCTGCTGGCGCCCCTGCACGCCTGGCAGGCCTGGGCCTACGTGCGGCCCTACGCCGCCGCCGACGCGCTGGTGCGGCAAGCGCCGGAGCCCGTGGTGCTGGTCGACAACAACCGGCCCTGGTTCGACATGGGCGCCGTGGTCCGCAACGACCCCTTCCTGAGCCGCGGTCCGAAGGTGATGCTGCTGGCCGCGCTCACCGCCGACCAGGTGCGAGCCCTCTGCGCCCAAGGCCAGGTCGGGCTCTTCGACGGCCGCCAGGCGAGGGCCCTGGGCGTGGACACGGTCGACGTCCCGCCCGATCCGCACGCCGTGGCCCTGCGCCGGCAGATGGCCGCGCTGAGCTGCGGGCGGCCGCTGAGCTGAGCCGGCGCCGGGGCCAGATTTCCTGGAGGTGGCAAGCGCGCGGGCGCATGGCACAAGGGCCGCCGGCCCGGCGGCGGGCTCGCACCAGGAGAGCCCGATGAGCAACGGCGACAATCGAACCGGCCTGCAGCTGCGCTCGCTGGCGAAGGCGAGCGGCGAGCTGGAGCTGTCGCTGGCCCGCGCGCCCGTGCCCGCGCCCGACGACGACGAGATTCTGGTGCGCGTCGAGGCGACCCCGATCAACCCGTCCGACCTCGGCCTGCTGCTCGGCCCGGCCGACCTCTCCGCCGCCAGGGTCGCCGGGACTGGGGCCGAGGCGGTGGTCACCGCGCCGATCCCGCCGAACCTGATGCGGATGATGGCCCCGCGCCTCGACCAGTCGCTGCCGGTCGGCAACGAGGGCGCGGGCGTGGTGGTCGAGGCCGGCGCGTCGTCGCAGGCGCAGGGCCTCATCGGCAAGACCGTCGCCATCCTCGGCGGCGCCATGTACGCCCAGTACCGGGTGGTGAAGGCGGCCGACGCCCTGGTGCTGCACGCCGACGCGACGCCCCGCGACGGCGCCAGCTGCTTCGTCAACCCGCTGACCGCGCTCGGCATGGTCGGCACGATGCGGATCGAGGGCCACTCCGGCCTCGTGCACACCGCCGCTGCGTCCAACCTCGGCCAGATGCTGGTGAAGATCTGCCTCGCCGACGGCGTGCCGCTGGTGAACATCGTGCGCAAGCCCGACCAGGCGGCGCTGCTGAAGGGCCTCGGCGCCGAGCATGTGGTCGACACCAGCCAGCCCAGCGTCATGGACGACCTGATCGGCGCGCTCGACGCCACCGGCGCGACGCTGGCCTTCGACGCCATCGGCGGCGGCAAGCTGGCCGGCCAGATTCTCACGGCCATGGAGGTGGTGGCCGCGCGCAAGGGCGGCGGCGCCTTCAGCCGCTATGGCTCGACCACCCACAAGCAGGTCTACATCTACGGCGGCCTCGACACCGGCCCCACCGAGCTGAACCGCGCGTTCGGCATGGCCTGGGGCCTCGGCGGCTGGCTGCTGACCTACTTCATCCAGAAGGTCGGCCCGGCCGAGGCCGCGAAGCTGCGCCAGCGCGTTGCCGACGAGCTGAAGACCACCTTCGCCAGCCACTACACCGCCGAGCTGAGCCTGGCCGAAGTCCTGCAGCCCGGGACGCTGGCGGCGATCAACCGCAAGAGCACCGGCGAGAAGTACCTGATCAACCCGAACAAGGGGCTTTAGCGTACGGGCCGTTCGCGCCGCCGAAGCCCTGGGAGTGACGGAAGGCGTTGGCGTCGCCGCGGCCTTCACAGGAGACGCCGGCGCCGCCACGCTGCGAGCGAATGAGGAGGACCATGCTGTAGCAGGCGGCGCCGCATGTCGGGACTGGCCGAGGGCCGGTGTTCCACTCTACCGATAGGCGGGACGACTCGCGATGTTGCGAGGCGGCGCGGGAGCGGCGGATGGCGCGGGGGCCGGGCGAGACGGAGCGGCGCCGGTTTGGGCTGGCCCGGCCGTTCGATACGCTGGCGCTCGGCTGGCTCGGCATCGCCGCGGTGCTGCTGTGCGGGGTGATCTTCGGGCTCGGGCTGCAGAACGGCATCACCGAGGCGCACTTCTTCAAGACCCAGGACATGCCGGTGCTGGCGGCCTGCTTCGCCATCGTCGTCGCGCTGGGCGCGGCGCCGCAGCGCCTGTTCGGGCGGCTGCGGCCGAGCGGGCGGCGCGGGCGGCTCTGGCTCGGCCTGCTGACCGCCGCGGTCTTCGCCGCGGGCGCCGTCGGCTCGCGCTGGCTGTTCGGCGGCTACACCCTGTCGCTCGACGAGTTCCTGGCCAACTTCGACGCCAGGATCTTCGCCAGCGGCCGGCTGTTGGCGACCATTCCGCCGGCCTGGCGCGACTTCGGCTCGGCCATGCAGCCGATGTACATCCTGCCGCTGCCGGACGACGTCTGGGCCTCCGAGTACCTGCCGGTGAACGCGGCGCTGCGGGCGCTGGCCAGCAAGGCCGGCGCGGAAGACCTGGTCAATCCGCTGCTGAGCGCCGTCTCGATCCCCCTCACCTACGCCGTCGCCGGCCGGCTGTGGCCGGGCGAGCGGCGCCTGGCGCTGATCGCCGCGGCGCTGCTGGGCACGTCGGCGCAGCTGATCCTGATGTCGATGACCGCCTACGCGATGCCGGGGCACCTGGCGTTCGACCTCGCCTGGCTGTGGCTGTTCCTGCGCGGTGGGCGGCTGGGGCACGCCGGGGCGCTGGCGACGGGGTTCCTGGCGACCGGCCTGCACCAGCTGCTGTTCCACCCGATGTTCGCCGCGCCGTTCGTGCTGCAGCTGTGGCTGGACCGGCGCTGGCGCCTGGCCGCCGTCTACACGGCCGCCTACGCCGCGATCGGCGTGTTCTGGATCGAGTATCCGGCGCTGGCCATGAGCCTTTCGCATGTCGCCGCCGACCCGCACGCAGCGGCCGGCGGCGGGCGCTTCCTGGAGCGAGCGATGGAGGCGCTGCAGGGGGTCAACCTCGGCAACTTCGGCCTGATGGCCGAGGGGCTGGTGCGCTTCGCCACCTGGCAGAACCCGCTGACGGCGCCGCTGCTGTGCATCGGCGCGCCGGCCGCGCTGCTGGCCAAGGGCCACCTGCGCGCCCTGCTGCTGGGCGTGGTGCTCACCGTGGTGGTGATGTCGGTGCTGGTGCCGTCGCAGACCCACGGCTGGGGCTACCGCTACCTGCACGGCCTGCTGGGCTCGATCGCGCTGATCGCCGCCTGGACCTGGCGGCGGCTGACGGCCGCGCTCGCCGCCCCGCGCCGGGCGATGGCCGACGGGGCGATGGCGCTCGCCTGCGCGGTCTCGATCCTGGGACTGGTCCCCGTGCGCGCCTGGCAAGCCTGGGCGTTCGTGCGGCCCTACGCGGCCGCCAACGCCGCGGTGCAGGGCTCCGGCGCCGACGTGGTGATCATCGACCACGAAAGCTCGCTGCTGTTCGACAAGGGCACCCTCACCCGCAACGATCCGTTCCTGGCGCACGGCCCGAAGGTGATGGCGCTGGCCGACATGGACGCCGACCTGGTCCGCGAACTCTGCGCCCAGCACCTGCGGGTGGTGATGTTCACCGGCGCCGACGCCAAGCGCTACGGCATCGACGTGATGCCCTGGAACGGCCCCACCGACGTCGCCCAGCTGCGCACGCTGCTGGCGCAGCTGGGCTGCGCCCAGCCGATGCCGCGGTAGCGGTCCAGGCCTGGTCCGCCTAGTCCAGCCCCCGCGCGTTGGCCTGCCGCACGCGCACCAGGTCGGCGTCGACCATTTCGCAGATCACGTCCTGCAGCGTCTTGGTGGGCTCCCAGCCGAGCCTGGCCTTGGCCTTGGAGGGGTCGCCCAGCAGCACGTCGACTTCGGCGGGGCGGAACAGGGCGGGGTCGATCTTCACGTGGTCGTCCATCTTCAGGCCGACGTAGTCGAAGGCGATCTGGCACATCTCCCGCACGGTGGTGGTGACGCCGGTGGCGATCACATAGTCGTCGGGCTGGTCCTGCTGCAGCATCAGCCACATGGCGCGCACATAGTCCCTGGCGTGGCCCCAGTCGCGGCGGGCGTCGATGTTGCCGAGCTTGAGCTCGTCCAGCAGCCCGCATTTGATCCGCGCCACCGCGTCGCTGACCTTGCGCGGGGCGAACTCGATCCCCCGCAGCGGGCTCTCGTGGTTGAAGAGGATGCCGGACGAGGCGTGCAGGCCGAAGCTCTCGCGGTAGTTCACCGTCGCCCAGTGGCCGAACAGCTTGGCCACCGCATAGGGGGAGCGGGGATGGAACGGGGTGGTCTCGCTCTGCCGCTCGGCCTGGATCAGGCCGAACATCTCCGACGACGAGGCCTGGTAGAAGCGCGCTTTCGGGGCCGCCGTGCGCATCGCCTCCAGGATGTTGACCACGCCGACGCCGGTGACCTCGCTGGTCACCACCGGCTGGTCCCAGGAGGTGTAGACGAACGACTGGGCGGCGAGGTTGTAGATCTCGTCCGGCTGCACCCGCGTGACGATGCGCAGCAGCGAGGACAGGTCGATCATGTTGCCGTCGACCATCGTCACCCGGTCGGCGACGCCCAGCCAGCGCAGCCGGTGGTCGGCGACGCCCAGGTGCGAAGAGCGGCGCACCATGCCGAACACCTCGTAGCCCTTCTCCAGCAGGAACTCGCTGAGGTAGGCGCCGTCCTGGCCGGTGACGCCGGTGATCAGGGCTTTGGGCAAGGCGGTCCTTTCGGTGGGGCGCCTACCGGGCGCGGCGGAAGGCGATCAGGTTGATGTAGGTGAAGCCGAAAATGGTCGTGGTGACGATGTTGATGGCGAAGGCGAGGTTGAAGTTCAGGTGCAGGCGCCCGAGCGTCACCCAGTAGCCGATCAGCGTCAGCAGCAGCTGCCCCAGCGCGCCGATGGTGAACAGCGCCAGCTCCAGCCAGCGCTTCTCCGGCCCGACCAGGCCGAAAGTGACGCGCCGGTTGATGACGAAGCCGGTCAGCACCGCGGCGACCCAGGCGATCACGGCGGCGGCGCTGATGCCGAAGGGGGCCTTCAGCACCAGGGTCAGCACGTAGGAGACCAGCGTCGAGAGGCCGCCGACCAGGCAGTAGCCGACCACGCGCCGGACGAAGCCGATGCGGACTGGCGCCGGCGCCGCGTCCATCCCGCTCTCGCTCACAGAGACCACTCGCTCACCCCGGACCGGATTGAAGGCGCCATATGCGGAAAGGCGGCGGCGATCTCAAGCGGCCTTGCGCGCGGTGACCACGAACTCGTTGTGCGGGATCAGCTTTCCGAGCCAGCGCGGGAACGGGAACGAGTAGGCGCGCTCCTGCGTCAGCCCCCAGCGCGTCACCAGCTCGCCCAGCACCTTGAAGTCGACGAACCAGATGTGGGTCGCGTCCATGGCGAAGGTGCGCTCCTGCGGCGTGATCAGGATCAGCCGCCCGCCCGGCTTCAGGTATTTCAGGTTCTCCGCCGCCAGCTGGTCGGCCTGCTCGGGGGTCAGATGCTCCAGCACGTGGGCGATCAGCAGGCTGTCGAACGAGCCCTCCGCCGCCGTCAGCTCGGCCGGCGTGTAGGCCTCGAAGCCGCGGCGCCGCGCGGCCGCCACGCAGGCCTCGTTCGGGTCGACGCCGACCGAGCCCGGCACGTTGGCGAGGTTGCGGCCGATGCCGCAGCCGACGTCGAGCATCCGCCCGGGCTGCAGCCGGCGCAGGTTCCAGCGATACGGCGCCTGCACGTCCAGCACCCGCTTCCACAGCGGGGTCTGCAGCCTGAGGAGCCGGTCGGCGTACTCGTCCTGAAGGACCATGCGTCATGCTAGCGTTTGCCCGCCGCCAGGAACAGCGGCCCTTGCCGGGCGCGACGTTTCGGCCGACCTGGGCGGCGGCATGCGCATTTGCCTGATCTACGATTCGCTGCAGCCCTACCGCATCGGCGGCGCCGAGCGCTGGTACTTCGCCCTGGCCGAGCGGCTGGCCGAGGCCGGCCATCAAGTGACCTACCTGACCATGCGCCAATGGCCGAAGGGCGAGACGGGCCGCCATCCCGGCGCGACGGTGGTCGCCGTCGGCCCGCAGATGGCCAACTACACCGAGGACGGGCGCCGCACGATGGGGCCGCCGCTGCTGTTCGGCCTGGGCGTGCTCTGGCACCTCGTCCGTCACGGCCGCCGCTACGACGTCGTCCACGGCTCGTCCTTCCCCTACTTCTCGCTGCTGGCCGCGGCGCTGGCGCGGCCGCTCGGCGGCTACCGGATCGTGGTCGACTGGTTCGAGTTCTGGTCGAAGGGCTATTGGGACCGCTACCTCGGCCGGCTGGGCTGGGTGGGCTGGACCGTGCAGGGGCTGTGCCTGCGGGTGCGCCAGCACGCCTTCACCCTGGCCCGCCTCACCGCCGAGCGCATCCGCAGCCACGGCGTCAACGGCCCGGTCGAGGCGCTGACCGGCGGCTACTCGGGCGACCTGACGGCCCACGCCTCGCCCACGGCCGAGCCGCTGGTGGTGTTCGCCGCGCGGCTGATCCCGGAGAAGCGGCTGGCGCTGGCGCTGCGCGCCGTCGCCGCCGCGCGCCGCGAGCTGCCGGGCTTGCGCGCCCGCATCTTCGGCCGCGGGCCGCAGTGGGCGGCCGGCGCGGCGCTGATCGAAGAGCTGGGACTCGGCGAGGCAGTGGAGATGGCCGACTTCGTCGCGCGGCCGGTGCTGGAGGACGCCATGGGCCGGGCGCTCTGCCTGCTGCATCCCTCCGAGCGGGAGGGCTACGGCATGGTGGTGATCGAGGCCGCCCAGCGCGGCACGCCCAGCATCCTCGCCGCCGGCGAGGACAACGCCGCGACCGAGCTGATCGAGGAGGGCGTCAACGGCTACGTGGCGGCGCCCACCGCCGAGGCGCTGGCGGCGGCGATCCTCCAGGCCCACGCGGCCGGCCCGGAGCTGCGCGCCGCCACCGCCGCCTGGTTCGCCCGCAACGCGCCGAGCCTCTCGATCGACAGCTCGCTGGCCCGGGTGATCGCCAGCTACGGCGACGATTGAAGTCCGGCGAGGCCCGATCCCCTCACCTTCCGAACCGCTTCGCGCTTGGGCCCCTCCCTCTCCCGATGGGAGAGGT
>DASXEN010000151.1:0-19569 GCA_036490095.1 Caulobacteraceae bacterium
CCATCTCAGCTCGACCGATCGGTGTCGTGCGGGCATTCCTATGCAGGTTCATCCGGTCCCTCCGAGACTCACTGAAGCTTCGCAACCTCAGCCTTCCCGGTCCGGACCGGATGGACAACCTATTGAGACCTCACAGCTAGCGTTGCGCGATCGGCGCCCAGGCGAAGCCGCCGTCCGCTACCGGCCTCACGTGGCCCAGCCCCGGAAACGGGAAGTGCGGGGCGAACACCAGCGTGTGGCCGGCCGCCAGCCGCGTCAGCTCGGCCCGGGGGTGCGGGCGCCCATGGCCGGGTCGCTGTCGAAATCGATGATCCAGTCGGGCCTGGCCAGCGAGATGATCGATGAGTGGGCGATGTCGCCGATGTCGACCAGCCGCTGGCCGCCCGAAGCGATCACATAGCCGACGTGGCCGGGCGTGTGGCCGTAGAGGGCGATCGGGGTGATCCCCGGCAGCAGCTCCACGCCCGGCGCGAAGGTGCGCACCTGCGGGGCGATGACCCGGGCGGTCCCGGCCTCCCACTTGTCGGCCTGCATCGAGGCCCACTCCCTGGCCGACATCCGCACCACCGCGGCCGGGAAGGCCGGCTTGCCGTCGTCGCCCACCAGCCCGTCGACGTGGTCGGTGTGGCCGTGGGTGATCAGCACGTCGGTGACCTCGGCGGGCTTCACCCCGGCCATGGCAAGGCTCTGGCGCACCACGCCATGGTCGGCCGGGCCGAGGCCGGCGTCGATCAGCACCACATGGCCGGGCAGGCGCACCACGAGGGCGTCGACGTCCATGGTCACCACGTCGGTCGGCGCGCCGGCCTTGGCCAGCACGGCGGCGACTTCGGCGCGCGTGGCGTTCTTGCCGAACACCGTGCCGTCGTTGAGCGCCCGCCAGCCGCCGCCGCGCGCCACCGCCAGCCGAAGCGCCCCGAGCCTGAACGAATAGGCGGCCGGCGGCTTCTGCATCGGCCCGTCCTCGGCGCGGGCGGCCAGCGGGCCGGCCAGCGCCAGCGCGGCGATCAGGGCGACGGCGAGGCGGGCGAGCGGCATGGCGGGGCTCCGAGGGGGCGGATGTCGCGTCCGCCGATACCCTACTTCAGCGCGTTGGCCAGCTGCTGCTTGGTCATCTTCGAGCGGCCCTTGACGCCGCGGGCCTTGGCGCGGGCGTAGAGCTCGTCCTTGGTCGGACCGCCGCGGGCCCGCGTCCGCGCCGCCTTGCGGCCGCGCGCCGTCGTCCGCGTCGCCGCCTTTCCGCCCATGGCGCGGCTGCTTTCGCGCTGGCCGCTCGCCCCGATGTGGCGACGGCCCTCGGCCTCCTGCTGGCCGGTCTTGCCGGCGGCTTCCTTCGCCTTGGTGTGGGAGAACGAGCGCACGTTCTCGGCCTGGCTCTCGTTCTTCGAGGCGCCGGCCTCCTCCAGAGCGATGGCGATGGCCTGGTCGCGGCTCTTCACCTTGCCGGCGCGGCCGCCGGGGCCGCTCTCCAGCTCGCCGTGGGCGAACTCGTGCATCACCCGGCCGATGGTCTTGCGCTGTCGCGGCGTGGTCTTGGGCATGATCGGGCCTCCTCATTCGCCCGCTTGCGGCTGTCGTGCGGCCAACGCCGCGGCGCGGCGTCCGTTCCGCGGCGTGGACAGCGCCGCGCCCGAGCGGTAGGCAGCCCTGACCAGAGCCCGCGCGAGACGGGCCAAGCGGGAGGACGCCATGACCGCCGACACCGATCCGAAGACGCCGGGCGGCTCTGCGCCGACGAAGCTGCGCCAAGGCGCCGAGCTGCCGGCGCCGGCCGGCATACACCCGATGGGCCAGCTCGACGCCCGCTACCCGGTCGCCTACGAGGCCTCGGCCCCGGCGGCGCTGGGCGTGGCGGTCGCCTGGATGGCCGCCCTCGCCCGCCGCGACGCCGCCGCCATGGCCGCGCCGCTGCACTTCCCGTTCGCCATCTTCGAGGGGACCGAGCCGCTGGTGGTGGAGAGCGCCGCGGCGTTCGCCGAGACGCCGCCGGCCTCGCTGAACGTCACCGGCCGCGGCGCCACCGAGATCGCGCCGGGCTCCTACGACCTGCTCGACAAGCTGGAGCTGCTGATCTTCTGCCCGGTGGCGGCGGGGCTCTCGCTGTCCTTCACCCGCTACTCCAAGGACGGCCACAAGCTCTGCCAATGCGACGGCGTCTATGCCGTGACCAACAACGACGGCCGCTGGGGGATCGAGCTGGCCTCGACCATCTACACGCCGGCCGCCGAGATCGGGCAGGTGTACAGCGACGCGGTCGAGGCGAACCTGCGGCGCGGGCGCGACTGGATGCTGGGCTACACGCTGCGCAGCCAGGCGCTGCTCAACTCCACCCGCCGCCCCGGCCGCAACGCCAACATCACCATCTACGGGCCGCGCGAGCGGGCCGGCGCCGCCCGCGCCGGCAACCCGATGGCCGGCTACGTCAGCCAGGGCGTCAAGAGCCGGCTGCGCGTCTCCGAGGCCACCCAGGAGGGCATCGACCGCGCCGACGCCAACTTCCCCGAGTTCGCCCGCTGGGCCGGCGGCGCCGTGGGCGAGTGGGACTACACCATGAACCACCCGGACGCGCGGGTGCTGCACGCCTCGCCGAACAAGGCCCACACCCTCTCCGGCTACATCCGCTACACCAAGGACCACGTGGAGATCTCAGAGACCCGCAGCCTCGGCGTCAGCGTCTACCGCAACAACCAATGGGCCCCCGCCGGCGGCCTCGGCAACGTGATGCTGCACCACGACCGCAGCAACTCGGTGGGGCGCTAGCTGCCCGCAGATCGTGCGTGGTTCGAGACGCGCTCCGGCGAGCGCTCCTCACCATGACGAGCTTTGTTGCAGCCCACCCTTTCGTCATCCTGAGGAGGCCGCAACGCGGCCGTCTCGAAGGACGCAGAGCCGGCGTGCAACAGAGGCGTGGCGACCCGCTAGATCTGCCGCGCCCTTCCCGCCCAGTAGGGCTCGCGCACCCGGTTGCGCAGCACCTTGCCGGCGGCGCTGCGCGGCAGCTCGGCGACGAAGTCGAGGCCGCGGGGGACCTTGAACCTGGCCAGGTTGGCGGCGGCGTAGGCGAGGATCTCGGCCCGCAGCGCGTCGCCGGCCTGGTGGCCGGCCTTCAGCTGGATCACCGCCCGCACCTCCTCGCCGTACTCGTCGTGCGGCACGCCGATGGTGCAGCTGTCCTCGACGGCGGGGTGCTTGATCAGTTCGTTGTCGACCTCCTGCGGGTAGATGTTGACCCCGCCGGCGATGATGGTCTCGGCGCTGCGGCCGGTGAGGAAGAGGTAGTCGTCCTCGTCCAGGTAGCCGATGTCGCCGAGGGTGAAGTAGTCGCCCAGGCGCGAGGCCTCGGTCTTCTTGGCGTCCTTGAAGTACTGGAAGCCGGTGGCCGGCACCTTCATGTAGATGGTTCCGGCGACACCGACCGGGCACTCATCGCCGGCGTCGCCGACGATCCTGGCCGCCTCCGGAGAGGGCCGCTTGCCGACCGTGCCCGGCTTCGTCAGCCACTCCTCGGAGGTGACGTGGAAACCGGCGCCGCCCTCGGAGCCGGCGTAGTATTCGCGCAGCACCGGGCCCAGCCACTCGATCATCGCCCGCTTCACCTCCGGCGGACAGGGCGCGGCGCCGTGGTTGATCGCCCGCAGCGACGAGAGGTCGTAACGTCTCCGCACCTCTGGCGGCAGCGCCAGCAGCCGCTGGAACATGATCGGCACCAGGTGCGAGTTGGTCACCCTGTGCCTTTCGATCAGCCGCAGCACCTCCTCGCTATCCCACTTGTCGAGGAAGACGACCGGCAGGCCGTTCAGCAGCGGCGCGCGCACGTTCCCGGCCAGCGGCGCGGCATGGTAGGCCGGCCCGGTGCAGAGGTAGACGTCGCGTGTCCGGTCGGCCTCGGCGTTGAAGGCGCCGTAGACCACGCCCGGCTTGAAGACGCCCTTCGGCCGGCCGGTGGTGCCGGAGGTGTAGAGCATGGTGTAGCCGCGCTCGGGACCCTCGATATCCGACCCGTCCAGCGGCGCCAGCCCGGCGTCGTAGTCGGCGAAGCCCTCGATCGGGCCGCCGATGGCGACCTGCAGCGCCAGGCCAGGACACTGGGCGAGCGCGGTCCGCGCCGCGGCGGCGATGCGCACGTCGGCGAAGAAGGCCTTGGCCTCGCAGTCATGGACGACGTAGCCGATCTCCTCGCCGGTCAGGTGCCAGTTGACCGGGGTGAGGCGCAGGCCGGCCCGCAGCGCCCCGAACAGCACGTCGCAGAACTCGGCGCGGTTGGAGCAGGCGAGCGCCACCGCGTCGCCGGCCTTCAGCCCGGCGCCGCGCAGCAGCCGCGCGACGCGGTTGGCGTTGGCGTTCAGCTGGCCGAAGGTGCGGTCCTGGCCGGTGTAGTCGTAGATGGCCACCCGGTCGGGCTGCAGCTGCGCCCACACCGCCGGCTGCATGCCGGTCCTGGCGGCCTCGTTCACCCGCGCCGCCAGCGCCTCGATCTCCGCCGGTCCGCCCGCATCCGCCATGACGCTTTCTCTCTTTGCACCCCGGGCCGGGTCTTCGCCGCCGGCGAGCCCCGCTCTCTCTGTGGTCATCGATGACCATAGACCTGCGGCCGGCGGCGGCGAAAGCCCTTTCCGCGGCGTCGCCGGCGCGCTAACTTCGCGTTTGTGGTCAGTGCTGCCTAACACGCGCGGACCGCCGCGACACGCCGCCGAACCGGCAGGAGGAACCCCGATGAGCGCCACCCTCGAAGCCAGCGCCGAGACCTGGACCGACCACAGCTTCACCACCTCCGACGGCACGAAGCTGCACTACGTCGAGATGGGCCGGGGAACGCCGGTGATCCTGATCCACGGCGCCGGCGGCAGCGCCGTCGGCAACTGGTTCGCCAACGGCATCGCGCCCCGCCTGGCGAAGACCAACCGCGTCATCGGCCTCGACATGCGCGCCCACGGCCTCTCCGAGGACGGCCCGCCCGGCGGCCGCTCGAAGATGGCCGCCGACGTGATCGAGTTCATGGACGCGCAGGGCATCGGCAAGGCGCACATCGGCGGCTATTCCATGGGCGGCGGGGTGACGCTGACCCTGCTGGTCGAGCATCCGGAGCGCTTCCTCACCGCCAGCTTCCACGGCTCCGGCGTCGGCGAGACGGCGGAGTGGCGGGATCGCGTGCCGGCCGACAAGGAGGGCGGCGATCCGGAAGCCGCCGCGGCCCGCGCCGCCTACCAGCAGGCCCAGGCCGAGCGCGGCCGCGAAGTCGGCAACGGCGCCGCCGCCGCCGGCCGCGCGGCGCCCACCGAGGCGGAGCAGCGGGCCCGCGCCGAGGAGATGGCCAAGCGCCGCGAAGCGCTGCTGGAGAAGCTCGACCTGACCCGGATCAAGTTCCCGGTCATGACCATCAACGGCGAGTTCGACCGGCCGCTGGCCAAGTCGCACCGGCTGTGGCGCGAGTGCGACGACTTCACCAACCTGGTGCTGCCCGGCAAGGGCCACCTGTCGGCGGTGATGCGCGGCTTCATCCCCAAGGCCTACATCGACGGCATGGCGGCGTTCATCACCCGCAACAATCCGGCCTGACCCCCGCGCCGGCTGGATCGCCGGCCGCATTCGTCGCAATCTCCCCGCCGGACACGGATCGGCGAGGCGCTACATGGCGGATCAGGCGGCGGTCGCCGCGCTCACCTGGGGCGTGAAGCAGAGCTTCCGCGCCTATGTGGAAGGCGCGGGCGGCTCGATCGACGTCGGGAGCGGCGCCGAGCGCACCGCCGACGGCGCCTTCAGCTTCGCCGCGGCGCCGGGCGGCGGCCTGACGCTGGCGGCGGACGGGCGGCCGCAGGGCCGCGGCGACTTCGTCGGCGACGTGCAGTTCCAGGCCCACGGCGGCATGCTGTCGGTGTGCCTGGCCGACCCGCGGCTGCAGACCGGGCCAGAGGGCGCCGTCGTCACCGTCGCCGACAGCCTCACCCGCGACCGCCGCGTCATCCTGGCCGAGCTCGACCTGGCGGCGGCGGCGCGGGAGGGCGACGAGGTGGTGATCCCGGCCAAGCTGGCCCGCGACGGCTGGCAGGTGCTCGGCGACCACTACCCGCCGATGAGCCCGCTCGACCCGGTGCGGTTGCGAGTGCGGTAGGATGTTGGGCCACGGAAAACACGGAGGGCACGGAAAAGGCGCTTGGCCTGGCATCCACTCTGCCATGTCATCCCGGAGAGCCCGCCGTCAGGCGGGACTCATCCGCGACCTACTTCCCACGAAGGTGCTGAGGAGATCCCGGACGACTCCGCTTCGCGGGTCTCCGGGATGACATCGTTGTTGGGTGAAGGGCGGGTGTGTCCGTCCGTGCTTGCCGTGTTTTCCGTGGCCAAAAAAATCTCGCGGCCCATGTCGGATCGGCCGCGCCAGGATCGTCCTTTGACATCGACACCCTCCGGAGACCCTTCCATGGACGCCAAGACCGAGACCCTGGTCCCCGCCGACCAGCTGGCCCGCGAGAACCCCATCCGCATCCCGGGCGAGAGCGCCGACTACCGGGCGGCGCGCGAAGCGCTGCTCGCCGAGGAGTTCGAGCTGCGCCGGCAGATCGAACGGGTGGCGGCGATGCGGCGGGCGCTGCCGCCGGGCGGGCCGGTGACCGGCGACTACCGCTTCGACACCGAAGACGGCCCCAGCGACCTCGCCGGCCTGTTCGGCGACAAGCAGACGCTGGTGGTCTACAACTACATGTTCGGGCCCGAGCGGCAGAAGCCGTGCCCGATGTGCACCAACCTGCTGGACGCCTGGGACGGCAACGCCGACGACATCGCCCAGCGGGTCTCGCTGGTCGTGGTCGCCCGCTCGCCGCTGGAGCGGCTGGAGGCGGTGAAGCTTGCGCGCGGCTGGAAGAACCTGCGGCTCGCCAGCTCGCTCGACGACACCTTCACGCGGGACTACGCCAGCAGCCCGGACGGCGGCCTGGACAGCGGCGGCCCGGCCGTCTTCACCCGCCGGGATGGGGTGATCCGCCACTTCTGGTCGCAGGAGATGGAGGCCAGCGATCCGGGCCAGGACCCGCGCGGCGCCCCCGACCCGGCGCCGCTGTGGACCGTGCTCGACATGACGCCCGAAGGCCGCGGCGCGGACTGGTATCCCTCGCTGGAGTACCCGGCCTAGCCTCCCACGACGCCAGCCGGGCCGGACGAGGCGCGAGCCGCGAAGCTCGCCGCCTGCACGCGGATACGTTCGGCCGGGACCGAGCCACCCAGCCATGCCAGCATCGCCGCGCCGGACGCCCGCCCCATCCGGTGCGGATCGATCACCACGGCCGAGACGCCGTGCCGGCGGTAGTGGGCGTCGGCGGCGAGGTCGCTGACGGCGACGACGCTGAGCGCGCCGGGGATCGCGACGCCGAGGCCATGGCAGGCGCCGACCACGGCCCGCACCAGCGGATCGACGGCGACGATGGCGGTGGGGCGGTCGGGCCGCGCCAGGACGCCGGCGACGATCTCGCGCGCGCCGTCGCTCTCCGCCGGCTCGACCAGTTCGACCCGCAACCTTTCGTCCCGCAGCGCCTCGGTGAGCGCGGCGAGGGCCGGCGAGCGGCTCGGCGGCCTGACGACCGCAACCGCCGCGTGGCCGCCGCCGGCCAGGTGCTGGGCCAGCGCGCGGCCGGGCTCGCTGAACGCCGGCCGCACCAGCGGCGAGGCCTCGAAGTCGCCCGAGCGCTCGAACAGCGCCATCACCGGCACGCCGGCGGCCTGGTAGCGCGCCAGCGAGCCCGCCCGGGGCGGCGGGCGGATGCAGAACAGGGCGTCGACCCGCCGCTCCAGGAACCGGCGCATCAGCTCGTCGTAGCGCTCGGCGCTCCCGCGGGCGGTGGAGATGATCAGCGAATAGCCCGCCGCCTCGATGGTCTCGCTGAGCGCGTCCAGCAGCTCGATGCCGAGCGTGTTGCGCAGGTCGGAGAAGATCAGCCCCATGGTCCAGCTGCGCTCGCTGCGCAGCGTGCGGGCCGCTGCGTTGGGCACATAGCCGAGTTCGGCGACGGCGGCGCGCACCCGCGCCAGGCTGGCCGGCGAGACCGAGAGCTCGTTCACCACCCGCGAGACCGTGGCGATCGAGACCTGGGCGCGGGCGGCCACGTCGTGCAGCGTGACCTTCAGCCTCTCTCCGCGCGGCGCCATCGCGCCGGTATCCCGCCAACGCCGCCGCATGTAAACGTTTCGCGCCCTGGACGCCGCTGTCGCAACCCTCGTTGCCACGTCGCCTGTAAACGTTTAAGGACGTGGTGACGGGAGGCGGCGATGAAGACCTGTTACCTCGGCACCGGCGGCTATGTGGGGCAGGTGGCGGCGCGCGGCTGGCCGACACCGCCGGAGCTGTGCTCGCGCGAAGAGGCGGTGCGCTCGATGGACACCGCCATCCGCAACTACAGGCTGGCCGAGGAGGTCGGCTTCGATTGGGTGTCGATCTCCGAGCACCACTATTCGCCCGGCCTGATGACGCCCAACCCCGGCATCCTCGCCGCCGCCGTCAGCCAGCAGACCAGCCGGGTGAAGATCGCCCTGCTCGGCCCGCTGGCGCCGCTGATCAACCCGGTGCGCGCCGCCGAGGAGATCGCCATGCTCGACGCGCTGAGCCACGGCCGCGTCGTGGTGCTGATCCTCAAGGGCACGCCCAACGAGCACGCCACCTACGGCACCAATCCGGCCGAGACGCGCGAGATCACCCAGGAATGCGTGCAGCTGATCCGCCGCGCCTGGACCGAGCCGCAGCCGTTCGCCTGGGAAGGCCGCTACTTCCGCTTCCGCACCGTCTCCGTGTGGCCGCGCACGGCGCAGGACCCGCATCCGCCGATCTTCTATTCGGGCAACAGCGATGAGTCTGCCGAGTTCGCCGGCAGGCACGGGCTCTCGATCGCCATCGGCTTCGCCCCGCCACCGAAGGTGAAGCAGCAGGTGGACCTCTACAAGGCGGCCGCCCGCGCCGCCGGCTGGGAGCCGACCCACGACAACGTGCTCTACCGCGGGCGGATGATCCTCGGCGAAACCGACAGCGCCGCCGAGGAGATCGCCAACCGCATGGGCGCGCGCGCCGGCGCGGCGGCGCCCGGCGCCGGACAGGGTGGCGGCCAGGGCGGCGGCGATCCGACCGCCGGCGTCGCCGGGGTGCAGTTCCTCGGCGGGCCGGACAAGGTGCTGGCCAAGGCGCGCGAGCTGCACGACGCCGGCGTCGGCATTCTCGACGTGGCGGTGGCCGGCGGCGGCGTCAGCCGCTCGCTGCAGCTGTTCGGCCGCGCCTTCGCGCCGGCCCTGGCCGAGCTGGTTTGAGGGCGCGGGCGATGGCGGCGATCGAGGCGGGAACCGGCCGGCCGGTGCTGGTGCTGGGCGCGGGGCCCGGCGACGCCGCGGGCCTTGCAGCGCTCGCCGCCCGCTTCAGCATCTGCCGCCTCGAAGCCGGCGACGCCGCCGCCTGGATCGCCGCACAGGGCGAGCCGGTCGGCATTGTCGGCGTCGGCGAGGCCGCGACCTGGGCGCTGGAGGCCGCCGCGGCGGCCGGCGAGCAGGCCAAGGCGCTGGTGCTGGTCTCACCGGCCGGGCTGGCGCTCGATCCCGAGACCGGGGCCTCGCCGCTCGCCCTCGAGATCCGCGCGGCCAGGTGCGTGCTGATCGGCGACCGCGACCCGGCTGCGGCCCCGCTCGCCGCCTGGCGCCGGGCGCTGCCGCGCTGCCACGTGGTGCTGGTCTACGACGCGGCCGCGGCGCTGATCGCCGATCGGCCGGACGCCTTCGCCAGCGCCGCCGGCGACTTCCTCGACCGCCAGGAGCGCTTCGCCTTCATGACCGAAAGCCTGGCCCGGGCCTAGGCGGGGATCACGCCGCCAAGAAGACCACTGAAAGCAGAACCTTACAGATTTACACGTCCCGTCCGGGGCGGGAGGATCGTCCGCCGACAGGAGGACGCCGTCGCGGCGGCCGGAGCCGGCGGGGGTCTGTACCGTGACAACGAGCTTCACCGGCGGACTGCGGCGCGCCATCTACGGGGTGGGCGCGCTGCTCGCCGCGGGCATGTTCCTGAGCGCGTTCCCGGCTTCGGCCGATCCGGTCACGGGGCACACCTGGATGATACGCCAGGACAAGTCCGACTGCAGCAACTCCGACGTCAGCTCATCCGACCCTGCGCGGGTCGGCGCCAGGGTCTCGCTCAGCCAGACCGCCGACGGAACCACCACCGTGGTCGTCAACGTCTCCCGGGGAACACCCAAGACCACCTACAATTTCGAACTGAAGTGCGTGCGCCAGCTCGGCGCGATCACCACCGACGGCGACGGCGTCGGCGAGCAGACCTTCACGATCAAGGTCACCCCGAACACGCCGGTCAGCTTCGACATGTACCCCACCGGCTCGCCGCCCGGGAACGTGTTCCAGAGCGCGCGCTTCGCCTGGCAGGGCGGGGCGCTCGCCTCCCAGAAGCAGATCGCCCAGAAGTATGCGCCGCTGGTGTGGCTGAACAACGAAGAGCTGTGGATGCCGTCCAGCATCGACTACTACGCCCAGTCGATGGACGCGGTCTGCGACCGCAGGCAGGAGACGGACGACATCCGCAAGCTGACGATGGACATGCTGCCGCCGGGCCGCGGCGCGCCGCCGTCTGACGGCAAGCCTTCGCGCTGCTTCTTCCACGCCAGGCCGGAGCTGCGCGGCCCCTACTCCAGGCCCGTATTCCTGCGCGGCCAGGACCCGTCGAAGACCTCGGTGCCGATCTATGTGTTCATCTACCAGGACGGCAAGCAGCAGGCGCCGGGCGACTTCGACGCCCAGTATATGACCTTCTATCCCTACAACTTCGGCAAGGAGGCCTGCATCGGCTTTGCGCCGAAGGACCACTGTGCGGGCGCCCGCGTCGTGATGGGCAACCACGTCGCTGACTGGGAGCTGATGACCATCCGCTTCGAGAACGGCAAGCCGGTCGCGGTGCACACCGGCTCGCACGGCAACAACATCCCGAAGACGGGCTACAGCTTCTTCGCGCCGGGCTGGACCAAGAGCGGCAACGTCTCGCGAGGCCCGACTTTCGGCGAGAAGGCGCTCGGCTGGGAGGGCGACCATCCGATCGTCTATTCCGCCGGCGGCTCGCACGGCACCTACGGCTGGGCGGGCACGCAGAACTACGAGACCACCAAGGTCGGCGACAAGCTGAACGACTACACCAGCCAGGGCACGCGCTGGCAGACCTGGCAGAACATCGTCTGGTCGGACGACAACCGCTACAACGTGCTGCTCAACCAGTACGAAGGCCGCTGGGGCGATCCGCACCTGGGCAAGAGCGGCTGCGACCTGGCGCCGGTGCCGCGCAAGTCCTGCGACACCTTCGGCATTCCCGAAAACGAGTACCAGCTCAACGACGGTCCCTCGCTGCCGGACCGCCAGCGGGACAAGGACTACATGTACAAGTGACGCGTGGACGGCGTCCGGCCGCGCGGCCGGACGCCGATCGCCGCGGAATACGGAGATTCTACGGTCCCACGGGCGTCAGCAGAGAAAATCCGCCGCCCTTCTGCCGGCGCGTCGGCGTGCTACATATGTTCCGTGCCTGAATCGACCGTGCCGTGACCGACGCCCAGCCCCGCATCTCCGACCTCGCCCGCGTGCAGGGGCCCGACTACGTGTCGGGCCTCAATCCGGAGCAGCGCGAGGCGGTGGAGGCGATCGAGGGGCCGGTGCTGGTGCTGGCCGGCGCGGGCACCGGCAAGACCCGGGTGCTGACCACGCGGCTCGCCCACATCCTCGCCAGCGGCCGCGCCCGGCCGTGGGAGCTGCTGGCGGTCACCTTCACCAACAAGGCCGCCCGCGAGATGCGCGAGCGGATCACCGCCATCATCGGCCCGGCGGCCGAGGGGCTGCGCTGGGTCGGCACCTTCCACTCGGTGGCCGCGCAGATCCTGCGCCGCCACGCCGAGCTGGTGGGGCTGAAGTCCAGCTTCACCATCATCGACGTCGACGACCAGGAGCGGCTGATCAAGCAGCTGCTGGAGGCCGAGAACATCGATTCCAAGCGCTGGACGCCGCGCGCCTTCGCCGGGCTGGTCGACCACTGGAAGAACCGCGGCTGGGTCCCCGGCAAGCTGCCGCCGGCCGAGGGCGCGCATTTCGCCAATAATCGCGGGCAGAAGCTCTACGCCATGTACCAGGAGCGCCTGAGGGTGCTGAACGCCTGCGATTTCGGCGACCTGCTGCTGCACAACCTGACCATCTTCACCTCGCACGCCGACGTGCTGGAGGATTTCCACCGGCGGTTCAAATACATCCTGGTCGACGAATATCAGGACTCCAACGTCTCCCAGTACCTGTGGCTGCGGCTGCTGGCGCAAGGGCGGCAGAACCTCTGCTGCGTCGGCGACGACGACCAGTCGATCTACGGCTGGCGCGGCGCCGAGGTGGACAACATCCTGCGCTTCGAGCGCGACTTCCCGGGCGCCAAGGTGGTGCGGCTGGAACGCAACTACCGCTCCACGGCCCACATCCTCGCCGCCGCCTCGGGGCTGATCGCCGCCAACAAGGGCCGGCTCGGCAAGACCCTGTGGACCGAGGCCGAGGGCGGGGCCAAGGTGAAGGTGCGCGGCGTCTGGGACGGCGAGGCCGAGAGCCGCCTGGTCGCCGACGAGATCGAGCGCTGGATCAAGGACCGGCGCCGCTATCGCGAGGCCGCCATCCTGGTGCGCGCCTCGTTCCAGATGCGCGCCTTCGAAGAGCGGTTCGTGATGCTGCAGATTCCCTACAAGGTGATCGGCGGCCCGCGCTTCTTCGAGCGCGCCGAGATCCGCGACGCCCACGCCTACCTGCGGCTGATCCAGTCCGAGGACGACGACCTGGCCTTCGAGCGCATCGTCAACGTCCCCAAGCGCGGGATCGGCGACACCACGGTGCAGAAGCTGCTGGCGGTGGCGAGGGGCGCGGCGGTCTCGGCGGTCAACGCCGCCCGCGAGCTGATCCACACCGACGAGCTGCCGGCCCGCACCCGCACGGCGCTCGCGGGCTTCCTGCGCGACCTCGACCGCTGGACCGCGACGGCGCGGACCACGCCGCATCCGCGGCTGCTGGAGATGATCCTGGAGGAAAGCGGCTACACCGACGCGCTGCGGCTCGACAAGGGCCCGACCAGCCAGACCCGGCTCGACAACCTCAAGGAGCTGGTCCAGTCGATGGGCTCGTTCGACACGCTCGAGGCCTACCTGGAGCACGTCTCGCTGGTGATGGACCTCGACCGCGAGAGCGGCGAGGACTCGGTGCAGATCATGACGCTGCACTCGGCCAAGGGGCTGGAGTTCCCGCTGGTGTTCCTGCCCGGCTGGGAAGAGGGCGTCTTCCCCAGCCAGCGCAGCATGGACGAGAAGGGCGAGAAGGGTCTCGAGGAGGAGCGGCGGCTCGCCTACGTCGGCATCACCCGGGCCCGCGAGGAGGCCCGCATCTCGTTCGCCGCCAACCGCCAGGTCTACGGCCGCTGGACCAGCCAGCTGCCCAGCCGCTTCGTCGACGAGCTGCCGGCGGACAACGTCGAGGCTGCCTCGGAGACCGGCTACTATGGCGGCGGCCCCGGCATGCGCGAGGCCAACTCACGCTGGGACGCCGACCCTAAGTTCGGCGCAGGCTATTCCTCGCCCGGCTGGCGGCGCGCCCAGGAGCGCAACTACCGCGGCGGGCCGGCCGGCGTCACCCAGGTGATCGAGGGCGAGGGCCGGCTGGTGGCGGTCTCCGAGCCGTCCGCCACAGGCAATTTCGCCCGCGGCGAGCGCGTCTTCCACGTCAAGTTCGGCTACGGCCGCATCCTCCAGATCGAGGGCAACAAGCTCACCGTCGCCTTCGAGAAGGCCGGCGAGAAGAAGGTGATCGACTCGTTCGTGGAGAAGGCGTGAGCGGCGGCGGCGCCTCCTTCCTCAAATGCTCTTACCCCCCAATACGGTCATGACCGGCCTTTGTGCCGGTCACCCATGAACACCGTGCGAGCCGCGGCCGTGCGGCCGCACGGCCACCCCACAATGCGTGTTCACGGCTCGCCGGGACAAAGCCCGGCGATGACCGTCGTGGGGGGAAAGACGGCCGTCGCGGGGGAAATAGCGATCGACGGCAGGCTCTGAGCAGCGACGGTCAGCGAGCCGGCGTCGAGCACGGGTCTCAGGCCGGGGCGTCTTCCCCGCGGCAGACGCTCACGCCGAGTAGAAGAACCGCTCCTCGGCGATCTTGCCGCCCTTCAGGCGATAGAGCGCCACCTCGTCCATCGTCATGCGCTGGCCGTTGTCCTTGTCGGTGACGTCCATCACGAAGCGGACGGTGAACTCGTCGCCGTTCACGTAAGGGCCTTCGACCTTCACGCCGTGGACGTCGTGGTGGGCCGACCACCATTCGCCCTTGGCGCGGGCGGCGGCCTTGCCGCGGCTCTCGGCGTTGTCGCCCGTCGGCTCGACGCTGACGACGTCGTCGGCCCAGTATTTCTCGCCGGCCTCGTCGAACTGGCCCTGGCTGCACAGCGACACGAGGTCCTGCGCGACTTCCTGCGTGTTCATCGGCTGTCTCCATTGCTGCCGAGCCCGGAGGCTAGCGCGCACTTGTGTCGGTATTTGGCAGGAAGCGGGGGTCTTTTCGCGGCGCAGGGGGCAACTTGCCGTGGTAAACTGAGCCGTGCCGCGGCAAACAGCCGAGGCTCTTCAACCTGGGGGAAACGCCATGCGCGCGCTCTTCAACCTGACGGTCGCGGTCGCCTCGGCGGCCCTCGTCTCGGCGGCCATCGCCGCCGCCGCCGTTCCGGCCTACATCGCCACCGCCGTCGCCAGCCACGACCGGCCGGCCGCCGACACGGCGCGCGACGCCGGCCGCAAGCCCGCCGAGGTGATCGCCTTCTCCGGCATGAAGCGCGGCTCGGTGGTCGGCGACCTGATCCCCGGCGGCGGCTACTACGACCGCATCTTCGCCGGCGTGGTCGGGCCGAAGGGCCACGTCTACGGCTTCTACCCGGCCGAGTTGCACAACTTCATCAAGCAGCCGCTGCCGGCCGACGGGGCGACGCCCGATCCGAAGTTCCCGGTCTTCACCGCCCTGGTCGCGCCGGTGAACGATTTCGCCGCGCCGAAGCCGCTCGACATCGTCTGGATCTCCGACAACTACCACGACCTGCACGACCCGTTCTTCGCCCCGGCCGACGTCGCTAAGATCAACGCCGCGGTGTTCAAGGCGCTGAAGCCCGGCGGCATCTACCTGGTGCTCGACCACGTCGCCGAGCCCGGCTCGGGCCTGCGCGACACCAACACCCGCCACCGCATCGACGAGACGGTGGTCAAGACCGAGGTCGAGGCGGCCGGCTTCAAGCTGGTCGGCGAGAGCGAGGTGCTGAAGAACCCGGCCGACACCCACATGGACAACGTCTTCGTCCCGGCGATCCGCGGCCACACCGACCAGTTCATCCTGAAGTTCCGCAAGCCTGGGTGACGGCCGCGGCTCAGGGGCCGCCTCGGATGACCAGGGTTTAACGTGAGCGCCGCCGCGGCCGCGCTATCATCCCCGCCTGGACCTGGAGGGGATGATGCGGCTGATCTGGGCGCTGCTGGGCGCGTTCGTGGCGCTGAACCTGGCGGGCTGCGCCGGCTACCACCAGGAGGTGGCGGCGCTGCGCATGCCGCGGCCGGCCGCCGAGCCGGCGGAGCTGGCCGCCTACGCCCGGCCAAGCCCCGCCTATCCGTCCGTCGGCGGCGACATCCTCAAGGGCACGGCGCCCCACGCCGCCGCTGCCTACGACGCCACCAGCGGCGAGCGGGTCCCGCCGCCTAGCCCTTGATGTCGATCCGCGCCTTGGCCCGCGCGACGTCCGGGTTCTTCGGCAACGTGATCTTCAAGAGGCCGTCGCGGAACTGCGCCTCGATCTTGCCGCGCTCCACGTCCGGTGGCAGCGGGAAGGCGCGCTCGAAGCGGCCGTAGCGGCGCTCGCTCATCCGGTAGGTGGCGGAAACGTCGTCGCTCTCCTCGGCCTTGTGGCCGCTGACGATCAGCGCGTCGCCGTCGATGGCCAGGTCCACGTCCTCGCGGCTCAGCCCCGGCAGCTCGATGGCCAGCACGTGGGCGGTCTCGGTCTCCTTCATGTCGGCCGGCGGCAGGCCGAACAGGTTGATGGCGCTGATGTGGCCGAACGGACGCAGCGCCGCCGCGCCCGGCGTGTTGCGGAAGCCGAAGGTGTGGCGGAACACGTCGTCGAACCACTGGCTGATGTCGTACTGCATCGCCATCAGCGGATCGACGGCCTGGCGCCAGACGTCGGCCATCTGGCGGCTGGCCCGGCGGCTCTGCTCGGCCAGCTCGCGGCCGCCGTCCACAAGCGGCTGGGCGGCCTGCGACATCGTCTCGGCGGCCGCGCCGCCGTTGGCGTCCGCGCCGGCGCGGGCCCTGGCCTCGTCGAAGCTGCGCGGCTCGGGCGAGCCGGGCGGCTGGGCGTCGCCGCGGGCCCGGGTCTGCCCTGCGGCCGTGGTGTTTTCCTGAGGATCGGCCATCTCGGAAATCTCCTGTGAGCAACGGTCCGTTGCCGGATACGGCCCCCGCGCCGGAATCGACTCGGCGGCGGACACCGGGGTTCCGGCGACGAAGATCAAGTTTTCATGTCACCGGGGGCCGGATAGACGGGCGCGATGACGGCCCAGAACCTCCAGTTCACCGCCCGCGGCCCGCGCGCCGACGCCGAAGCCGCCGCGGCGGCGATCGACGCCGACCCGCTGCTGGAATCGGCCGCCTACGCGATCCTGGAAGAGGACGAGGCGCGCGGCGTCTGGCGGATCGACGCCTACCCGACTTCCGACGCCGAGGCCGCGGCGCTCACGGCGCTCCTGCGCGGCCATCCGGCGCTGCAGGTCGCGGCCCAGCCACTGGCCGACGCCGACTGGCTGGCGCTGGCGCTCTCGGGTTTGCCGCCGGTGCGCGCCGGCCGCTTTTTCGTCTTCGGCGCCCACGACCGCGGGCGCATCCCGGTCAACGCCGTGGGCCTGCGGATCGAGGCGGGCGCCGCGTTCGGCACCGGCCACCACGGGACGACGCTCGGCTGCCTTCAGGCTTTCGACGCCCTGCTGAAGGCGCGCCGCTTCGGCAAGGTGCTGGACGTGGGCACGGGGACGGGCGTGCTCGCCATCGCCGCGGCCCGCACGGGGAGCCGCATCGTGGTCGGGACCGACATCGACCCCGTCTCGGTGCGCATCGCCCGCGAGAACGCCGCCCTCAACCAGGCCGGGGCCCGCTTCGCCCGCGCCGACGGCCTGCGGCACGCGGCCGTCGCCGCCCACGCGCCCTATGACCTGGTTTTCGCCAACATCCTCGCGCGGCCGCTGGTGCGCCTCGCTCCGGCCGTCGGCGGCGCGCTGAAGCCCGGCGGCGTCGCCATCCTCTCCGGCCTGCTGCGCCACCAGCAACGCCTGGTGAGCGCCGCCTACCTGGCCCAGGGCTTCCGCGTCCGCCGCCGCTGGCTTCAGGACGCCTGGGCGACGCTGGTGCTGCAGCGTCGCTGACGGGGCCGGAACCGGCGCCGGAACAGGGCGTTTTGGCCCCCGACCCGCAACCTCTACGGTGAACCCCATGTCCAACGTGGACCCGGACTATCCGAACCGCACCACGCCGCCAGCCCCTCGCCAGTCCTACGCCGGCTGGATGGCCGCCGGCGCGGTCGCCGTGGTGGCCATCGTCGCCATCGCCTACATGGCCACCAGCCGGCCGGCCGACCAGACCGGCCAGCAGGCGGCGATCGCCCAGCAGAGCCAGCAGGCCGCCGCATCCGCCCAGAGCGCCCAGGCGGCGCAGGACGCGTCGACCGCCGCCCAATCGGCTCAGCAGTCCTCCGCCCAGGTGCAGCAGACCGCCGCTGACCAGGCCGCCGCCGAGCGCGCCCGCGCCCAGGCCTCGGCCGACCGCGCCCAGAGCGCGGACCAGTCGGGCCGCGACGCCTCGGCCTCCAGCCCGGATTCGCCGCCGCCGCCGCAGCAGTAGCCTAGAAAGCCTGTTCTGCGATCGCTGCCCGCTATGCGGTAGCCCTCGCCCCGCGCAGCGGGGAGAGGAGGCCGGACGCGTCAGCGTCCGGTCGGTGAGGGGCCTCGCCGCCGCAGGCGGCGAGGATGCTGCGGCAGACATGGTCGAGTCCGCCGCCCCAGATGTTCTCGCTGCCGAAGCGGATCACCGTCAGCCCGCCGCGCTCCAGATACGCCGTCCGCCGCGCATCGTACGCCACTTGATCCAGGTGCTGGCTGCCGTCGAGCTCCACCACCAGCCGAGCCGCGGGACAGTAGAAGTCGACGATGAAGGGGCCGATTGGCGCCTGGCGCCGCCATTTTCCAGCCGCCGAGCCGTCGGCCGCGCAGCTCGCCCCACAGGCGGCCTTCGGCGTCCGTCTGGTTGCGGCGAAGGTCTCGAGCGCGAGAGAGCATCGGTTGCCTGGACATGCGGCGCTCCATCTAGAACATAACATGAACACCACTACAGAGATGTCGCGGCGGCGTCCACCCCTCACCTCACCTCTCCCCACCTTCGGCGGGGAGAGGGCTACTGAAAGAGCGAGGCGGCGGGAGCAGCGACGGCGGGACCCTTTGCCTCTGGCGCTCGGCGGGCCTAAATCCCCGCCATGCGCCAGACCTTCGATGAATCGACCACACCCGCCTTCGGGCGCGAGCATGCGCCGCTGATCCGCGCCGCCATGGCCGCGCAGGGGCTCGACGGCTTCGTCATCCCGCACGAGGACGAGCACCAGAACGAATACCTGCCAGCCGCCAACGACCGGCTGGCCTGGGCCACCGGCTTCACAGGCTCGGCCGGGGCGGCGGTGCTGCTGAAGGACAAGGCGGCGATCTTCGTCGACGGCCGCTACACCCTGCAGGTGCGCGACCAGGTGGACACCGACCTGTTCGAGGTGCGCGACCTCGTCGAGGGCGGCGTGCCGGCCTACCTGCAGACCGAGGCCAAGGCCGGCTGGACCATCGGCTACGATCCGAAGCTGCACAGCCCCGATGCGCTGGAGCGGCTGAAGGCCGCCGCGGCCAAGGCCGGCGCGGCGCTCAAAGCCGTCGAGCCCAACCCGCTCGACGCCGCCTGGGGCTCGGTGCGCCCCGGCCAGCCGCAGGCGCCGGTGGCGCCGCATCCGCTCGACTACGCCGGCGAGGAGTCGGCGGCCAAGCGCGAGCGGGTGGGCAGGAGCCTCGCCGAGCTGGGCGCGGACGCGGCGCTGATCACCGCGCCGGCCTCGTCGGCCTGGCTGTTCAACATCCGCGGCGGCGACGTGATCCGCTCGCCGCTGCCGCTGTCGCAGGCGATCCTGAACGAGGACGGCTCGGCGCGGCTGTTCCTCGACCCGGCCAAGGTGACCGGCGAGCTGCCGGCCTGGCTCGGCAACGGCGTGACGCTGGAGCCGCCGGACGCGCTGGCCGGCGCGCTGGCCGGCCTGTCCGGCCGCCGGGTGCTGGTCGACCCGGCCACCTCGTCGGCCTGGTACTTCGAGGCGCTGGAGCAGGCGGGCGCCAAGGTGGTGCGCGGCGCCGACCCCACCGCCCTGCCGCGAGCCTGCAAGAACCCGGTAGAGGTCGAGGGCGCGCGCCAGGCCCACATCCG
>DASXEN010000152.1:0-14365 GCA_036490095.1 Caulobacteraceae bacterium
TCGACGTCTCCTACGAGATCAATCCGTGGATGCGCCCCGGACTCTGGCGCGCCGACGCCGAGGGCCAGGCCCGCGCCGCCCGCGCGTCGTTCGAGGCCCTGCGCGCCGCCCTCACCGCCGCCGGCGCTACGGTCGAGACCATCGACGGCGCCCGCGGCCTGCCGGACATGGTGTTCGCCGCCAACGCCGCCGTCGTGCTCGACGGCAAGGTGCTGGTCGCCCGCTTCCGTCCCGCCGAGCGCCAGGGCGAGGAAGCCCGCTATCTCGCCGCCTTCAACGCCCTCAAGGCCCGCGGCCTGGTCCGCGAGGTCGCGCAGATCGCCCCTGGCCTGTTCCAGGAAGGCGCGGGCGATGCGATCTGGGACGCCCATCGCGGCCAGTTCTGGACCGGCTACGGCCAGCGCTCCGATCGCGCCGCCAGCGACGCCATCGCCGCCTACTTCGGCCGACCCGTCGTCCCACTGGAGCTCGCCAGCCCCAGTTTCTACCACCTCGACACCTGCTTCTGTCCGCTCGCGAACGGCCACATCCTCTACTACCCGGCCGCCTTCACCCCCGCGGCGCTGGCCGAAATCCGCGCCCGCGTCCCCGCCAGCCGGCTGATCGAGGCCGACGACGCGGCCGCCGCCGCACTCCACCAGGAGCCAACCCATGTCTGACGTGCTCGACCATCCCCCCGCCCGCCTCGCCGACTTCATCGGTCTGGAGGCCGAGTACGGCGCGAAGAACTACAAGCCGCTCGACGTGGTGCTGACCCGCGGCGAAGGCGTCTACGTCTGGGACATCGACGGGCGGCGCTACCTCGACTGCCTCTCGGCCTATTCGGCGGTGAACCAGGGCCATTGCCACCCGAAGATCCTGGAGGCGATGACCCGCCAGGCCGGCCGGCTCACCCTCACCTCGCGCGCCTTCCGCAACGACCAGCTGGCGCCCTTCTACGAGGAGCTGTGCGCCCTCACCCGCTCGCACAAGGCGCTGCCGATGAACTCCGGCGCCGAGGCGGTGGAGAGCGCGCTGAAGGTGGCGCGCAAGTGGGCCTACGAGGTCAAGGGCGTGCCCGAGGATCGGGCGGAGATCATCGTCTGCGCCGACAACTTCCACGGCCGCACGCTGGCGATCGTCGGCTTCTCCACCGACCCCACCTCGCGGCGCGGCTTCGGTCCGTTCGGCCCCGGCTTCAAGGTGATCCCGTTCGGCGACGCCGACGCGCTGGAGGCGGCGATCGGGCCCAACACCGCCGGCTTCCTGGTCGAGCCGATCCAGGGCGAGGCCGGCGTGATCATCCCACCGGCCGGCTACTTCCGCCGGGTGCGGGAGATCTGCAGCCGCCAGGACGTGATCCTGATCCTCGACGAGATCCAGACCGGGCTCGGGCGCACGGGCAAGCTCTTGGCCGAGGAGCACGAGGGGATCGAGGCCGACCTGACGCTGGTCGGCAAGGCGCTCTCCGGCGGCTTCTATCCGGTCTCGGCGGTGCTCTCGAACAACGAGGTGCTGGGCGTGTTGAAGCCCGGCGAGCACGGCAGCACCTTCGGCGGCAATCCGCTGGCCTGCGCGGTCGCCCGCGCGGCGCTGCGGGTGCTCACCGAGGAGGGCATGATCGACAACGCCGCGCGCCAGGGCCAGCGCCTGATGGCCGCCCTGCGGCGGATCGGCTCGCCGGCGGTGCGCGAGGTGCGCGGCCGCGGCCTGATGATCGCCGTCGAGCTCGACCCCGAAGCCGGCGGCGCGCGCCACTACTGCGAGCGCCTGATGGCCCGCGGCCTGCTCTGCAAGGAGACCCACGACCACACCATCCGTATCGCCCCGCCGCTGATCCTCACCGACGCGCAAGCCGACTGGATCGCCGAGCAGTTCGCGGCAGTGCTGTAGCCACCCGCCCACGCCGACGCCGGGCGGTGTTCAGGGGTGGCTGGCGCAAGGCCGGCTATCGCCCCCCAGCAGCTCCTCGGCTTCACTTGTTGGCGGCGTCGGTCCCGTGACGATTTCGGCAAGCTCCCAGTGCGAGGCGATAGACCAGCCGCACCGTATCGGCGTGGAGCGGATCGATCTCCAGCTTCTTCTTGATCTTGGCCCCGCGCTGCTCGGTGGCTACCAACTCGAACTGTTTCTTGCGATGTCGTTGGTGATCGGGCTGTTCCAGCGTCTGCGCCGATCGTGCGAAAGCGCCGCACAATCTCGAGGTCGATGATGTCGAAGGCGGATATTCTATGGCCGATGGGAGCAATGGCGCTGCTCACATTCTGCGCGCTCGGCCTGACCGCCTTTCGGCGGATCGGCGCGACGTTGAAGAAGGAGATTACGCTCGACGACTTTCGCTACGGCGAGTCCGCAAATGTGAGCGTATATGTTTCCATCCCCAACAGGGCGATGATGAACCTGCTCGAACTGCCCGTGCTTTTCTATGTCATCTGCATCATGTCATACATGATCGATAGCGTTTGGAGCGCAGTGCTGTATTCGGCCTGGTTCTATGTAGGCCTGCGCGTTGTGCACACGGCCATCCACCTTAGCTATAACAATGTGCTCTACCGGCTCATTGCCTTCGCTGCAAGCAACGTAGTTTTGATAGCAATGTGGGTGATCTTCTTTGCGGGTGTTGTTGTTCCCCAAGCCTCGTGGGGGATGACGCGATCTTGAGCGTGCGAGGAACCAGCGCCATGCAGGGCAATAACCGCTATCGGTCGTGGCCCGCCAAACCCTTCCTTCCCATCGTGTCGGCGAACTCGACCTCGAAGTGGAACATATCCTAGAGCTTCAGAACCCGCGGAGAACGACCAGGCCCGACCCCGACAGCTCAGCGCCGGGCGCCAACCGCACTCTCAGCAGGCTGGGGCGTCCCATGCGGACACCCTGCTGGATCTCCAGCGCGCCGTTCGGGAGCAGGCCCGCATGGCCAAGATAGGCGCAGAGCGGTCCTGCAGCCGTTCCCGTCGCCGAGTCTTCCCAAAGACCGACGGTAGGGTTGAAGAACCTCGCATAGGCGCCTCCCTTCCCATCCCATGCGGCGCGCGGTTACGCGGCGCCGGCCAGGGTCGGTGCGCCATCTTCTCAGGCCGCCGCTCCGCGGGTGGCCGATCGATCCGCCGCGGCCTCCCAGGCCTCGCCCGCCGACCAGATCGCGACGCCGAGCAGCGTCAGGTCCTTGACGATGAAGCTCGCGAGCGCCGGGTCCAGGTGAGGCGTCGTCACCAGGAAGCTCAACGTGACGACCAGGGCGAGCGCCATGCCGGCGCTGCCGATGGCCGCGGCTCGCGGCCGGAGCGGCCGGGCGGCGACCAACAGCGCCAGGATGATTTCGACGACGCCGACGACAGCCGAAGCAGTCCGCAGATCCGCGATCATCGGCAGCCAGCCCAAAATGGGACTGTGGGCCAGCAGCGGATGGATCGCCGCGGCTTCGCCCGCCGTGAACTTCAAGGCCCCGAACGCCAGGAAAAAGAGGACGAGGCTGTAGCGGGCGATGGCTTGGCCGACACGGCGCGTCCGTGACGCCAGGGAACCGGGCATGGTCACCTCCTTGAGGAGCGCTCGCCCCTTGGGGGCGTGGGTGATGTCATGTTGAAGTGGACGGCTCGGCGCCGCCCCCGCGCTGGCCTTCACGCTCGCAGCGCCGATCGCGAGCGCGGTGACAGGCGCAGCACTTCCGGCTTGCGCGCAAGCTGGTGCAGGATCGGGTCGGAGGCGCCCTCGCGCCAGGCTTGCGACATGCGGACGCCCAGGATCCGCGCCTCGCAGTCGGCCTGGCTCGCGAAGCTGGAAAGCCAGGCGAACACATGGTCGCGCTTGCGAACGGGCAATCCCCTGAAAGTGTTTTCGCTGGCCTCGGTGACGAACTCGGCGAACACCGGAACGCCCAGCGCCTGGAGCCGGGGCTTCATCGCAGCTTGGAAGAAATCGGTGAACGGCGCGATCATCTCGGCGTCCACATAGTGGAGGCTGACCGTCACGACGCCGGCGTCGTCGACCGCCGCGCCCGGGCCGGGACGCTTCAGCCGCGCGACCGGAATGCCCGAGCCGGGCCAAGCGGGCCGCAACAGCAGCACGTTGTCGGAATCCAGCATCGCGCCGTTGGCTTCGCGAGCGTAACGCTTCCACACCGGGCCGCCGTAGAAGGCGCCGAGGCTCGCGGCCCGGGCCGGCATGTCCGCAAAGCCGCGCATCCAGACGAAGCGGTTCGGATCGTCCAGGTCCCAGAACTGGCCGATGACCCGCATGCCGAGCACCTCCTGCGACTCGATGAATTGCCGCTCGAAGAGCGTCGTGAAGGCGGCGCGGGCGCCGGGGTGGAGCGTGTATTGCCGCAGTTCCACGATGGGGCAGCAGGTCTCAGCGCGCACGGCGGCCAGATCGGATGGACGGGGTTGAGATCGGCCGGGGCCGGCGAGGCCCGAGGCCGCCACGGCCAACCCAACGCCACTCGTGAGCAGCCCCCGTCGCGAACGCGGCGAGGCCGCTGAACCACCGGACCCCGACTTTGGCTTCTCGCGCATGAAGGCCCCTGCCTGAAAACTCGCCGGCGGCCGCCAAGGCCAAGGCATCCGACAAAACCGGTGAACTGGTTTGTTTTGTTACGAGCGGCGTCCTCGGGTGTCAACTCAGGAGCGAAGGGGGTGGTGATTTAGAAGTTTGCTGCGGCGGCCTCCGGACCTCCCGGGGTCGGGGAAGGGTGGGTAGGAGACGCTAACCAGCCCTAAAATTTCCACCTAGCAAGCGCCAGCCTGTTGCGCACCGTAAGTTGCTTGGCTCACCGTGTATTTGTCCCCCGCACTGGAAGATAGTTGCTCAATAAGGCCCTTACACGAGAAGCCAGACAAGCTTAGGTATTGCTTTGCGGACCTAACCGCATTCTCGTTCCAATTAACATCAAGACTATCCACTGCTACGGTGGCGTCGGCGACATCATAACCATCGCCATAACTCGACGAGAGTTGCTGAATTAAGCCTTCTCGCGAGAAGCCGGACAGGTGGAGATACTGCCTCGCAGACTTGGCGGCGTTCATCTGGGGGCCGGTCAAATGTGCTGCATTTTCGGGCGCAGCGTATGCCTCGCCGCCGCGCGCGTTATCGGGGCTATAAGACGTTGCTGACAGAGCCACTGCGATCAACACCGCCCCATACGCGGATGATATCTTGTAATGCACCAACGTTTCCCTCCTCGGCTCGGTTAGAGCCGGGCAGCATCCCCAGAGCGACGCCCTGCCGTCAAAGCCGGGTGTTCCCATACTCAAAGGCGAGCTTAGCCGTAGATGATGGAGGCGGCTACCCCGCGTTATTGAAAAGAGACAGCATCCGTGACGTGCAGAAGAGGATCGCTGCGCCAGCCGGATAACAGACGGTCCCAACGTCCGACATGGGTCGAATGCGGCTGTCGGCCATCCGCCCGGAAGCCGGCGTTCTAACGGCTTCCGGCCCGTGGCGCATCGTCTTGGGCTAACGACCTCGACTCTCCTAGGTCACTACCGCGACTAGCGAGTTCGGCCACCAGGTGCCGGCGGCAGATCTTCAAGGCCTCGGTCGCCTGTTCGGCCTTGGCGAGGGCCATGGCTCCGGAGTAGGCGGCGACGACGACCGTGGCGAAAGCGTCGGCGTCGACATTCTTGAGCTTTCCTTCGGCGAGGTCCGACCGCAGCTTGGACGCGATCTGGCCGCGCCAGTCGGCGAACAACTGCTGAATCTCGAAGCGGAAATCGGCGTCGGCGAGCGACAGCTCGATCGCCAGGTTGTTGACGGGACAGCCCTGCACCGCCTGGCGCGCGTCCAAAGCATCCTCGATGGCGCGGAACGCCGTGGCGATGCCTTCCGCGGTGGAGGACGCGCTCGACACCGGCGACAGCCAGGCGGCCTCAAGCGCCGGACGGACGCGCTCGCGAAGCACGGTCAGCCCGATCAACTTCTTCGAGCGAAAGTGGTGGTGCATCGCACCGAGCGTGACGCCGGCCCGCTCCGCAATGTCCTGGAGCGTGGCGACCGCATAGCCGCGGCTCTGGAACAACTCGGCGGCGGCGTCGAGCACCTTGCGCCGCACGAAGTCCGGAGCATTGGTTCGTTTTGTTGGCAGGCGTCTTCCCCGTAGTCGATCCGACCATCCGTCGTCGCCATATATGGTCGGAAAGTCCGCGTCTCCCAAGCGGCCCCTTCGAGGCCGACATCGTGCTGAAGCTTGATGTCGGCCGCCCCGCTCGCTCGCGCTGCACGCGCCGGGTCAGCGAGACATCGAGCCGGCTTCAGTCGCCACTGGCGCCGAACAGCCGGCCGCTCGCCGCGGACGTCCATCGCCTGGAGCGCAAGAAACCCTGACGTTCCCGGGACTTGCGATGGTACCGCCTCCCCGGATCGAACGGGGGACCTCCAGAGCCACAATCTGGCGCTCTAACCAACTGAGCTAAGGCGGCGCGTCGCGAAGGGGACCCGTTTAGAGGGGCGCGGGGCGGCGATCAAGCGGGGCGCCGGCGCGCGCGGCCGGCGCCGACGGAAAAGGCCCCGGAGCGGTGCTCCGGGGCCTTGGCCGTCTTGGTTGGCGCGAAGCCTCAGTCCTTCGGCATCTGGAAGGCGATCGGGATGATCACCTTGGCGCCGGCGACGGGGACGCCGTCGCGGGTCTGCGGCCGCATCTTGAACAGCTTCGACAGCTTCAGCGCCGCCGAGCCGAACTCCTGGTCGGCCGGGCTCTCCGACGTGACCGAGCAGCCGCTCACCGTGCCGTTGGTGTTGACGGTGCACTCGATGGTCGCGTGGCCGTTCACCGACATCCGCGAGGCGCGCTCGGGGTAGTACTGAGCCACCTCGTCGCCGGTCGGCCGGCGCACCCAGTCGGGCTGACTGATGATGGTCGGCCTCGGCGGCGGCGGCTTCTCCGGCGCGATCACCGGCGGCGACGGCGGCGGCGGGGCCGGGTGCTCCACCGGCGCGATGTTCAGCGGCGGCGGCGCGGGGATGTTGACCGGCACCGCGGCCGGCGGACGCGGCTGGATCGGCGGCGGCTTCACCTCCACCTTCGGCGGCGGCGGGGGCGGCGGGGGAGGCGGCGGCGGCGGCGGCGGGTGCAGGATGTTCACCTCCTCCTTCTCCTCCGCGTAGCTCTTGTAGTTGGGTTTGAACTTCGCCTTGTAGACGTAGTAGCCCACGAGCCCGTGGAACAGGATCGCAACCGTGACCGCGATGACGAAGGTGCGCGTCTGGTTGCGGCTGCGCCGCGGCACATCGAAGGGGTTGTGCGCGGGATGGGCGATGTCGACGTCGGTCATTTCTTCGACCCCACCCCCGACCGGTCCTCACCGACCAGCGCCACGCTGTAGAAGCCGTTGTCCTGCATGGTGTTCATCACATCCAGGAACTTGCCGTACTCAACGTCGGTGTCGCCGCGGATGAAGATCCGCAGTCCCACGTGGTTGCTGCCGGCGGCCAGCTTCAACGCGTCGGGCAGGTCGGCGAGGTCGGTCGCACTGTCGCCGACGTAGATGTCGCCGCTCGCCTTGATCGAGACGTAGACGATCTGCGGCGGCTTGGTCTGGGGCTTGGCGTTGGCTGGCGGCAGATTGATCTTCACGTTCACCGAGGCCAACGGCGCCGCCACCATGAAGATGATCAGCAGCACCAGCATCACGTCCACGAAGGGCGTAACGTTGATCTCGTTGTTCAGATCGACCTGGAACTTGCCACCGCCAGGCCCTGCGAGTTTGGCGGCCATATGGCGTTACGCCCCTCTGTCGAGCTGACGGGAGATCGCGTTCATCAGCTCGGCGACGAAGCCTTCCGTGCGCGAGCCGTAAGCGGTGATCAGGGTCTGGAAGTAGTTGTAGAACACCACCGACGGGATGGCGGCGAAGAGGCCGAGACCCGTGGCCAGCAGCGCTTCGGCGATCCCGGGCGCCACCACCGCGAGGTTGGTGGTGTTCGAGTTCGCGATGCCGATGAACGAGTGCATGATCCCGTAGACCGTGCCGAACAGGCCGATGAACGGACCGGTCGAGCCGACGGTGGCGAGGAACTGCATGCCGCTGGAGAGGCGCCGCGCGAGCGACGACTGCACGGCGCTGACCGCGCTCTGGGCGCGCATGATGGTGGTGTCGCGGTGCTCGCCGGCGACGTGCAGGCCCGCCTGACGCGAGAGCTCCACTTCGGCGGCTGCGGCCGCGGCCATGTCGGCCAGCGGGTTGCCGGCGAAATCCTCGGTCTCGGCGATCTTGGCCATGTCGGCGATCGACTTGGCGCCGCGCCAGGTCTCCAGGAAGCGGTTGGAGACGCGGGTCAGCGAGTTGAACTCGAAGATCTTCAGGATGAGGATCGTCCAGGAGAGCAGCGAGGCGAGCGCCAGGCCCACCATCACCACCTTCACCAGCGGCTCGGCGTCGAGGAACATCTCGAACGGACCAAGGTGGCCGGCGTGGGCGCCGCCGACGCGCGTGGGCGTGGCGTCGGCCGAGGCGTCGCCCGCAGCCGGGGCCGCGGCCGGAGCGGCCGCCGGCGCCGCGGCGGGCGCCGCCGCCGGGGTGGCGCCTGGAGCCGCTGACTGGGCGAGCGCCGGCGCCGCGGTCATCAGCGCCAGGGCGCCTGCGAGGGCCAGAAGTGGAGTGGTTCGTTTCGTTTGAAGCATCTTGTCGCCAATTCCTGCTTGGTCTGCTCGCCCTAGGACCCGAAGGGATCGTCGCGCGGGGCGCTGTCGGCCCTTGAGTGGTGGAGGCCCGGCGCGAAATCGCTCGTCACGAATCCGCACGTCCAAAGCCGTCGTCGCCGCGCCCGTCTCGCCACGCTCCGATCCAATCTCATTCGTCGGCCTAAGCTCGCGTTTCGAGGCGCTTCAATCCGACCCGCCGGGGCGACCGCCACGACAAGTCCTTACCGCAAATTTAGACTTGCGGCCCGGGTCCTTTGGCAATCCCAAATCTCACCGTCAAGAGGGCTGAGCCGATCGCTGTTTGGCGACAGAAATGTCAAACAAGGCTGCCTATTGCGGTGCACCATTGCTCATTTGCTCACAGTTTCGCAGCAATGACGCGCGCGGCGGGCCAATCGCGTTGCAACGCAACATCCCCGACGGACGCCGGCGATCGCAAAATCATCGGCGAGGGCCGCAAGAAATTCGCGCCTGGGCGGTGAGGAAGAATGGACCGGCTAGTCAAGTGTGCCGCTCAGCGGTCCATGCTATGGCCGGTTGAAACGCGCCGGCCCGAAAGCGCAAGTCGCGGCCGGGCACGGACAATATTCAACTCATCCAGACTTGGGATGGTTGATCGGGGCGGCGGCGCGGCTGATCGCGTCCCACCTCTGCGAGGGGCGATGACGACGACTGCTCCGCCGCGCCGGACCGCCAGCCTCTGGCGCCATGCCGATTTCCTGAAGCTGTGGGGCGCGCAGGCGGTGTCGGCGTTCGGCGCGCGGATCGCCCGCGAGGGCCTGCCGATGACGGCGGTGCTGGTCCTGAAGGCGCCGCCGGCGTCGATGGGCGCGCTGATGGCGGTGGGCCTGGCCTCCTACGGCGCGCAGGGCGTGGTCGCCGGCTGGCTCGCCGACCGGCTGCCGCGCCGGGCGCTGATGATCGGCGCCGACCTCGGCCGCATGGCGCTGATGCTGGCGGTGCCGGCCGCGGCGCTGGCGCACGCGCTCGACCTCGTCGAGCTGGCGCTGGCGCTGGGGCTGATGAGCGCGCTGACCGCCCTCTTCGACGTCGCCGACCACGCCTTCCTGCCCAGCGTGATCGAGCGCGAGCTGCTGGTCGACGGCAACGCCAAGCTCGCCACCACCGACAGCCTGGCCGAGATCGGCGGGCCGGCGGCGGCGGGCGTGCTCTTCCAGCTGTTCGCCGCGCCGGTGGCGGTGGCGCTGAGCGCGGTCACCTACCTCGCCTCCGCCCTGGCGCTGGCCGCCCTCCCCGTCCGCCCGGCCGCCGCCGACACCGACGACGACGCGCCGCCGGCCCCGTTCGCCCCGCTGGCCGGCTTCCGCGCCGCCCTCACCCACCCCGTCGTGCGGCCGATCTGGCTGATGGCGACTGCCGGCGACTTCTTCGGCTGGTTCTTCGGCGCCCTCTACCTCATCTACGCGCTGACGGTGCTGCGCCTCACCACGGCCGAGCTCGGCCTCACCATCGCCGCCGGCGGCGTCGGCGCGCTCATCGGCGCGACCCTGGCGCCGTTGGCGACCCGGGCGCTGGGCGCCGGCCGGGCGATCGTGCTGGCGAGCCTCGCCATGGGCGCCGCCGCCTTCCTGATCCCGCTGGCCGGGGGCGCGCCCGCCACGGCGATGGCGGTGCTGATCGCCGCCCAGCTGGTCGGTGACGCGTTGCGCGCCGTCACCGAGATCGCCGAGGCCTCGCTGCGCCAGTCCATCCTCCCCGCCGCCCAGCTCGGCCGCATCGCCGGCGCCTTCGCCGCCGGCCGCGGCGGCGCCGGCGTCCTGGGCGCCCTCATCGGCGGCGCCCTGGGCTCTTGGATCGGGCCACGCGAGACGCTGCTGCTGGGCGCGGCAGGCGTGACGGCGGTCCCGCTGATCGGCCTGGCCTCACCGCTGTGGCGGGCGCGGGTACGGGCGGGCGGCGACTGAGGGTGCGCTGGCGTCGCGATCCACCTGCGGCGCCTCTCGAAGCGTCAAATGCTGCGACAAGTGTTGGGACACCACCAATCAACCGCACCTAACCATCTGATTTTACTGACGAATTTGCAAGAGAGTGGTGCCTGGGGGCGGAATCGAACCACCGACACGCGGATTTTCAATCCGCTGCTCTACCGACTGAGCTACCCAGGCCCGGGCCCGTGGCCGAAGGAGGGCGGTCTATAAGGGAGGCGGGCGCGTCCGTCCAGCCGGGGCGTGGCCAGTCCTTCGACCAATCCTTGGGTCAGTCCGCGTCCGGGTCGTAGGAGTCGGGCGCGGAGTCCGCCTCGTCGGCCTCGTCCTCGGCGGCCGGGATGGCGTAGCGGCCGGAGAGCCAGCGCTGCAGGTCCACGTCGGCGCAGCGGCGCGAGCAGAACGGGCGGTGGGCGTCGGCCGCCGGCTTGCCGCAGATCGGGCAGGTGCGTTGGCTCACGTGACCTCGAAGGCGCCTGGGGGGCGGGCTGGGTCGGCGGCGAGCGCGAGCCGGGCGCCGAAGCGGTCCGTCAAGGCCTTCAGATAGGGGCTCGCGGCGGCGGCGACATCGGCGGCGGCGGCGGCGCTGACGCGGGCGCCGGGGTCGGCGAGCGCGGCCCGCTCCAGGGCGCGGACCAGGCGCAGGGCCTGCGTCAACGCGGTCGGGCGCCCGTCGTCGCCCAGCAACCGCTCGGCCAGCGAGCGACGGCGGCGCGGCACGGTGAGCTCCAGCGTGCCGAAGCGGCTGATCGGGCCGAGCGCGACGCCGGGATTGTCGGGCCCGAAGGCGGCCCGCGCGGCGGCCAGCATCGCCGGGCCGTCGTGGCCGCGGCCGGCGAGGTCGATCACCACCAGCCCGCCCTCGCCTTTCAGGCGCAGCACCCGGGCGGCCGCGGCGAGGGCGGCGAGGTTGGCGGCGCGGGTGGCGCGCTTGGCGTCCGCGCCGGCGCGCTCACCGACGTCGACGTCGACGGCGATCAGGGCGCGGGTGCGCTCGACGGCCAGGCTGCCGCCGCCGGGCAGCGGGAAGTCGCGCGCCAGCGCCTCGGCCTCGGCGCCGTCGGCCACCGCGCGGGCCTGGCCGCCGGTGACCAGCGGATGCTGGCGCGCCGCGGCGGCCAGCTCGGCTTCGAGCGACGGCGCGGGCCTCGCCACCCGCGGCGCGCCGCTCGCCTCGCCGGCCAGCCGCAGCGAGGCGCCCTTGCCGGCGCGGCCCTCGGCGCGGATCTCGACCAGCACCGCCTGGCCCTCGGTGATGCGGCCCATGTCCGGGCGCAGGTTGAGCACGCCGTCCGGCCCCTCGCCGAGGTCGACGAAGGCCAGCGCCAGCTGCCGCTCCAGCCTGCGCACCCGCCCGACCACCTCGGCGCCCAGCGCCTGGCAGGCGGCGTCGGTGTCGCGCACGACGATCAGCCGCTCCGGCCGGCCGTCCAGGGTGACCACCCCCCGCGTCTCGCCGACGCCCACATCGAGATAGGTGCGGCGCTCGCTCATGCCCGCCACCCCAGCCCCGTCAGCAGCGCGCGGGTCTCGTAGAGCGGCAGGCCCACCACGCCGGTGTAGGAGCCGTTCAGCGCCAGCACGAAGGCGCCGGCGCGGCCCTGGACGCCGTAGGCGCCGGCCTTGTCCTCCCATTCGCCGCTGGCCAGGTAGGCGGCGAGGTCGGCGCCGGTGAGGCGCTTGAAGCGCACGCGGGTCTCGCTGAGCCGGGCGGCCGCGCGGCCGCCGGGGGCGATGGCGGCCACCGCGGTGAGCACGCGGTGGGCGCGGCCGGAGATCAGCTCCAGCATCCGCCGCGCGTCGGCCTCGCCGTCCGGCTTGCCCAGCAGCCGGCGGCCCAGCGCCACCACGGTGTCGGCGGCAAGCACGAAGGCGCCCGGATGGCGGGCCGCGGCGGCGGCGGCCTTGGCGCGGGCCAGCCGCATGGCCAGCCGCCGCCCAGTCTCGCCACGCTCGGGCATCTCGTCGATCTCTGCGGGGTCGACCAGGTCCGGCTCCAGGCCCACCTGGCACAGCAACTGCAGGCGGCGCGGGCTGGCGCTGGCCAGCACCAGCGGCGGGCGCGGGGCGGGCGCCGGCGTCACGCGGGGCTACTTGAAACGATAGGTGATGCGGCCTTTGGTGAGGTCATAGGGGGTCATTTCCACCAGCACCTTGTCGCCGGCCAGCACTCGGATGCGGTTCTTGCGCATCTTGCCGGCGGTGTGGGCGATGATCTCGTGCTCGTTGTCCAGCTTCACGCGGAAGGTGGCGTTGGGCAACAGCTCGCTGACAGTGCCCGGGCATTCCAGCAGCTCTTCTTTCGCCATCCGGCCTCTCAGAATGGGCGAGCGCGCCCTCAACAGACTTCGGCGCGCCTCCCGAGACTCGAACGCGCCGGACAACAGCAACGCCTACCATATTCGATCGCCAGCCACGCTTCATCCCCCGAACGTCGCCGGCACGCCGAAACGCTGGCGGATGCGCGCCATCAGCGCGTCGCGGGTCTGGCGGTAGGCGCCCAGCACCGCCTCGCGCGAGCCCATGGTCAGGGTCGGGTCCAGGGTCGGCCAGTATTCCAGCTCCACGGCGTTGTGGCGGGCCAGCTCGACCGCGCGGTGCTGCGCCTCGGGGGTCAGCGAGATGACGATATCGAACGAGTCGTCGACCTCGTCGAAGGTCTTCGCGCGGTGGCGCCCCAGGTCGGCGCCCAGCTCGTCCATCACCGCGACGGCGAACGGGTCGGGCTCGGGATCGTCGTCGAGCCGCAGCCCGCAGCTGTCGACATAGACCCGGTCGCCGAACAGCAGCTTCATCAGCCCCTCGGCCATCGGCGAGCGCACGCGGTTGAAGTTGCAGGCGAACAGCACGGCCCCGGGCAAGTCCCTGGCGCCGGGCAGGTTCTTGGGGCCGGGCACATCCGGGCGGCCGGGCGAATCCTGGGGCATGGCTAGGGTCAGCCTCGCCAGTGCAGCGCGCAGATCAGGGTGAAGAGGCGGCGGGCGGTGTCGAGGTCGGTGTCGACCTTGCCGGCGAGGCGCGCCTTCAGCAGCTCCGAGCCCTCGTTGTGCAGGGCGCGGCGGCCCATGTCCAAGGTCTCGATCTTCTGCGGCGTGGCGTTGCGGATCGCCTGGTAATAGCTCTCGCAGATGAAGGCGTAGTCCTTCACCACGCTGCGGAACGGCGTCAGCGAGAGGATGTGGCGGCGCTCGTAGCCGGGGCCGGTGATGTCGAGCGCCAGCCGGTTCTCGATCAGCGAGATCTTCAGGTGGTACGGCCCGCCCTCGGCGCCGGCGGGAACGAAGTGGTTGTCCTCCAGCAGGTCGAAGATGGCGATCTGCCGCTCCTGCTCCTGGTCGCGCGAGGCCGCCGAGAGGGATTCCTCGTCGAGCTCGACGGTCAGCAGCCGGTGCGGGCCGCTCACGGCGCCCCACCCCCTCGTGGGGAGGGGTTGGGGGTGGGGGGCTCGCGCCGGTTGGCCGCAGACGTCGGGACGCGCGCGAACGGTCGCCCAGCGCTCGTCATCCTTCGTTGCGGCTCGCCCGTCATCGGCTGACAGATAGCTCACGAACTTGGGGGCTGCGAGCCCTTGGCACAGCCAACAGCGGTCGCGGAGAGAGCCCCCCTACCCGGTCCGCCTGACTTCGTCCGGCGGCCCACCCTCCCCTCAAGTGCGAGGGTGGCTAGCTGTGAGGTCTCAATAGGTTGTCCATCCGGTCCGGACCGGGAAGGCTGAGGTTGCGAAGCTTCAGTGAGTCTCGGAGGGACCGGATGAACCTGCATAGGAATGCCCGCACGACACCGATCGGTCGAGCTGAGATGG
>DASXEN010000160.1:0-37064 GCA_036490095.1 Caulobacteraceae bacterium
GAGAGCTGCTCCATCATGGTCTCGAGGCCGCCAGGGGTGTCGAAGGCGTTGATCTTCAGCTTGCGGTAGGCCGCATCGACGGCGGTGCGCATCATGAAGCCGTAGGTCAGGCCCGAGGTGTGGGTGACCAGGTCCACCACCTTCATCGGCCGCTCCGGGCGGCTGTTGATGAACTGCGGCGGCTGGTCGGCCAAGAGGGTGGGCATGCCGCTCTGGTAGACGCCGAGGTTCTTCCACGAGGGGATGTGGGTCGCGACGGCGTCGTCCAGCCCCAGCGCGCCTTCCTCGGCCAGCATCATCAGCGCCACCGCGGTGAGCGGCTTGGTCATCGAGTAGATGCGGAAGAGGGCGTCCTCGCGCATCGGCTTGCTGCGCTCCAGGTCCATGTGGCCGGACATACCGACGTGCACCAGCTTGCCCTTGCGCGAGACCATGGTCAGCAGCCCCGGCAGGTAGCCGCCGTCGACGTAGCGCCTGGCCATCACCTCATCCAGCCGCGCCAGCCGCGCCGCCGACATGCCTTCCGTTTCCGGCTTCATCGCTCTCTCTCCCGTAGCTGACCCCGGCGCCATATCCGCCGGGGCGCTCGCCGTTTGTCAAATCAACCCGCCGCCAGGGCCTCGATCTCGGCCTCGGCGAGGCCGCATTCGGCCAGGATCTGGCGGGTGTGCTGGCCGATCTCCGGGGCCATCCGCGGCGCGGTTTTCGGCGCGTCGTCGAGGTAGAACGGGCTGTCGACGGTCTTCAGGCCGTAGCCGTCCTCGATCTCGGGCAGGAAGCCGTTGGCCTCGATCTGCGGGTCGCTGATGTGGTCGGCGACCTTGCCGACGACGCCGAAGGTGATGCCGCCCTCCGTCAACCGTCGGCTCCAGACCTCCCAGCTGTCCGAGCCGAACAGCGCGTCCAGCCGCGCCACCAGCACCCCCTGGTTGGCGAAGCGCTCGGCCGGCGTGGCGAAGAGGGGGTCCCGCAGCCACTCCGGATGGCCCATCGCCCCCGCCAGCAGCGGCCAGTCGCGCGCCGGGTTGGTGGTGGTGAGGATGAAGGCGCGGCCGTCGGCGGTGGTGTAGGTCTCGACCATCGCCCCGCGCTGGCCGCGCGCCGGCCGGCCGGTCAGCTCGTAGCCACAGAGCGCGCCCTGCACCTGGCAGGAGTTGGACCACAGGCCGTTGGCCAGCAGCGAGGTGGTGACCACCCCGCCCTCGCCGGTCAGCTGGCGCCGATAGAGGGCGGTGACGATGGCGCCGTACAGGGCCATGGCGGTCGGGTGGTCGCCCATGCCGGGCATCGAGAGCGCCTGCTCGGTCTCGCCCGTGGCCCGCACCATGTCCATCAGCCCGGACCGCGCCCACCAGGCGGTGGTGTCGAAGCCGGTGCGGTCCTTCTCCGGCCCGTGCTCGCCGTAGGGCGTCAGCGAGGCGTAGATCAGCCGCGGATTGAGGTGGCGCAGGTCGTCGGCCCGCAGGCGCAGCCGCTCGCGCACCGGAAACGGGTAGTTGGTGATGAAGACGTCGGCCCGCTTCACCAGCGTCTCCAGCGCCGCCCGCGCCGCCGGCTGCTTCAGGTCGATCGCCAGGCTCTCCTTGTTGCGGGAGTCCAGGGTCCAGAAGTAGTCGATGTCGTCGGGGGTGCCGCGCAGGCGGAAGAGGTTACGGTAGCTGTCGCCGATGCCCGGCGGCTCGATCTTGATCACCCGCGCGCCGAAGTCCGACATGATCGTCGCCGCCGCCGGCCCGGCGATGAAGCTGGCGCAGTCGATCACCAAGAGGTCGCTGAAGAGCCCGCCCGTCATCCCATCTTCCTTCGCCGTCTTGCCCGCGACCCTAGCGACGCGGCTCGCGGCCCGGCAAGGGTGACGTGGCGGCGGCGGGAGCGTAAGCCGGCGCCGCAACCTCGGGAGAACGCATGCGCAAGACGGAGCATCCGGCCGGCGAGGTCGTGCGGCTGACGGTGGACAGCCAGGTGCTCGCCGGCAACCTGTTCGGCGATCCGGCGACGCGGCGCGTCGACGTCTACCTGCCCGCGGGCCACGACGGCGCCGGCCTGCCGCTGCTCGTGGACCTTGTCGGCTTCACCGCCGGCGGCCCGGCGCACACCAACTGGACCGGCTTTCGCGAGAACGTGCCCGAGCGGCTCGACCGGCTGATCGGCGAGGGCAGGATGGCGCCGACCGTCGTCGCCTTTCCGGACTGCTTCACCCGCGTCGGCGGCAACCAGTACGTCAACTCCGCCGCCACCGGCCGCTGGGCCGACTTCCTCACCACCGAGCTGCTGGCCGCCGTCGAGGGCCGCTTCGGCTGCGGCGGGGCCGGGCGTCGCGGGGTCTTCGGCAAGAGCTCCGGCGGCTACGGCTCGATCGTCCACGCCCTCGACCATCCGGACGTCTGGGCCGCCGCCGCCTGCCACTCCGGCGACATGGCCTTCGAGCTTTGCTACCTGCCCGACATGCCCGACACCCTCAGGGCGCTCGCCCGCGCCGACGGCTCGATCGAGGCCTGGTGGACCAGGTTCGAGGGGGCGCCGACGACGCCCGAGGCCTCGTTCAAGGCGCTCAACATCCTCGCCATGGCGGCCCACTACGACCCCGATCCCAGCCAGTTCCTCGGCCTGCGCCTGCCGGTCACGCCCGACACTTGCGAGATCATCCCGGAGCGCTGGGCCAACTGGCTGGCGCACGACCCGGTGGTGAAGCTGGAGCGGCAGGCGGACGCGCTGCGCGGTTTCAAGGCGCTCTACATCGACTGCGGCCGCGCCGATCAGTTCAACCTCGTCTACGGCGCGCGGCGCTTCCATCGCCGCTGCGACGAGCTTGGCATCGCCCACCGCTACGAAGAGTTCGACGACAACCACTCGGGCGTCGACTACCGCATGGACGAGAGCCTGCCCTTCCTCGCCGCCGCGCTGGCCGCCTGACGCCGCCGGGCGGCCGTGATCGCCTTCTCGCCGGCGCTGCGGCGGTGCTATGAACGCGGCGTCCACGTCGGGTGCGCCATGCGGGTTCCACTGCTGATCGCAGCGATCACGCTGTTCGGCCTGGCGCTGTCGGCGACATCGCACGACCTGAGCGCTGGCCCGGCGATCGCCTCCACCCTGCTGGGCCCGATCTGCCACGCGGACGCGCCGCCGCCGATCGCCGGGCCGCACCGGCTGGTGATGCTGCCCGGCATGGGCGACGACCACATGGCCGCCGACACCGCCAAGCCTGAGGCGCAGCGCTGGTTCGATTACGGGCTCACCCTGGCGCGCTCGTTCGAGCACAATGACGCGGTGCTGGCCTTCCAGCGGTCCGAGGCCGTCGATCCGGCCTGCTCGCTATGCGTCTGGGGCGAGGCCTACGCCCACGGCCCGACGATCAACTTCGACGTCGACCCGGCTCAGACCGCCGCCGACCTCGCGCTCGCCCGGCGGGCCCAGGCGCTGGCGGGACCTCGCCTCGGCGCCGTCGGCCGCGCGCTGGAAGCCTCGCTGATCGACCGCTACCGCGCGGCGGACGCCGTCGCCGCCGACCGCGCCTATGCGCGGGACATGGACGCGCTGGTCCGCGCCGCGCCAGCCGATCCGGAAGCGGCGGTGTTCGACGCCGAAGCCTGGCTGATCGTGGAGAACGACGGCGACGCGTCCGCCGCCGCCCGCGCCGTCGCAGTGCTGAAGCCGCTGGTGGCCACCCATCTGGACAACTCCGGCCTCGTCCACTTCTACATCCACGCCACCGAGAACGCCGGCGTGCCCGAGCTGGCCGCACCCTACGCCGAGCGCGTCGCCGAGCTGGCGCCGGGCGCCAGCCACATGGTGCACATGCCCTCGCACACCTGGTTCCGGATCGGCCGCTACGAGGCGGCGGCGCAGGCCAATGTCGCGGCGCTGAAGGCCGACCGCGCCTATGCCGAGCGCACCGACTTCCCGACGCCGCTCGGCCGGCTGATGTACCACTTCCACGACGTCCAGTTCGGCCTGGGCTCGGCGATGATGGCGGGCGACGCCAAGCTCGCGCTCTGGTTCGTCCGCCAGTTCAACCAGGACTTCCCGTCGCCCGCGACCTACGACCCGCGCGCCGCGATAGCGGCCGACGCGGCCTACGCCGCCCTCGGCCGCTTCGCGCCGCCACAGGCCGTGCTGGAGGCGCCCGATGCGCCGCTGGGAAATCCGCTCCTGGCGGCCATGCGCCACTACGCCCGCGGCGAGGCCTTCGTCCGCCTGGGCCGCGCCGCCGACGTGCGCCGGGAATCCGGGGCGATCGGCGCCATTCTCGAGGCGCTTCCGGCCGCCAGCCGCAACACGACCGCGGCCGTCGTCGCCCAGCTCGCGCAGCTGACGTTGGCGGGCGACGCCGACCTGATGGATCGCGACCCGGCGTCGGCGATCAAGGCCTTCTCCGCCGCCGCCGACCTGCAGGACGCCCGGCTCGCCTCGAACATCGATCCGCCGCGCTGGTGGTATCCCGTCCGCCGCAGCCTGGCGGCCGCGCTGCTGGCGCGCGGCGACGCCGCCGGCGCCGAGCGCGAGGCCTCGCGCACCCTCGCCACCTGGAAGCTCGATCCGAAGACGCTGATGATCCGCGCCGCAGCCGAGCGGAAACTGGGTTCGGCCGCCGCCAGCCTGGACGAGGCGGCCGCGCGCCGCGGTTGGCATGGCGATCCGGCCGCGCTGCAGCCGGCCGAGTTGCTTTAGGCCGGTGCCGACACGGCCAATTGGTATCCCTCTCCCGCAAGCGGGCAGAGGGATACGCGAGAGCGGGTTGCCTTTGATTGGACTCGGCTCACGGAGCCTTCTCCCGCAAGGGGGAGAAGGCCCTCTCGGTCGGCCAACTCCGCCAAGACTCAACGGACTCTAGGCGAACTCCGGCACGTGGCGGGCTTCGATCTGGCGGCGCATGCTGGGCGGGATCTCGATCGAGCGGCGGGCGTCGAGGTCGAGGGCGATGGAGACGTTGTCGTTCAGCGAGACCAGCTTGCCGGTGGTGGTGTTGAAGAGCCAGCGGCGCTGGTGGCGCACCTTCGGGTAGAGGCCGACCTCGGCGCCCAGCGAGCAGAGCACGTCACCGGCCCGGGCGTTCGACACCCGCACCATCCGCGTCTCCAGCGAGGCCCAGCCGAGCCGGTGACCGTCGTCGCCGACGAAGGTCATTGGGCCGTGGCGGCGCATCTCGTCGGCGCTCGGCTGGCGATAGCCGCCGAACATCAGCGCGCCGTTGTCGGCGAGGTTGCCGTGCTCGTCGCAGGCCTCGGCCGGGACCGCCCATTCCGAGCGGCGCGACATCGGGTCGGACGGGTCGTCGACCAGCCGCGCGGCCACCTGCTCGAAGGTAAGGCCGAGGCGCGGCGGGCCGAGGTCGACGGTGCGCGGGCGGCCATATTCGGGCAGCTCGATGGCCTGCGCCTCGGCGGCGGCCCGCAGCGCCGGATCGAGCGGCCAAGCCTTGCCGGTGGCCCGGTCGGTCAGGGTGCTGACGATGATGAAGGTGGCGGCGATCTCGCCCTTGGCCGGGTTGGTCACCTCGTAGAAGCCGCGGATTTCCGAGGCGCCGGCGCCGAGGATGCCGCCATTGACCACCAGTGTCTGCCCGGCGAACTGCTCGCGGTGATAGCGGCAGTAGGTGTCGCTCTGCAGGATGCGCACGCCGGGGCCTTCGCCCTCGTCGGCGCCCAGGCCGAGGTCGGCCAGCAGCACGCCGTTGGCCCGCTGCGCGCGGGCCATGTAGTAGCGGACGTTCATGTGGCCGAGGCCGTCGATCTCGCCGGCCTTGATCTCAGATGTGTCAAGTATGCGCATGGGGCCTTACGTCGGGAATGAATATAGCGGGGGCGGGGAATGCCCCGGCCTACCAGCGGCGCCGGAGCCGGTCAACGGGCCGTTGGTCGCGGCCGCGCTCGCCATCGCCGCGGCGGCGCTGTAGGCTGGCATATCCCAGCGTGAGATGAGGTGACGCCGATGGCCGATGCCGGGCGCGACGAGATCGTCGCCGAGCTGAACGCGCTCCTCGAGGCCGAGCGGGCTGGCGCGCGGGTCGGCGCGGCGCTGGTGGAGCAGGCGAGGGGCGAGCGCTTCAAGGCGCTGGCCAGCGTCATCCACGACGACGAGGTGAAGTGGGCGCGGATGCTGTTCGAGCAGCTGAAAGCGCTGGGCGCCGAGCCCTCCGACAAGGTCGGCGACTTCTACGAGCGGGCGCTGGCCATCCCCGATTTCGAGGGGCGGGTCGCCTTCACCAACCGCGGCCAGGGCTGGGTGGTGCGCAAGCTGCGCGAGCTGACCCCGCGCGTCGCCGACGACGCGCTGCGCGGCCACCTGCAGGAAATGCTCGACGCGCACGTGACCAACATCGACGCCGCGAACGCCACGCTCGCCGAGGCAGGCGGCGCGGCCGGCTGACCGCGCCGACCTGGTCAGCTGACCCGCGCGCGAATTTCGCCGCGGCCCTGGTAGAGCGTCCAGAACTGGTCCGCGATGGTCGCGGCCGCGATCCCCTGCTCGCCGGCGGCGAGCGCGGGCTTGACCACGCCGGCGATCATCACCTCGCCGACATAGACGCCGTCGTCCTTCAGCCGCGCCGACAGCAAACCGACCAGCTTGTGCTTGGCGGCGTTGGCGACCGCCAGCCCCATGGTCTTCATCTGCACCGCCGCGCCGTCCATCGTCGGCGAGACCTCGCCGAACGCGCCGTTGGTGACCAGCAGCGCGCCGTCGCCGGCCGCCTTCAGGTCCGGCAGGGCTTCCTGCACCGCCGCCAGCAGCCCGATCACCGCCACGTCGAGGTCGCCGCGCACGCCCGCCGGGTCGGCGGCGACCAGGTCGCCGGCGCGGCCGCTGTAGGGGTTCCAGTGCAGCACCGTGATCGGCCCCAGCGCCGCGCGCGCCTTGCCGAGGGCGGCGCGGATCGCGGCCGGGTCCGACGCGTCGGCGGTGAACGCGTCGGCGGCGATCCCCTTGGCCTTCAGCGCCTCGACGCCGGCCGCCAGCCGCGCCTCGCTGCGGGCCACCAGCGCCACGGCGAAGCCCTCGGCCCCGAACTTCTCCGCCACCGCGGTGGAGACGCCGGGTCCGAACCCGACGACGACGATGACTTTCGGCATGGCTTCACCTCCGGGTCCCGCGCCCAGACTAGCCGCGCGGCCCCGGTCCCGAAAGGCGCAGCCGTGCGCCGACCGTGATCGAGCGGCCCTCGGCGGGGCTGAGCGTGCGCGGGTCGGTGAGGCCCAGGGCGGGCGGCAGGCCGTCGAGGTGGGTGAAGGCGCCGAAGGTGTCGTAGCGCGCGTCGAACAGGTTCTGGACCTCGCCGAACAGCTGCAGCCGCGGGCCGAGGCGGTAGACCGCGTGCAGGCCCACCGTCGCGTAGGCCGGCAGCTGCGGCGCCTGGTTGGACGCGTCGCCGGCGAAGAACTGGCCGCCCTGCCAGCGCAGGTCGCCGCCGAGGCTGAAGGCATGGCTGACGGCGTAGTCCGCCGACAGCGTCAGCCGGTGCGCGGGCGAGAGCGGCAGCCGGTCGCCCGGCGCCACGCGGATCAGCCCGTCGGCGTCGGCCGCGGGGCTGTTGGAGGCCAGCGTTAGCGCATCGCCGAAGGTCGCGTCGAGGTAGGCGTAGCCGAGGCTGAGGCTGAGCGCCGGGCCGCGGTAGCTGAGGCTCGCGTCGACGCCCTGGCGGCGCGTCACCCCGGCGTTCTGGAAGAAGCCGAAGCCGTTGATGTCGGTGGCCAGCAGCAGGATGTCGTCGCGGGAGTCGGTGCGAAAGGCGCTGACGCTCCAGCTGACCGTCCCGGCGCCCGGCGATGGCGTGAAGCGGCCGCGCAGGCCCGCCTCGACGTTGCGGGCCACCACCTGCCTCAGCGGCGGGTCGGAGACCAGGAAGGCGTCCAGCAGGCAGGGAGAGGCGGGATTGGCGCACGACAGCTCGCCCGGCGTCGGCGCGCGATTGGCCTCCGAGTAGCCGGCGTAGGCGGTCAGCGCCGGGGCGATCCGCCAGGCGAGGCCGGCGCCGGGATCGAAGCGCTGGAAGCTGTCGTCCGAGTTCAGGGCGCCGCCGGTGCGGTCGCGCAGGCCGATCCGGGCGAGGTTCCAGCGGCCGCTGAGCGTCAGCGAGACCCGCGGCGTCAGGTCGAGCACTTCGATGGCGTAGAGGCCGGCGTAGGTGTCGGCCGCCGTCACGTCGACAGGCGCCTCGATCGGCGGCGAGGCGGTCGGGCTGAGCGCCTGGTCGATCACCACGCCCGCGCCGATGACGTCGAGGTCGTCCTGCAGGGTTCCAAGCTCGCCGAAGGCGGAGTAGCGCGTCTGGCCGCGGTCGACCGCCGCGCCCAGCGTGAGGCTGTTGACGTGACCGGCCAGCGGCCGCGTCAGCGCCGCCTGCACGCTGGCGCCGTAGCTTAAGGAGCGTGTGTGGGTGAAATCGATCTCGCCCGGCGTCGCGCCCGCTGGCAGCACGCTCGCCGGCGCCGGCGCGCCATGGCCGTCGAAGAGGGCGTCGTCCGGAAACTCACCATCGCCCTCCAGGCAGAGCTGGCCCGGGTCGTTGCCGCAGGCGGCGACGTCGGTGGTGTTGCCGTCGACCAGGTGCTGCTCGAAGCCGCGCACGTAGAGGCCGGCGCTGAGCGTCAGGCCCTGGCCGGCGCCATAGGTTCCGCGCAGCTGCGCCAACTCGGCCTGGTTGCGCATCGACTGCGGGAAGGTGAACACCGCCCGCTGGTCGGCCGCCAGCAGCTGCACGGGGGTGGGCCCCACCGCATCGATGTCGTTCAGCGCCGCCGAGGCGGAGAGGTGCAGCGTCAGCCGGCCATGGTCGTAGGCGAGGTCGCCGTAGGCCTGCCGCAGGGTCGCCGGCGAGTGGTCGCGGAAGCCGTCGTCGTGCTGCGCGCCGGCCGCGAGGTAGAAGCCGGCGTCGCCGAAGCGCCCGCCGGCCTCGGCGTGGCCGGCCACGTCGCCGAACGAGCCGCCCGAGACCTCGGCCTCGGCGCCGTCGAAGCTCAGCCCGTCCTTCATGGCTATGGTCACCGCTCCGCCCAGCGCGTTCAGCCCGAACACCGGGTTGTCGCTCTGCACGGTGACGGCCTGCACCGCGAAGCTGGGGAGGAGGTCCCAGTTGACGTTGTCGCCGAACGCCTCGTTCAGCCGCACGCCGTCCTGGTAGACCGCCAGGCCCTCGGCGACGCCGGAGATCGGCGAGGCCTCGAACCCGCGGAAGCTGAAGTCGGGCTGGAAGGGGCTGCCCTGCTCGTCGTTGAGGCTGACGCTGGCCAGCTGCGAGGCGGCGAGGGTCGGGACGACATCCGGGCTGCGCGCGGCCGAGAGCCGCTCGATCGACAGGGTCTGCACCTCGCCGGCCATCTTGTCGGCGTCGACCGGTGCGCCCGGCAGCGGCGTCGCCCCGATCACGGTCACCGGCCGCACCTGCGTGTCCCCTGCCGTTTGCGCCGCGGCTGCGCCGGCGCCGGCCAGCGCCAGGCTGGCGGCAACCGCGAACGCCCTGGGCGAGACCCAACGCCTCACGGCGCGACGCGTCTGGACCGACATGTCGCCACTATCGCCGCCCCGAAGCTTCGCCTCAATGCGCCGGTTGAGCGGCGCGCCCGGGCGGCGTTAATGGCGGGCGCACCGGAGGTGAGGCGATGATCGAAGGCAGCTGCCACTGCGGCGCGGTCCGCTGGCGATACGAGGGCGCGCTGGACGGGGCGACGGCGTGCAACTGCACCGTCTGCCGCCGCTACGGCGCGCTCTGGGCCTACGGCCACGATGGCGAGGACGTCCACGTCACCGGTCCCACCAGCGCCTACGTCTGGAACCGCCGCAGCCTCGGCTTCCACTTCTGCCCGGCGTGCGCCTGCGTCGTCGCCTGGCGCGCGGCGGAGGCGGATGGCGAGGGCCGCCGCCGCTCGGCGGTGAACCTGCGCCTGGCCGAGCCGGCCGACGTGGCCCACATCCCCCTCGACCACTTCGACGGCCTGGGCGGCGCCCGCGACCTGCCGCGCGACGGCAAGACGGTCGGCGACGTGTGGTTCTGACTTGGGCTGTGGGCGGATCGCGTCACCCTTCTTTGTCGTCCACGAGCAACACGAAACCTCACGGACGGGCTCGACCCTTCACGGCGGGCTCTCCGCGATGACATGCGAGTGTGGATGGTGGGCTGGGTCCCTGTTCGTCGCGTTCGTTGTTCCCTGGTGTTGGGGGTGCGGCCCTTAAGTCACTGGACTTTAACTTCCTTGTCGCCCATATGCGGCCCTGCGCCTGAATCAGCAGGCGCTATCCGGCGAACCCGGCCGCGTGTGGACCATCTGGTCCGCTCGCCGATCGCCTCGATCTCCCCATAAGGACGCCCGATCACGCGGGGCGTTTTTGAACCCCGGCGCCCGCGAGCGACCGCCAGAGGCGGCGTGCGGCTGCGCCCGTTCGATGAAAGTAACCTAGTTTGACCCAATTCTCCGACTTCGGCCTGGCGTCCGGCCTGCTGGCTGCGCTGAAAACCGAAGGCTATGAACAGCCGACGCCGATCCAGGCGCAGGCCATCCCCGCCGTCATGGCCGGCCGCGACCTGCTGGGCGTCGCTCAGACCGGCACCGGCAAGACCGCCGCCTTCGCGCTGCCGATCCTCGACCGGCTGGCGCGCGAGCGCCGCCCGGCCGGCCCCAAAGGCTGCCGCGTGCTGGTGCTTGCCCCCACCCGTGAGCTCGCCCAGCAGATCGCCGACAGCTTCCGCACCTACGGCGCCCGCTCGGGCGTCACCGTCGCGGTGGTGGTCGGCGGCGTCAAGTACGGCGCGCAGATCCGCAGCCTGGCGGGCGGCGTCGATGTGCTGGTGGCCACCCCCGGACGCCTGCTCGACCACCTCGGCCAGCGCACCTTGCGCCTCGACGCGGTCGAGGTGTTCGTGCTCGACGAGGCCGACCAGATGCTCGACCTCGGCTTCCTGGAGCCGATCCGCAAGGTGGTCCGCGCGCTGCCGAAGCAGCGGCAGAACCTGTTCTTCTCGGCCACCATGCCCAAGGCCATCGCCACGCTGGCGGGCGAGATCCTGCACGACCCGGCCGAGGTGCGCGTCACCCCGCAGGCGACGACGGTCGAGCGGGTCGCCCAGAAGGTGATCCACGTGAAGGCCGACCAGAAGCGCGACGTGCTGCTGGACCTGCTCGGTCACCGCGACGTCAGCCGCGCCATCGTCTTCACCCGCACCAAGCGCGGGGCCGACCGGCTGGCCAAGTTCATCGAAGCGGGCGGCGTCGAGGTGGCGGCGATCCACGGCGACAAGAGCCAGGGCCAGCGCGAGCGGGCGCTGGCGGCCTTCAAGACCGGCCGCGTCACCGCCCTGATCGCCACCGACATCGCCGCCCGCGGCATCGACGTCGAGGCGGTGAGCCATGTGTTCAACTTCGAGTTGCCCAACGTGCCGGAGGCCTATGTGCACCGCATCGGCCGCACGGCCAGGGCCGGCGCCGAGGGTGTGGCGGTGACGCTGTGCGACCCGGCCGAGATCGGCCTGCTGCGCGACATCGAGAAGCTGACGCGGCTCTCGATCCCGTTCGAAGGCGACGCGCCGGCGTCGTCCAGGCGCCCCGCCGCGCAGCAGCCGCAGCATCGCGGACAACGCGGCCCGGCGAGCCCGGCCAAGCGTCGTCGCCGCCGCTTCAACGGCGCCGGCCAGGGCCGCGCCGCCTACGCGTAAGGTCTTCGCCGCCCGATCCCCTCACCCTCCCATCGCTGCGCGATGGGCCCCTCCCTCTCCCTGCGGGAGAGGTCTCATTTCACCTCTCCCATCGGGAGAGGGAGGGGCCCGCGCCCGTCAGGGCGTGGGAGGGTGAGGGGATCGCGCCTCGCCGCCGTCTCCTCCGCCGCTCTTGTCTCGCCGCCGCCCGCGGCCGATGATCCCCTGAAGCAAGGGGAGGACGGCGGATGGCCGACGGGATGGCGGACGTGCTCGCCGACAAGCGGGCGCTGCATCGCAGGCGGGCCTACGAGGCGCCGCTGGCGACGCTGAATCCCGCGTGGGCCTCGGCCTTCCGCGACGACGGCCACTGGGCCTACTTCGAGCGCCTGCGCGCCGAGGACCCGGTGCACTGGACCCCCGACAGCAACTACGGGGCCTTCTGGTCGATCACCAAGTACAACGACATCATGGCGATCGACACCAACCACCAGGTGTTCTCGTCCGCCAAGGGCATCGGCCTGCCGCCCAAGCCCAGCGTGCTGCCGCCGGACGCCTTCATCGATCGCGAGGCTCGCCAGGACGCCAGCCCAGACACTGGCGACGACTCCAACAGTTTTATCAACATGGACCCGCCGGGCCACGACATTCAGCGCAAGACGGTGAGCCCGGCCGTCGCGCCGGCGAACCTCGCCAACATGGCGCCGCTGATCCGCGAGCGGGCCGGCCTGATCCTCGATTCGCTGCCGATCGGCGAGCCGTTCGACTGGGTCGACCTGGTCTCCAAAGAGCTGACCACGATGACGCTGGCCACCCTCTTCGACTTCCCGTTCGAGGAGCGGCGCAAGCTGACCATGTGGTCCGACACCATGACCACCGCGCCCGGCCACGGCCCGTGGAACACCTACGAGGAGCGCCGCCAGTTGCTGGCCGACTGCCGCGCCTACTTCATCCGACTGTGGAACCAGCGGGTGAACGCCCCGCCGGCCGGCGACCTGATCTCGATGCTGGCGCACGGCCCGGAGACGCGCCAGTCGTCGATGGACCAGTACTTCTCCAACGTCACCCTGCTGATCATCGGCGGCAACGACACGACGCGGAACACCATCTCCGGCTCGGTCTTCGCCCTCAACCGCCACCCGGACCAGTACGACAAGCTGCGCGCCAACCCGGCGCTGATCCCCAGCATGGTCTCCGAGACCATCCGCTGGCAGACGCCGCTGGCCCACATGGCCCGGGTGGCGAGCGAGGACTTCGAGTTCCGCGGCAAGCAGATCAGGAAGGGCGACCGGGTGGTGATGTGGTACGTCTCGGGCAACCGCGACGACGAGGTCATCGCCGACCCCTACGACTACGTCATCGACCGCGAGCGCCCGCGCACCCACCTCTCCTTCGGCTTCGGCATCCACCGCTGCGTCGGCAACCGCCTCGCCGAGCTGCAGCTGACCATCATCTGGGAAGAGATCATGAAGCGCTTCCCTGAGGTACGCCTCCTCGAAGAGCCGAAACGCAGCTACTCGATCTTCATCAAGGGCTACGAGGAGATGCGGGTGGTCATCCCGCGGCGCAACTAGCGCTGACTGCTCGAGACTTGGGCGCCGGGGAGGCTCTCATGAGCCCTGGTCAAGCCGGCTTGCGATAGAGGGTGCAGCCGAAGCTCAGCTGTTCATGCCAACGGCCATCGGCGGCGGCGAAGGGCGCGAGCGTTGCGGCCAGGTCGGCAGCGAAGGCGTCGAAGCGCGCGCCCAGCACTTGGCGCGAGGCGACCGAGGTCGACTGGAGGTAACCGAGCACGCCCTCGAAGCTCCAGGCGTGCGGCTCTTCGAGGTTGCGGTCCAACGGCCCGTCAAAGCCCGCGCCGCAGATGATCGCCGCGGATTGGTCGACGGTGAGCTCGACGCCGGTGCGTGAGACCGCCCAGCCGGTCGGGAAGCCTTCGGCCGTCCACTTGCGGGCCACCTCGGTGGCGCCCTGCTGCCAAGGTTCCGGGCCGCGCAGGATGCCGCGGCTGCCCAGAGTGGCGAGACCGCCGCCGGGCTTCAGCCAGCCGAACGCCCTGCGGGCGATCAGCGGCTGGTCGAGGCGGTGGAAGGCCTCGCCGATGGCGATCAGGTCGAACGATCCTGGCGGCGCCTCGAAGCTCTCGGCCGGCCCGACGCGCCAGTCGATGTTGGCGAGGCCGCGCCGCGACGCCTCGCGCCTGCCCATCTCGATCATCTCCGGCTCCAGGTCGAGCGCGACGACATTGCCCACGCGATCCGCCAGCCCCAGCGCGATGCGGCCCGGACCGCAGGCGAGGTCGAGCACCGCGCCGTCCGGCGGCGCGCCGGCCTCGCGCAGCATTTCGGCCAGCATCGCCGGCGGATAGGGCGGCCGATAGCGGGCGTAGGCCTCGGCCGTGCCGGCGAAGGCGTCGGGCAACAGGTTGCGGGCCTCGGGCATGGCCGGGGAGATAGCGCAGATCGGGTCGAGGCGCGCCTTGCTTCGCGACGAGCGACACTGCGCCATCGCTCCGCCAGGAGATCATGGCCACCCTCGCGGTCGAATACGACTGGCCGGCGGGCCAGCCCGGCCAGAAGCAGGGGGCCTAGGTTCCGCCGCGCTGCCGCCAGGTCTGCGAGGGGTCGTAGACCGGACCGGCGCTGAGGGCGAGCACGCGGCTGAGCGCATTGAGATCGCGGCCGGTGGCTTCGCTCCAGGCGTTGAAGGCGGCCTGCACCGCCTGCAGGTCCTTGCGGCCGGACGGCGGCTTGTCGACCACGCCGGCCTCGATCAGCGCTGCGGCGACGTCGCGGGTGGTGATGAAGGCCGCCTTGCCCATGCCGCGGAAGAACCGCATCGCCGTCTCGCCGGCGCAGCGGGCGGCGCGGGCCTTCATCAGCTCCAGCAGGCCGACGAAGTCGCTGTCCGGCCAGTCGGCGAAGAACGTCGCGGCCGAGCCGTGCTCGCGGGCGAGGTCGACCAGGAACTGGCCGTTGGCGCGCACCGAGGCGATCTTCTGGGCGTTGCGGATGATGCGCGCATCCTTCAGGTGGGCGTCGAACTCCTCCTCGCTCATGGCGGCGTTGAGCGCAGGGTCGAAGCCGTGGAAGGCGGCCTCGAAGCCGTCCCACTTGTGGTCGATCACCTGCCAGTTGAAGCCGGCCCGGAAGACGCCGCGCGTCATCTCCGCCAGCCAGCGGTGGTCCGGGATCGCCGCCAGGGCCACGCGGCTCTTCGGCGCGTGCTCCTTCAGCCGCGCCTCCAGCGCCGCCGCGCCACCCTGGCGCTCGGCGGCGCGGGCGTAGATGATCTCGAAATCCTGCATCGAAGCCTCCCACCCCCAACATCTGCGGCGCCGGGGCGCGCGTGCCGGGGCGCGCGTTGATGTCACCGGCGATCCGCCGTACATTCTGGACCATGGCCGACGGATCGTCATCCAAGCCGCGCGCCGTGCGCAGCGCCCGCCTCGAAGCGCGGACCACGCCCGACGTGCGCGACCAGATCGAGCGCGCCGCCGCCCTGCAGGGCCGCAGCGTCTCAGATTTCATCGTCGCCTCGACGCTGGAGGCGGCGCAGAAGGCGATCGCGACGACCGAGGTCATCCACCTGTCGCGCGAGGCCCAGATCGCCTTCGCCAAGGCGCTGATCGATCCGCCAGAGCCGAGCGAGGCGCTGAAGAAGGCGTTCGCGCGCCATCGCCAGATGACCGGCGGTTGACGCCCGAGATCAGATTCGAGGCCCTTGCCGACCACGACCGTTCGGGCTTCTCCTGCGGAGAGCCTGACCTCGACGCCTATTTCCAGCGCCAGATCGGACAAGATGTTCGCCGCTCGACCGCCGCGGCCTACGTGGCGGTCGACGAGGTGACCGGCAAGGTTGCGGCTTTCTACACGATCTCCGCCACGTCACTGCGCCTCGAAGCTCTGCCGATGGACTTGGCCCGCAAGCTGCCCCGGTACCCGCTCGTGCCGGCGGCGCTGATCGGCCGGATGGCCGTCGCGCAGGATTGGCAGGGCAAAGGACTGGGCGAAGCGGTTCTCGCCGAGGCTGCCTACACGGCGATCGCGAGCGGACTCGGTGTCTATGCGCTGCTCGTTCGGCCGAAGAATGACGCCGCCCGGCGGTTCTATTTGCGCCATGGGTTTGTCACGACCGCGGATGGCGAGAACATGCTGCTTCCGCTGGCGACAGCGAGGCGCGGCGCCGGGCGCTGACCCACTTTTGCCTTCCCATCCCATCTAAGCTAGAAACCGCGCCCTTCGCAGAAGGCCCGTCATGACTGAGCGCTGGACGCCTGCGTCCTGGAGATCGTTGCCTGCCAGGCATGTGCCGCAGGACTATCCGGACGTGGCGGCGCTGGCGGCGGCGGAGGCCGAGCTGCGGCGCATGCCGCCGCTGGTGTTCGCCGGCGAGGCGCGGCGGCTGAAGCAGCTGCTGGGCCAGGTCTCGGAGGGCAAGGCCTTCCTGCTCCAGGGCGGCGACTGCGCCGAGAGCTTCAAGGAGTTCTCGGCCGACAACATCCGCGACCTCTTCCGCCTAGTCCTGCAGATGGCGGTTATCCTCACCTTCGCGGGCGGCAAGCCGGTGGTGAAGGTGGGGCGGATGGCCGGCCAGTTCGCCAAGCCGCGCTCGGCGTCCACGGAGACCATCGACGGGGTCACGCTGCCCTCCTACCGCGGCGACAACGTCAACGGCATGGAGTTCACGTCCGAGGCCCGCCGGCCGGATCCGAGCCGGCTGCTGAAGGCCTACGCCCAGTCGTCGTCGACGCTGAACCTGCTGCGCGCCTTCGCCGGCGGCGGCTACGCCGACCTCTACAACATCCACCGCTGGACGCTGGGCTTCGTCGAGGGCTCGCCGCAGGGCGCGCGCTACCGCGAGCTCGCCGACAAGATCAGCGAGACGCTGACCTTCATGGCCGCCATCGGCGTCACGCCGGAGAGCCAGCCGGACCTGCACCGGGTGGAGTTCTTCACCTGCCACGAGGCCTTGCTGCTCGGCTACGAGGAGGCGATGACCCGCGTCGATTCCACCTCGGGCGACTGGTACGACTGCTCGGCCCACCTGGTGTGGATCGGCGAGCGCACCCGCCAGCTCGACGGCGCGCACGTGGCGTTCTGCAAGGGCATCAAGAACCCCATCGGCGTGAAGGTCGGGCCGACCATGGAGCCGGATGACGTGCTGCGCATCTGCGAGGTGCTGAACCCCGCCAACGAGCCCGGCCGGCTGACGCTCTACGGCCGCTTCGGGGCCGACAAGATCGCCGCCCGGCTGCCGGCCCTGATGGACGCCACCCGCCGCGAGGGTCGCAACGCCGTCTGGGCGATCGACCCCATGCACGGCAACACGCTGGTCGCGAACAACGGCTACAAGACCAGGCCCTTCGACCGCATCCTCTCGGAGGTGAAGAGCTTCATCGAGATCGCCGAGGCCGAGGGCGTGCACCCGGGCGGCGTCCATCTCGAGATGACCGGCCAGAACGTCACCGAGTGCCTCGGCGGCGCGCGGGCGCTCTCGGAAGGCGACCTCGCCGACCGCTACCACACCCACTGCGACCCGCGCCTGAACGGCGAGCAGGCGCTGGAGCTGGCCTTCCTGGTCGCCGAGAAGCTGAAGGCGGCCCGGCTGCCGGGGTTGCAGGCGGCCGAGTAAGGCGCCGACAGGAGTACGGAATATGAGCCCGAGCGACAGGCGACTGGCCCGCAGTTTCGGCCGCCAGGCGTTCGGCGAGGACCCGGCCAACTACGACGGCGCGCGGCCCGACTATCCGCACTGGGTGTTCGAGGAGCTGCGCGTGCGCTGTGGCCTTGGGGCCGGGTGTGCGACCTTCGAGGTGGGCGCTGGCACCGGAAAGGCGACGCGCCCGCTGCTGGCCGCCGGGGCCGATCCCTTGTTCGCGATCGAGCCCGATGCGCGGCTGGCCGCCTTCCTGGAGTCGGGCGCGCCGACCGCGCTGCAGGTCGTCAACGCGACGTTCGAAGCCGCCGAGCTGCCGCGCGCCGACTTCGACCTCGGCCTCGCGGCCACCTCGTTCCACTGGATCGCCGCGCCGGCCGGCCTGAACCGGGTGGCGGGCCTGCTTCGGCCCGGCGGCTGGTGGGCCATGGTCTGGAACGTGTTCGGTGACGACAGCCGCCCCGATCCCTTCCACGACGCCACCGACGCGCTGCTGCGGGACGGGCCGAAGAGCCCCAGCCAGACCGCCAAGGGCACGGCGAGCGCCCTCAACGCCAACGACTGGATGAGCGCCTTCGGCCGCTCGGGGGCGTTCGAGGACATCGCCGCCCGCGCCGAGGGCTGGGAGCTGGTCATCGATCCCGACCAGGTGGCGGCGCTCTATTCCACCTATTCGAACATCGTCGCCTATCCGCCGGACGAACGGCGCCAGGTGCTGGCCGAACTGCGCCGGATCGCGGCCGACGAGTTCGGCGGCCGCGTGGTCCGCAACATGATCACCATCCTCTACACCGCTCGCCGCCGCGGTTGACCTAAAGCACGTTGAATCCTGGTGGAATTGGCCGGCCGAGATGTCCTTCTCCCCTTGCGGGAGAAGGTGTCGCCGGAGGCGACGGATGAGGGGTCGCGCCGAAGTCGGTGGTTTGCGGGCTGAAGGCTAACCTCCAGCGTCCGTCGACCCCTCATCCGACCGCTTCGCGGCCACCTTCTCCCGCAAGGGGAGAAGGAGACATGAGCCGATTCAAGTCAAAACCAGCCCTCTCTAAGCCGCCGCCTGGGCGGCCGCGGCCTTGATGCGCTGGTGGGCGCTCTGGCGGGCGCCGACTGCGTCTACCAGCGTGCCGGCCGCGCCCAGGCCGTAGGGCGGCATGTTGTTGTAGACGCTCTCGTAGTGGCCGGGCTCGATCAGGTAGGTCTCGTGCCAGATGCCGATGTCGCCGTTGGAGCCGAGCTTGGTGTTGAACCACTGCCAGGCCGGCAGGTGCTGGCGCTCGGGGCTGCGGGCGTAGGCTTCCAGGTGCTCGAAGCTGCGCCAGTACTGGATCAGCAGCGCGCCGCTCGGGCCGAAATGCTGGCGCACGTGCAGCAGCCCCAGCGCCGGCTCGGCCGCCAGCTCCTTCAGCATCCGCGGCATGGTGGCCAGGAACGGCACGACCGCGCTCAGCTTCCATGGCTTGTTGAGCCGCGCGCCGATCATGAAGAGCACGAACGGCCCCTCGATCTCGGCGCACATGCGCTTGCGGATGATCTCGGCCATCGTCGCCCCCCGGCTTGTTGCCAGCCTGCAACGACTATACGGCCGGCCGGCGCCGTTGGACCACCGCCGGGTTGCTCCGAGGGGGCATCTCGTCCAGGTTCGCGCCCCTGACGGAAAGGCGGATCATGAGCGGCGAGGCCGCGACGGCGGCGTCCCGCGCGGGCCCGGCGGCGCATCCCATTCGAGACGACCTTAGCCGCCTGGCGAAGCTCGCCGGGCCGGTGGTCGCCTCGCGCCTCGGCGTCATGACCATGGGGCTGACGGATACGGTGGTGGTCGGCCGCCACTCGGCCGTCGAGCTCGGCTACATGGCGCTGGGCTGGGCGGTGTCGAGCACCATGCTGGGCACGTCGATGGGCCTGCTGTCGGGCGTGCAGGTGATGGCCTCGCGGGCCATGGGCGAGGGCGACGCACTGGGGGCCGGCGCGGCGCTGCGACGGGGGCTCAGCTACTCGCTGTGGGTCGGCCTCGCGGCGATGGCGCTGCTGGCGCTGGCCGGACCCTACCTGCTGGGTGCGCTGGGGCTGAAAGGGGATCTCGCCAAAGGCGCGACCGGGCCGCTGCTGGTGCTGGCGGTGTCGATGCCGAGCTTCGCGCTGTCGTCGGCGAGCTCGTCGTGGCTGGAGGGGCTGGGGCGCACCACGCCGCCGATGCTGCTGATGTGGATCGCCAACCTGATCAACCTCGGTGTCGATCTGGTGCTGGTGCCGGGCGGCTTCGGCCTGCCGGCGCTGGGGGCCGTCGGCGCCACCTGCGCCACCTTCACCGCCCGCACCTTCCTGGCGCTGGCGACGCTGGCTTACATCGTGCTGATGCCCGACGCCCGCGCCCTCGGCGTGTTCCGCAAGCCTGCGCCGTCCCGCGCCCTGGAGCGGGAACAGCGGCAGGTGGGCTACGGCGCGGCGGCGTCCAACTTCTTCGAGATCAGCGCCTTCGCCGCCATGAACGTCATCGCCGGCTGGATCAGCCCGCTGGCGGTCGCCGCCTGGGCGGTGGCGCTGAGCGTGATGTCGCTGGTGTTCATGGTGCCGATGGGGCTGGCGACCGCGACCTCGGTGCTGGTCGGGCGGGCCTTCGGCGCCTCCGATCCGGCCGCCCTGAAACGCGCGGCGCTGGTCGGCTTCGGCGTCACCGCCATGTTCGGGGTGGCGATCGGGCTGGCGATCTGGCCGACCGCCGGGGCGATCGCCGCCGGCTATACGGCCGACGCGCCGACCGTGGCGCTGGCGGCCGGGGCGCTGGTGCTGGTCTGCATCTTCTTCCTGCCGGACGGGCTGCAGGTGGTGGTCGCCCAGTCGCTGCGGGCGCGCGGCGACGTGCTGGTCCCGACCATGACCCACATGACCAGCTACTTCCTGGTGATGCTGCCGCTCGCCTACGCGCTGACCTTCCCGGCCGGGTGGGGCTTCGCCGGCATCGTCTGGTCGGTGATCATCGCCGGCTACGTCTCCGCCGGCCTGCTGCTCGGCCGCTTCTGGATGCTGGCGCGGCGAGGCTAGGAAAGTAGGGACACACACGCTTTTTGGGTCCGCGGGACGTGGTGGAGCGGCGACACCGCGCCCAAAGAGCGTGTGTGTCCCTACTTTCCCGCCGCCACCGCCGCGTGGTCGGGGAGCGTCGCTTCCAGGCGGCGCAGGGCGGGGAGTGCGTAGGCGACGAGGCTCAGCGCCGCGGTGGCCAGGCCGCCGATCACCAGGATGAGGCCCATGCCTGCGCCGGCGCTGCCGCCCACCAGCCAGGCCACCGTTCGCCAGCCCGCCGAGCGGACGGCCGGCTCGGCCACGCGGTCGGTCAGCGGGCCGGCGATCAGGAAGGCCGGCAGCATGGTCAGCCAGGCGATCTGGCCCATGGCGCCGAACACGCGGCCCTGCACGTCCGGCGCGACCTTGGCCTGGAAGATCGAGGTCGAGGCGGTGTTGACGAACGGCAGGGCGAACATGAAGGCGAAGAAGGCCGCCGCCATCTCCGCCGTGGTGCGGGCGACGCCGGCCGCCGCCAGCAGCAGGCCGGCGACGAACAGCGCCAGCATCACCGTGTGCATCCGCGGCCGCGTTCCGCCCCAGGCGGCCATCGCCGCCGCGCCCGCCGCCGTGCCGATGTCGGCGCAGGCCAGCACGATGCCGAACGCCAGCGCGGAGTGGGTGCGGGCCAGCGGATAGGGCAGGATCAGCACGCCGAGGCCGCCCATCAGGAAGCTCACCGCGCTGACCACCAGGCACAGCCCCAGCAGCGGCGGCCGCGCAGCCAGGTAGCGGACGCCGTCGAACGCCCGCCGCCACGCCGAGCCGGCCATCGCCGCGCCCTCGGCTGTCCGCGCCGGCATCGGGATGCGCACCGCCGCCAGCACCGCGATGGCGACGACGAAGGTGGCGATGTCGATGAGGATCGCGCCGGTCACGCCGATGACCGCGTAGAGCAGGCCGGCCAGCGCCGGCGCCGCCGCGTTGGCCGCCGGGCCGGTCATCTGGCTGACGGCGTTGGCGCGGTCGCGGTGGCTGTCGGGGACCAGCATGGCGACCGAGGCGCGGAACGCCGGCGTGCTGACGGTGAGGATGGTCGAGGTGACCAGGAACAGCAGGTAGAGGTGCCACAGCCGGAACGCCCCCGAAACGAAGCTCAGCAGCAGCAGGCCGCTCGTGGCGGCGAAGCCGATGTTCGCGAGGATCATCAGCCGGCGCCGGTCGTAACGGTCCGCCACCGCGCCGCCGAAACCCGCGCCGACGATCCACGGCAGGGCCTGGCAGAAGGAGATGATGGCGATCGGCGTCGCATGCGAGGTCTGGGCGAACACGGCGATGCCGACCGCGAAGAAGCTGATGCGGCTGCCGACCTGCGACACCGTCGAGGTGGCCACCAGCAGGTAGTAGGTGCGAAGCCCCGGCGCGCCCATCCTCGTCCTCCCAGACGCTGCGCAGTACAGCAACCTTGCGCTGTCGGCGCCAGCGGCGCCTTTCCCGCGGCCGGTTGCCGATTCTTCCCGGCCGCGGCGTCCCCAGATGCAAAATCGCCGCTACGGCCTTGCGGGCCTCGTACGTGCGTTTCTCGATATTACCGCTAGTACCCTAGCCGGAGCCTCCGCCGCGGGGCTCTACGGGGCCTTACAGGCCGTTCTGGGGGGCATGCTGACGGGGGCACAAGAGTTTGGTCCACGATGGAAGGGCGGGCGTGCCGTTCGTGTTGTTCGTGTTCAATCCTGCGACCCGCCGTCCGCCAGGCCGAGCCCGCGCACCAGGGCGTCTAGCCCGCCCGGCGGCAGCGGGGCCTGCAGCGCTGGAAGCGGGACGCCGAGGTTGGCGAGGACGTGCTTGAGGTTGTTGGTGGTGTCCCACAGCGGCTGGCCGCGCGGTGCGCCCACCGTGTAGCGGCCGTCCTCGGCGGCGAGCGCCGGCCAGTGGCGCAGGGCGGCGGCCAGCAGCGGCCGGCGCCGGTCGGGCGCATGCGCCCAGATGACGTTGGCAGGGGCCAGCAGGCCGACGACGCCCCAGGGCGTCAGCAGCGACGCGGCGAAGACGGCCGCCTCCACGTCGGCGGCGAGCCTGCCCTGGCCGACCGCGTCGCGGACCCGGAAGTGCGGCAGGTAGCACTGGAACGCGGCCGTTCCGGCCAGCATCGGGCTCGGGCCGTTCAGCACCAGCAGCCCGGGCGTGTCCCGCGTGTCGAGCCGCTCCGGGCCGACCGCCTCGTCCCAGCCCGCGCCGCCCGCCAGCCGCTCGATCAGCGCCTCGCAGCGCGCGTCGACCACGTCATCGAGGCCGTGGAGCAACGCGGGGATCAGCAAGCGGAGCTCACAGCGCCAGGATGGCCAGCCCGATGTAGGCCAGCATGATCAAGCCAGCGCCGACGGTGACCGTCATGATCATGGCCTGAGCCTGCTCGCGGGAGAGCCTGGGCAGGCTGAAATGCCAGCCGGTGTCGTCCCTGGCCGGAGAAAAGGCCTCGCTCGGCTGGGTCTCGGGCACCGGAACCGGCGGCGGCGCGGCCTGCCGCCGGTAGGTGACGACGCCGGGCATAGGAGAGTCGAAGATGAAATACCAGCCGATGTCGTAGAAGACCCCGTTGACGCCCGGGTCGTTGCTGGGACCGAGCGCCATCTCGATGCCGCTCGCCGCGAAGGTGCCCTGGTACCACTCGGCCTCGGCCAGGGCCTGCGCCTCGGAGCCGGCCGGCTTGATCTCGTAGAGGTGGTGAAGCGTCATGTTGGCGATGTCGGGCTTGCCGGCCAGGCGGCTGGCCGAAGGCCGCCGGCCCGGCGGGCCGGACCCGGCCAGGTCGGTGCCGGCGAGCTGCGACAGGATCGACGCGATCGCCGTGAAGTTGGTGTAGACCACCTCTCCGAGGTGGGAGACGCTGTAGTAGGCGGCGATGCCGAGGTGGGCGGCGCTGCCGATGTAGTAGCCGATCGGAATCTGGCCTGGCATCCAGAAGCCCGGACCGTACATGCCGCCCATCATCATCGGCGACGGCCCAAAGCCGTTGGCGTCGAGGCCCTGCTCCTGGCCCAGCACCTGATTGCCTTCCTGCGCCATGTGCTCCTGGTCCGCTCCGGTGGGCGGCGCGTTGGAGTCGGCCAGGTAGCTCATCAGGTCGTTGACTTCTGCAGGGCTCAAAGCGTGCAGCGCGGCCGGCAGCGCCGCGACGTCGCCGGGGAACGGCCCCGCGCCGCCGTTCATCGCCATCACCGCGGTCATGGCGACCTGCAGCCGCGCCTGGTTGAAGCCGACGGCGGACCCGAAGTTGGCCACCAGCAGGGCGAGGTCGCCGGACTGCTTCAGGCTCATCAGGGCCGTCATCAGGTCCTTCATCGGCAGGCCGTCGAGGGCGCTGAAGGCGGCGGGGAAGTCGCCGACGCCGGCGACCGGCCCGACCACCGCCAGCGCCTGGCGCACTTCATCGACAACTTCGTCCGGCGTCGGCGAATAGTAGGGAGAATGGGGGGGCGGGGGCTGCGCCGGGACGCCGGCGTCGAGAACGTCGTCGGGGTAGCGCTGCACGCCGCCCGACCCTGCGGCGCCGGCGGCGCTGGGCAGCAGGTCGGCCGCGGGCTCGCCGCCGACGACGCGGTCGGCGACCTGGTCGGCCTGGCGCTCGTAGCGGTCGCCGGCCGCGCCGATCCCGCCCGGCAGGTCGACGCCGCCGCGCTGCTGGACCACGTGAGCGGCCTCGTGGGCCGCGGTGTGCAGGCTGGGATCGCCGCGGAAGGCCACGTCGTCGCCGAGCGTGTAGGCCTGGGCGGCGAGTTGCGCCGACGCGGCGGCGGCGTCGCCGCCGCGGTGCGCCCGCACGCCGGAAAGGTCGAAGCCGGGGCCGAACGAGCGCTGGATCGCGGCCAGGTGCGGCAGCCGGCCGGGCGGGCCGGAGACGCCGGCGCGCGCCGCCTCATGCGCCGCCGGGCCGGTGCGGGACGCTTCGCCGCCGCGCAGGGCGCGCTGGACCGCCTGGTTGCCGAGCGAGGCGCCCTGGCCGCGCATGCCCCCGTGCTGCCTGGAAGGCGGGGCGTGGCGGGCGCTGGCCGATTGCGCCTCGGCGGCCCTCTGCCGGTAAGCGGTGCTCACGTCGTCACCCCCCTTCAGGAGGCTGCCTCGTCAGGAGGCGCCTGGAGCGAACGGCGATCCTACCACCTGCCGTTGTTCGCGCCAGCGGGCCGTGAGCGGCCGCCGAGCCCCCGGGGCTTTACGCCCCCAGCACCCAGCCTTCCTCGCGCTCGGCGTCGACCACCACGCCGGGGGCCGTGTCCTTTGCGGGGGCGAAGAGGGCGCCCAGCCGCCCCGCCTCGTCGAGCCGCGAGAAGTGCTCGGCGGTGGTGCGCACCTGGGTGGCGTCCTTCACCTCACCGGCCAGCGGCTGGCCCTTGAACATCGACGGGTAGACCTCGGCCGCCAGCACGTCGACGCCGGCCAGGTCGGTCTCGGAGAGCGCCTTCCAGCCGGTCTCGAACGGCCAGACCCGGAAGGCCTCGCCGCGCGCCAGCTTCAGGCGCCGCACCATCGGGATGCCGAGGATCGACTGCCCGCCCACCGAGCCCTGGTAGTAGAGTTTCCAGACCGAGCTGGTCCCCTTGGCGGCCAGCTCGGCGTGGCGGAACTCCGGCAGGTCGCCCGGGCCGTGCGCCCGCTGCTTCTTCGGCTGCAGGGTGGTCAGCGCGTCCTTCGGCGGCACGCCCCAGAAGGGGAACGGCCCGCCGGTCAGGCGCCGGTTGATCTCCGAGCCGACGCCGAAGCGGTTGTTGGTGTTGTCGGCCTTGTCCTTCACCATCCGGTCGATCTGGTTCCACACCGCCAGCCACGGCGGCGTCTCGGCCGGCAGCTTCAGCCCTTCGGCGAGGCCGCGCGGGAAGCCGAGGTTGAAGTCGAAACCGATGAAGGCCCGCTCGCTGCGCTTGGCGCGGTCGTCGAGGATGCCGCTGATCAGCGTCTCGGCCGCCGCGCGGGTCGGCGGGTTGTGGGTCTCGAACGCCATGCGGAAGCGCACGTCGCGCTTCAGCACCCCGACCCAGATGGAATCCGCGCCGGTGGTCGGCTTGGAGGCGGCGCTCCAGTCGACGATGACGTAGGCGTTGAAGAGGCGGGGCAAGCGAGGCTCCGGACTGCGGCGCGCGGGTTCTAGCCGTTCCGCCCCAGCCGGCCAACGAAACTCGCGACGCGGTGCGTGGAATATCGGTTTGGAGAGGCGAGCGCTGACGCGCTGGCGTCCTCGAACCGCCCAAGTTTTTTTGAGCCACGGAAAACACCGAGGGCACGGACGGTCCCGCGCCCTATCACTCCATTTCATCCCGGAGACCCGCGAAGCGGAGTCATCCGGAATCTCCTCAGCGCCTGCGTTGGAAGTAGGTCCCGGATGAGTCCCGCCTGACGGCGGGCTCTCCGGGATGACACTGGAAGGTGAAGACGAGACGCCGTCCGTGCCCTCCGTGTTTTCCGTGGCTCAAAAAAACTTTGCGGGAGCCGTCGATCAGCTCAGCTTCACCAGCATCTTCCCCAGGTTCTCGCCCTTGAAGAGCCCCAGGAAGGCCGCCGGGGCGTTTTCGATGCCCTCTTTCACCGTCTCGGCGTGGTCGATCTTGCCCGCGGCCACCCAGCCGGCCAGCTCGCGGACGAACTCGCCCTGCATGTCCTGATGGTTGGAGACGATGAAGCCCTGCAGCTTCAGGCTCTTGCCCACCGCCATGACCAGGCCGCGGACGCCCTCGCCGAGGTCGGTGTTGTTGTACTGGGAGATCATGCCGCAGAGCGCGAAGCGGGCGAACGGCTTGGCGGCCATCAGCGCCGCTTCCAGGTGCGCGCCGCCGACGTTGTCGAAGTAGACGTCGATCCCGCCGGGCGCGGCGGCCAGCAGCGCGGCGGTCAGGTCGCGCTCGGCCTTGTAGTCGATGGCGTGGTCGACGCCGATCTTCTTCAGGTAGGCGACCTTGTCCGGCCCGCCGGCCGAGCCGATCACCGTGTGGCCCTTCAGCTTGGCGATCTGGCAGACCATCGAGCCCACTGCGCCGGCGGCGCCGGAGACGAACACCACGTCGCCGTCCTTCAGCTCGGCGATGCGGAGCAGGCCGGCGTAGGCGGTCAGGCCCGGCATGCCGGCGAAGCCGAGGAACGCGCGGGCTGGCAATCCGTGCGTCTCCAGCTTCTGCACCGCCTGGGCCGGGGCGTTGAACGCCTCGCGCCAGCCGAAGAAGCTCTGCACCGCATCGCCGACCTTGAAGGCCGGGTCGTTGGAGGCGGTCACCTCGCCGACCGCGCCGCCCTGCAGCGCCTCTCCCAGCCGAAACGGCGGCGTGTAGCTGGCCACGTCGTTCATCCGCCCCCGCATGTAGGGGTCGACCGTCATCCAGCTGTTCTTCACCTGCACTTGGCCGGGGCCGGGATCGGGCAGGTCGACGCTGGCCAGCTCGAAGTTGTCGGCGCTGGGCGCCCCGGTCGGGCGGCTCTTCAGGCGGATCTCGCGGGACGTGACCATGGCTTCCTCCGGTGGCGCAGGGTGTTGCAAACACCCGTTTGACAGCGCCGGCAAGCGGCGGGCGCTGGCGGCGCGGGCCGGGCGGTGCTAGGCGCGGCCCGGTAAATCGGACGAAGTCGGAACGAATGGGTCAGGTCTTGCGCGCCGGCGTGATCGGCGCGGGCGTTTTCGGCGGCTACCACGCGGACAAGTACGCCGCCTTGCCGGGCGTGAGCTTCGCCGGCGTCTACGACCACCATCCGGCCCACGCCGAGGCGCTGGCCGGGCGCTGCGGCGGGCGGGCGTTCGCCAGCGAGGCCGAGCTGATCGCCGCGGTCGACATCGTCTCGGTGGCGACCCCGGCGGTCGCCCACGCCGGCCCGGCGCTGGCCGCGCTCGCCGCCGGCAAGGCCGTCTATGTGGAAAAGCCGCTCGCCGCCGACCCGGACGACGCGGCGCGCATCGTCGAGACCGCCGCGCGCCAGGGCGTGGTCGCCGCCTGCGGCTTCCTGGAGCGGGCGGGCCTGGCCGCCATGGGCCTCTTCGCCATCCCCGAGCGGCCCCGGCTGCTGGAGGCGGTGCGCACCGGCCCGCCCAACCCGCGCAACCTCGACGTCTCGGTGGTGCTCGACCTGATGATCCACGACCTGGACCTGGCGCTGGCGCTCAGCCCCGACGATCCCGCCACCGTCGAGGCCGACGGGGCGGCGGTCGCCAACGAGACCCTCGACCAGGTCGACGCCGAGGTGGAGTTCGACGACGGCTTCGTCGCCCGTTTCCGCGCCTCGCGCATCGCCGAGGTCCGCGAGCGGACCATGCGGCTGGTCTACCCGTCCGGCGAGGTGAGGGTCGACTTCCTCGCCCACAGCTTCGAGAACACCACCCCGTTCACCCTCGACCCCGATTTCGAGCAGGCGCCCGCCTACAAGGACCGCCTCGCCGCCAGCATCGGCGCCTTCCTGGCCGCGGTGCGCGGCGAGCGCCCGGCGCCGCTGGCCAGCGCCGCCGACGGGGCCCGCGCGCTCGATCTGGCGCTCGCCGTCGAGCACGCTATGGTCCAGCAGGGACTGGTACGACGATCTTCGGGGATAGACTGATGTCCAACGCCTACGACTTCTCCTTCACCGGCATCGACGGCGAGCCGCTGCCGCTCGCCTCCTTCAAGGGCAAGCCGGTGCTGGTGGTGAACGTCGCTTCCAAGTGCGGCCTCACCCCGCAGTACGAGGGCATGGAAGCCCTTTACCGAGACTACCGCGACCAGGGCCTGGTGGTGCTGGGCGTGCCTTGCAACCAGTTCGCCGGCCAGGAGCCGGGGACCGAGGCCGAGATCAAGGACTTCTGCCAGACCAAGTTCGACGTCGACTTCCCGATGACCGCCAAGGTCGACGTGAAGGAGGCCGGCCGCCACCCCTTCTACGCCTGGGCCGAGGACAAGCTGGGCGAAGGCGCCGTGCCGGTGTGGAACTTCCACAAGATCCTGGTCGGCAAGGACGGCCAAGCCGTCGCCGCCTTCGGCCCGCGCACCCCGCCGCAGGACCCGACCATCGTCGAGGCGGTCGAGAAGGCGCTGTAGAAACACCTCTCAGTAGCCCTCTCCCCGGCGAAGACGGGGAGAGGTGGGGGTGAGGGGCCGGCCGCACAGCGGTCGGCGCGCGTAGCGCGAATTCGGCTTCGCCGGCTTGCCGCTTCGCAGCAAGCGCCCCTCACCCGTCCGACCGCCTGACGGCGCTCGGCCGACCTCTCCCCACTCTGCGGTGGAGAGAGGGCTACTTGCGAACATCCGTTTGACGTCGCAACGTGCCGGCCGGCGACCAGGGAGGATCGGCGTGGCGGATGACGGCGTGACCGAGCGGCCGACGCAGGCCTACTACGACGACATCAAGGCGAGGTTCGCCGAGGCCCGCGACCTCAGGCTCGGCTACCGGCCGCAGGGGACCGGCCAGTACACCTCGGACTTCAGCGGCGCGCTCGCCCGCTACGCCAGCGACCCGCACGTGGCGTCGCCGACGCCGCGCGCGCCGATCGCCGACGAGGTGGAGGTGCTGTTCATCGGCGGCGGCTTCTCGGCGCTGCTGACGGCGGCGCGGCTGCGCGAGCGCGGCCTGAAGAGCATCCGCATCGTCGAGCGCGGCGCCGACGTCGGCGGCACCTGGTACTGGAACCGCTATCCGGGCGCGGCCTGCGACGTGCCGGCCTACGACTACCTGCCGCTGCTGGACGAGATGGAGTACGTGCCCTCGCGGCTCTACGCCAAGGGGCCGGAGATCTACGCCCACTGCCAGGCGATCGCCCGCCGCTACGACCTCTACGAACTGGCGGTGTTCCAGACCACGGTGACGCGCACCACCTGGGACGCCGCCGCCAGGCGCTGGATCGTCGAGACCGACCGCGGCGACGCCATGCGCGCCCAGTTCGTCATCTGCGCCAACGGCACCCTCTCGAAGCCGAAGCTGTCGAAGATCGCCGGCATGGAGCGCTTCGCCGGCCACTCGTTCCACACCTCGCGCTGGGACTACGACTACACCGGCGAGGAGCTGGAGAAGCTCGGCGACAAGGTGGTCGGCATCATCGGCACCGGCGCCTCGGCCGTGCAGGCGATCCCGCGCCTCGCCAAGACCGCCAAGGCGCTCTACGTCTTCCAGCGCACCCCGTCCGGCATCGACATCCGCGGCGACCGGCCCACCGACCCGGACTGGGCCGCGCGGCTGCAGCCCGGCTGGCAGCAGGCGAGGCGGATGAAGCACATCCGCGGCCGCGCGGAAGACAACGCCAGGGCCGAGGAGCTGGCCGCCCTGCCGCGCGAGGAGAAGATCCGCCGCCAGGAGAATTCCAACATCGACCACATGATGCGCATCCACCGCCGCATCGAAGAGCTGGTCGAGGACCCGGCCACCGCCGAGGCGCTGAAGCCCTGGTACATGTTCATGTGCAAGCGGCCCTGCTTCGACGACGAATACCTGCCGGCCTACAACCGCCCCAGCGTCTCGCTGGTCGACTCGAAAGGGCAGGGGATCACCGAGATCGCGCCCGAGGGCCCGGTGTTCGACGGCCGCACCTATCCGCTCGACCTGCTGATCTACGCCACCGGCTTCGAGGTGCAGAAGACCGGCATCTACAACGAGATCCGGGGCCGCGACGGGCGGGAGATCAACGAGGTCTATGCGGACGGCATCCGCACCCTGTTCGGCGTCCACACCCACGGCTTCCCGAACTTCTTCATCATGGGCGGCTACCAGGCCTCGTTCCAGTTCAACCTCACCTTCATGCTGCAGACGCAGGGCGACCACATCGCCGAGTGCATCAAGCTGGCGAGAGAGCGCGGCGCGGACGAGATCGATGTGAAGCCGCAGACCGTGGAATGGTGGGTGCAGGAGGTGATCGCCCACCGCGGCAAGACCAGCCGCAACGCCGACTGCACGCCGGGCTATTACAACTTCGAGGGCGAGTTCAACCGCCGCCAGGACGGCAACTACAACGGCGGCTTCCTGCAGTACTTCACCCACATGCAGGAGATCCGCACCGACCTCGCCAGCCACTTCCTGTTCGGATGAGCCGCCCGCGATGACGATGACCTCGACCAGCCTCGACCCGGAAATCGCCGCCATCGTCGGCGAGCTGGACTTCGATCCCGACGCGCTGCACGCCAAGTACCTGGCCGAGCGCGACAAGCGGCTGCGCTCCGACGGCATCGGCCAGTACGTCGAGATCAAGGCGCAGTTCGCCCACTACATCGACGATCCTTACGTCGAGCCGGGCTTCACCCGCGAGCCGGTGTCCGACCACGTCGACGTGGCGGTGATCGGCGGCGGCTTCGGCGGCCTTTTGATGGGCGCTCGGTTGCGCGAGGCCGGCGTCGAGCGCATCCGGGTGGTGGAGAGCGCCGGCGACTTCGGCGGCACCTGGTACTGGAACCGCTACCCCGGCGCCATGTGCGACGTGGAGAGCTACTGCTACCTGCCGCTGCTCGAAGAGCTGAGCTACATCCCCAGGCACAAGTATTCGTTCGCGCCGGAGATTCTCGAGCACAGCCGCGCCATCGCCCGCCACTACCGGCTCTACGACGACGCGCTCTTACAGACCGCCATCACCGGCCTGGAATGGGACGAGGCGGGCAAGTGCTGGATCGTCTCCACCCACCGCGGCGACCGCTTCACCGCCCAGTATGTGGCGATGGCTTGCAGGCCGCTCAGCCGGCCGAAGCTGCCCGGCATTCCCGGCATCCACGACTTCGCCGGCCACACCTTCCACACCAGCCGCTGGGACTATGGCTATACCGGCGGCGATTCCAGCGGCGGCCTCACCGGGCTGAAGGACAAGCGGGCCGGCATCATCGGCACCGGGGCGACCTCGGTGCAGTGCGTGCCGCACCTGGGCGAATGGGCCAAGGAGCTTTACGTCTTCCAGCGCACGCCGTCGTCGGTCGACGTGCGCAATAATGCGCAGACCGATCCGGCCTGGATCGCCTCGCTGACGCCCGGCTGGCAGCGCCGCCGCCAGGACAACTTCAACATCCTGGTGGCCGGCGGCGACCAGGACGAGGACCTGGTCCACGACGGCTGGACCGACATCTTCCGCAACGTCACCGGCACGGCCGCCAAGCACATCGCCGAGAAGCTCGGCCGGCGGCTCTCCAGCAGCGAGCGCGGCGAGGTGATGGCCATCGCCGACTACCGCAAGATGAACCAGGTCCGCAGCCGCGTGGACCAGCTTGTCGAGGACCCGGAGGTCGCCGCCAGGCTGAAGCCCTGGTACCGCCAGTTCTGCAAGCGGCCCTGCTTCCACGACGAATACCTGCAGACCTTCAACCGGCCGAACGTGCATCTGGTCGACACCGAGGGGCGGGGCGTCGAGCGGCTGACGCAGACCGGCGTGGTGGCCAACGGCCGCGACTACGAGCTCGATTGCCTGATCTTCGCCACCGGCTTCGAGGTCGGCACCAGCTACACGCGCCGGGCCGGCTACGACATCGCCGGGCGCGGCGGCGTCACCCTCTCGGACCACTGGGGCGAGGGCCTGCGCACGCTGCACGGCCTCACCAGCCACGGCTTCCCCAACTGCTTCTTCCTCGGCTTCACCCAGACCGCCATCACCATCAGCGTGCCGCAGGCGCTGAACGAACAGGCCAACCACGTGGCCTACATCGTCGCCGAAGCGAAGGCGCGGGGCGCGGCGGTGGTCGAGCCGACCGCCGAGGCCGAGGCGGCCTACGTCGACGAGGTGCGCAGCCTCGCCCGCATGGGCCAGCGCTTCTACACCGAGTGCACGCCCGGCTATTACAACAGCGAAGGCGCCGCCGATAACCGCGCCGGCTTCTTCTCCGACATGTACGGCGCCGGCCCGTTGCGCTTCTTCGAGCTGCTCGCCGAGTGGCGCGCCAGCGGCGAGCTGCCGGGGATGACCCTAGCCTGAGGAGCCCTAGGTTGGCGCTGAAGCGTGTCCTGATCGCCAACCGCGGCGAGATCGCCATCCGCATCGCCCGCGCCGCTGACGCGCTGGGGATCGAGACCGTCTCGGTGCACGCGCCGGCCGATGCGCTGGGGCTGCACACCCGGGTCACCACCGAGACCCGCGCCATCGGCGCCGGCGCCGATCCGGTGAAGGCCTACCTGGACATCGACGCGCTGATCGAGGCGGCGCGCGAGACGAGCTGCGACTGCGTCCATCCGGGCTACGGCTTCCTGTCCGAGAACGCCGAGCTCGCCCGCCGCTGCCTGGCCGAAGGGCTGACCTTCATCGGGCCGGCGCCTGAGACCCTGGCCCTGTTCGGCGACAAGGTGGCGGCGCGGGAGCTGGCGCGGGGCCTGGGCGTGCCGATTATCCCCGGCAGCGAGACGGCGCTGGCCGATGCGGGCGCGGCGGGTGAGGCCGCCGGTGCGCTCGGCTATCCGGTGATGCTGAAGGCCGCGGCGGGCGGCGGCGGGCGCGGCATGCGCAGGGTCGGCGACGCGTCCGAGATGGCCGCCGCCTTCGCCAGCGCCGCCCGCGAAGCCGAGGCCGCGTTCGGCGACGGCGCCCTCTTCATCGAGAAGCTGATCGAGCGTCCGCGCCACATCGAGGTGCAGATCCTGGCGGACGGCGAGGGGAACGTCGTCCACCTCTTCGAGCGCGACTGCTCGGTGCAGCTGCGCCACCAGAAGCTGGTCGAGATCGCCCCAGCCGCCGGCCTCGATGCGGACCTGCGCCAGCGCATCCTGGACGACGCGGTGCGGCTGGCGAAGGCGGCGGACTACGTCAACGCCGGCACCGTCGAGTTCCTGGTCGCCCCGACGCTGGGCGCGCACTTCTTCATCGAGTGCAATCCGCGCATCCAGGTGGAGCACACCGTCACCGAGGAGGTGATCGGCATCGACCTGGTCGAGGCGCAGTTCCGCATCGCCGCCGGCGAGACGCTGGCCGACCTCGGCCTCGCCAGCCAGGCCGACATCGCGAGCCCACGCCGCTACGCCGTGCAGGCCCGCGTGGTCGCCGCCGGCGCCGGGACCATCACCGCCTACCGCGAGCCGTCCGGCCGGGGCGTGCGGGTCGACTCCTGCGCCTACCTGGGCCTGGCGCCGCCGCCGCAGTTCGACCCGATGTTCGCCAAGGTGATCGGCCACTCCAACTCGTCCGGCTCGCTGGCCTCGGCGCTGGAGCGCACCGCCCGGGCGCTCGCCGACTTCCAGATCGAGGGCCTGCCAACCAACGTCGCCTCGCTGCGCGCCATCCTCGCCCGGCCGGAGCTGGCCACGGGCGACGCGCGCACCAGCCTGCTCGGTGAGCATCCCGATTTGACCGCGCAAGCCCAGGGCGCCGCTTCGCCGGTCCACGCCCTCTTCGGCCAGCAGGCCGCGGCGCTGGGCGGCGGCAGGAACCCGGTGCTGGCGGCCCTGACCCCGGCCGCCTCGCTCGCCGTGCCGGACGGCGAGGCCGGCGTCGAATGCCCGATGGCCGGCTCGGTGGTCGAGCTGTCGGCCAGGTGCGGCGAGAGCGTCGCCGCCGGCGACACCTTGCTGGTCGTCAGCGCCATGAAGATGGAGACCGCGGTCACCGCGCCCTGCGCCGGCGTGATCTCCGAGTTGGCCGAACTCGAAATCGGCGCGTCGGTCGCGGCCGGCCAGATCGTCGCCGTCATCACGCCCACTGAGGGCGCGGGTCCGGTGCGCGCCCATGGCGAGGACGGCTGGGCGCCGACCATGGCCGAGGTGGCGGCGCTGCAGGCCATCGCCCACGCCCGCTTCGCCCCCGGCTCGGCCGACCCCGGCGTGGTGCGCCAGCGCAGCCGCGGCAAGCTGACCTGCCGCGAGCGCATCGACCTGCTGCTCGATCCCGGCAGTTTCCGCGAGGTGGGCAGCGTCGCCGGCTTCGCCTCCTATGACGCCGAAGGCCGCATCGCCGACTTCACGCCGGCCAACCACGTCGGGGGCTGGGGTGAGGTGGCCGGGCGCACGGCGGTGGTCTGCGCCGACGACTTCACCTCCCGCGGCGGCCACGCCGACGGCGCGATCGGCGGCAAGAGCGGCCACCTCGACCGCCTGTCGCTGGAGCTGCAGTGCCCGTCGATCCGGCTGCTGGACGGCTCGTCCGGCGGCGGCTCGGTGGCGGCGATGGTGCCGCGCCAGCAGGCCGACGGCGACAGCGCCGCCAAGGAAAGCTCCGGCGCCATCACCGCCGGGCGCCCGCGCGTCTCCGGCGGCGGCGGCTCCTTCCTGCCGGGGCACCTCGGCTCGTCGATGTTCGCCGAGCAGCTGGCCACGGTGCCGGTGGTCAACGTGCTGCTGGGCAGCGTGGTCGGCATCGGCGCGGCCAAGGCGGTGCTCGGCCACTTCTCGGTGATGGTGCGAGACATCGCCCAGCTGTTCGTCGCCGGCCCGCCGGTGGTCTCCCACGCCATGGGCTACGACATCACCAAGGAAGACCTCGGCGACTGGCGCGTCCACTGCCGCAACGGCTCGGTCGACAACCTGGCGGAGACCGAGGCGGAGGCGATCGACCAGACCCGGCGTTTCCTCTCCTACCTGCCGTCGTCCGTGTACGAAGCGCCGCCGGTGACGCCCACGGACGATCCCGCCGACCGCCGCGAGGACGAGCTCTTCACCCTGATCCCGCGCAAGCGCACCACCACCTTCGACATGCGCCGCGCCATCCGCCTGATGGCCGACAAGGACTCGTTCTTCGAGATCGGCCCGCTCTGGGGCACGGACCAGATCGCCGGCCTGGTGCGCTTCGACGGCCATCCGATGGGGGTGATCGCCTCCGACAGCCGGCACGTGAACGGCGGCGCGCTGACCGCCGACGGCTGCGACAAGCTGCGCCGCCACCTCGACCTCTGCGACGTCTTCCACCTGCCGATCCTCAACCTGGTCGACAATCCCGGCTTCGCGGTCGGCCTGGAGCACGAGATGGCCGGCACCATCCGCAAGGGCGGCGAGTGGATGATCGCCTCGGCCCAGGCCACCGTGCCGATCTTCACGGTGATCATGCGCCGCTCGTTCGGCGTCGCCGGCAACAACTTCGCGACCCCGCGCTCCGGCGTGCATGCCCGGGTGGTCTGGCCGGCCGCCGACGTCGGCGGCATCCCGCCCGAGGGCGGCATCGAGGCCGCCTACAAGCGCCAGCTCGCCGAGGCCGCCGACCCCGCCGCCCTGCGCGCCGAGATCAACGCCCGCATTGAGAGCGCCCGCGGCCCGATCGGCCCGCTGAACCGCTTCAACATGGAAGAGATGATCGACCCGCGCGACACCCGCCGCTGGGTCTGCGACTGGCTGAAACCCGCCTGGCGCCAGCTCACCCAACCGGCCCGGCTAGGGCCGCGGCCGCTGGGGTTCCGGCCGTAGCGCGATGGCAAAGAGGCCCTGCGTCCTTCGAGATGACCGCTGGCGCGGTCTCCTCAGGATGACGAAGACGGGTGGGCCGCGCCAGAATTCGTCATGGTGAGGAGCGCTCGCGAGAGCGCGTCTCGAACCACGCACAGTCTTCGCGGCAAGGGGAGAAGGACCTCACTCCGCCGTCCGCACGATCGAGACCTCGCGCTGGATGGCGAGCTTCACCGGCGGGCCGGCGGGCATGCCGGGGCCTGAGGCGTTGAAGTCCACGTCGTCGTAGATCGACTTGGCGCCCACCAGCAGGCCGGTGCGGCGGTCGATGGTGACGTGGAAGGCGAAGTGCTCGCCGCCGTCGAGGTTGACCTGCGCCGCGCCGGTCCCGCGGGTCAGCTGCAGGGTGGAGGGGCTGGGCTTCCACTCCACGCCCGCCTCGCCGTCGTCCAGCGAGGCCAGCGTCACCTCGCCGCCGTCGGAGGCCTCGGCCATGGTCATCGCGCCGCGGTCGAAGCGGGTCGAGAAGCCCTCGATGGTCTCGGTCTGCCCGACGCGAGTCAGGGTCTCGGCGTGGAAGCGGCCGGAGGTGACGATGAGCGAGATGTTGAGGATGTCGGTGACCGGCGTGAACACCTCGTCCGGCGCGCAGGTGGACATGAAGGCCTCGCCCAGGTGCGCGCTTTCCGGCGTCATCGGCAGCAGCGTCAGCTCGGCGACCTCGCCGGGGCGGGCGTGCAGCCTGGCCAGGCAGTCCGCGTCCAGCGTCACCGGCGTCCAGTCGCCGCCGTGCAGCGCCCAGACCCTGGCGATGTCGGCGACCAGGCCGCCCTTGCCGTCGGACGCAAGGCGGAAGTCCATCCGCGTGCCGCCGTCGGCGCCGCCGGCGTGGTGCTCCAGCACCTCGTAGCGATAGCCCTGCGCGCCCGCCGCCCCCGGCGTCGGCCAGGGCGCGCCCGCGACGGCCGGCGCCGCCAGGGCCGCGCAGGCCAACGCGGCGGCGACCCCAAGTCCCCGATAGTGCCTGGCTTTCATCATCGTCGCCCTCCCTGGCGTCGCGAGAGCTATAGTACGGTGCGTACGATACGTCCAGATCGTGTGAAGCGCCATCGCGCGCCGCGGCAAATTCCACCGCAATCGCTCAGCGGACTCCGTAGATTCTCCGTATTCGCGGACGTGGGCGCGGCGAGACCGGCAATTTCATGCCTCTCCGGCCAGCGCGCGGCGGCGTCGCCCGCCTACTTTCGTCCACGAACAACACCAACCTCACGAACGAACCGAGCCCTCTCACCCCCTCCCATGTCATCCCGGAGACCCGCGCAGCGGAGTCATCCGGGATCTCCTCGGCGCCTGCGGGGGAAGCAGATCCCGGATGAGTCCCGCCTGGCGGCGGGCTCTCCGGGATGATGGGTGGACGGCCCCCCGACGGCATCGATGTGCCATGCTGGCCGTGAGTGGACCCAGCAGAGAGGAGACCGTCCGCCATGCAAGCTATCAGATTTGGGATCGACCTGGCCAAGAGCGTTTT
>DASXEN010000181.1:0-4680 GCA_036490095.1 Caulobacteraceae bacterium
TGATGGACCGGGCCAAGCTCGATCCAGCCGCCAAGCTGGAGGATATCGGTCTGGATTCCGTCGACCTCGTCAGCGTCATCTTCGCCATCGAGGAGAAATACGGCATCGAGATCGCCGAAGACGCCTTCGACCGCTCCGACACGCTGGCGACGGTGCTGCAGAAGATCGAAGCCCTGATCGACGCCAAGGGCGCGTGAGTTCAAAGCGTATGGCTGACCGCCTCGTCGTCACCGGCCTGGGCGCCGTCTCCGCCCTGGGACTCACCGCCGAAGAGAACTGGCTGGCCGCCCGCGACGGGGTCAACGGCATCCAGCCCACCGACTTCGATTCCGGCCCCTACGGCTCCGGCGTGCGCACCAATCCGGCCGCCATGGTCAAGGGCGACGCGGTCGGCGTGCTGGAGGCCGCGTTCGGGCGCCGCATCGCCGGCTCGCTCGACCCCGTCGCCGTGTTCGCGCTGAAGGCCGCCCACGAGGCGCTGGGGCAGGCCGGGCTGCTGGGCCAGCCGCTGGGGCCGCGCTGCGCCTGCGTGATAGGCAACGGCATCGGCGGCCTGCAGACGCTTGAGAAGGGCTACGAGCGGCTGTTCGGCATGCGGGCGCAGAAGGTGCACCCGCTGACCATTCCGCGGGTGATGGTCAGCGCGCCGGTCAGCGCCATCGCCATCGAGTTCGGCGTCACCGGCCCGGTGTTCGCCACCTCCAGCGCCTGCGCCTCGGCGGCGCACGCGATCGCCCAGGGGGCGGCGATGATCACCGCGGGCCTGGCGGACCTCGCCGTGGTCGGCGGCAGCGAGGCGATGGCCTGCCCGGGCGGCATGCGCTCCTGGGAAGGGCTGCAGGCGATGAGCGAGACCACCTGCCGGCCGTTCTCCAAGGGCCGCGACGGCATGTCGATCGGCGAGGGCGGCGCGGCGCTGGTGCTGGAGCGCGAGAGCCACGCGGCGGCGCGCGGGGCGACGCCGCTGGCCTACTACCTCGGCGCCGGCATGACGTCGGACGCCTTCCACTGGACCCAGCCCAGCCTCGAGGGCGCGCTCGGCTGCATGCGCCAGGCCTGCGAGGCCGGCGGCTTCTTCGCCGACGAGTCGGTGCTGATCTCGGCCCACGGCACCGGCACCCCGCTCAACGACAAGAACGAGGCGGCGGCGATCCGCGAGCTGTTCGGCGAGCGGGCGTCCGCCCATCCGGTGATCGCCACCAAGAGCTCGCACGGCCACGTGATCGGCGCCTCGCCGGCGGTGCAGGCGGTGATCGCCCTGCAGGGCCTGACGCTGGGCCTCGCGCCGCCGATCCTCGGCTACCTGGGCGAGGACGAGGACTGCGCCGGGCTCGACCTGGTGCTGGGCGCCGCGCGGCCGATCGCGTCGAAGTCGCTGCTGGTCAACGCCTTCGCCTTCGGCGGGCTCAACTGCTCGCTGGCCTTCCGCATCTGAGCCGCGCGGTTACCTGGCGCGTAATCGCCGCGCGCACCGCCGCGGCCTAAGCCTGCCCCTGCACTCAACGCAGGAGCCAAGCCATGTCCAAGCCAGCCGTCCTCACCCGTGCGTGGTCGATCGAGGGATTCCGCGCCTTCTGGGCCAGGCCCGACCCGGCGCTGATCGAGCGCGTCGGCGAAGTCTGCACCGACGCCATCGTCGGCTACTGGCCGCGCCCGATCGGCATCGTCCGCGGGGCCGTCCCCTACGTCGGCGTGATCCGCGCGTTGCAGGCGGCCTGCCCCGACCTCTCGCTGACCGCCCCCGACCACGCCGTCGCCGGCGACCTGCACTTCGTGCGCTGGACCGCGACCGGAACCGGCCCCGACGGCGCCCGCTTCGCCTGCCACGGCATCGACCGCCTGCGCCTGACCCCCGACGGCCGCGTCTGCGAGAACTACGTCTGCAGCGACGGCCCGATGTTCGCCTGGGCCGCCGAACGGCTGCGCGGTTAGGGCGGTTGTTGATCGGATCCGGCTCGTGGCTCCTTCTCCCGCAGCAAGGGGAGAAGGACATCTCGATCAAAAAGCGTGTGTATCCCTACTTTCCTACCGCTCAGCCGCGATGGTCAGGTGGATGGAGCGGCCGGCGCCGACGTTGACGTGGTTGTCGTCGAGGCCGTCGTAGTAGTGGGCGTCGAAAAGATTGTCGGCGTTCAGCTGCAGCTGCAGGTGCGGGCCGAGGCGGTAGCGGAGCAGGGCGGAGGCGGTCCAGTAGCCGGGAACCTGCTGGCGAAAGCCGTTGGCGTCCGGGACCGATGCGGGGACGCGGCTGGACTGGTAGCCAAGGCCGCCGCCGACGGTCCAGCGGCCGCCGACGTCGTAGGCGGTGAAGAGGCGCAGGTTGTGCCGGGGCGCGTCCTGCAGCGGCTGGCCGCTGTCGTCGTCGGGCGAGGCGACCACCCTGGCGTCCAGGAAGGTGTAGCCGCCCAGCACCAGCCAGCGCGCCGTCACCCGCCCCTGCGCCGCCAGCTCCAGCCCCTGCACGCGCTCCGTGCCCGCCAGGATCTGCAGGGTCGGGTCGGTCGGCGAGGGCTCGCGGGCGTTGAACATGGTGGTGCGGAAGAGCGCCCCGGTGACCAGCAGCGCCGGCGCCGCCTGCCACTTCACGCCCGTCTCGAGCGTGCGGGTGGTCTCCGGGGCGAGGTCGGCGGTGGAGGCGCTCAGCGACAGCCCCTCGGCCGAGGGATCGAACGAGGTTCCGGCCATCAGGTAGGCGTGCACGCTCGGCGCCGGGCGCCAGACCAGCGCCGCGCGCCAGGTAGCCGCGACGTCGGTGTGGTCGAACGCGGCCGGGGCGGGCACGGCGTTGCTGAAGCGGGCGGCGAAGCGGTCGACGCGGGCGCCGAGGTCCAGCTGCCAGGCCGGTGCGAGCTGCGCCGTGTCGCCCGCATAGGCCGCCGCGGTGTCGGCGCTGAATCGGACCACGGTCTTCGGCTTGGCGACGCCGCTGAAGGCCTGGTCCTCGTCGGGGTCGACGAGGCGGGTTCCGGGCACGCCGGAAAAGCTGAGCGTGGTCGGGTCCGAGGTCTGCCGGCCGAGCGCGGCGCCCACCACCAGGGTGTGGGTCACGCCGAAGGTCGAGACCTCGCCCGTCGCATCGAGGTCGTCCTCGACCAGGCTTTCGCTGGAATGGCCGCCGCGCTCGGTGCGCGCCACCGCCAGCGCGGCGAGCGGCGTGCCCGGCGCAACGATCGGGGCGATGGTCGGCTCGGCGATGCGGTAGCTGCGCGCGTAGGCGGCGGCGCGCAGCTGGTTGGTCAGCGTCCAGCCGCCGCCGAGGTCGTGGGTGAGCCGCGCCGTGCCGACGTCCGCGTCGGTGTGCGAATAGTCGTCCTTGAAGCCGTAGAAGTCATGCCACGGTACGGCCGCCGGATGGCTGACGTCGCGGCCCGGGACGCCGATGTCGATCCACGGCACGCCATAGTCCGGCCGGTCCCACTGGGTCTGGTGCAGCCACGAAAGGCTGAGCTCGGTCGCCCCGCCGAGGCCCAGCGCCAGCGCCGGCGAGACGGCGGCGCGCCGGTAGCGGGCGACGTCGCGGCCGGCGACGCCGGTCGTGGTCCCCATGCCGTTGATGCGGAAGGCCGCGCCCGGTCCCAGCGGCGCGTCCACGTCGGCGGTGAGGCGCGCCAGGTGGTCGGTCCCGAAGCTGAGCGCCGCGGCGTCCAGGGCCTGCGGCGTCGGCGCCTTGGCGATGTCGTCGATCACCCCGCCGGTCGACCCGCGGCCGAACGCCACCGACGACGGGCCGGTCAGCACCTCCACCGCCGCCAGGTCGAAGGGGTCGCGGTAGTATTGGCCGAGGTCGAGCTGGCCGTCGCGATAGACGTCGAAGCGGGCCGAGAAGCCGCGGATCTGCACGTTGTCGCCCTGGCCGGAGTCCTCGTCGGCGTGGGCGCTGACGCTGGGATCGAACCGCAGCACGTCGCGCAGCTCGGTGACGGCGCTGAGCTCGATCACCTCGGCGGGGATGACGGTGATGGTCTGCGCCGTCGCCGCCACCGGCTGCGTCAACAGCGGGGCCGCGGGCTGGCGCTGGCCGTCGACGGTCAGCGGCGCGACGCCGCTCGCGTCGGGCCCTGACCGCGCCGCGCCGGCCACCGCCAGCGCCAGGGCCGCGCCCCAGGCGAGCCGCGCCAGCCGCCGTCTGTGGTTGAAAAGCGCCACCTTGAGGCCCCCTCGATCGCGGCGAATGCCAGGGGATCGTGACGCTGGCAACCGCGGCGCGCTCCACCGTCCCCCAGACGCGCATCCTGGCCCACCCCGCAAGGCGAGGCCGGCCGCAACCAAGTCGTCCGCGGCGCATTGCAGTACCCACCAACGCCCTTGGCTGGGGAGGAACAACAACATGCGCTCGATTCTGCTCTATCTGCTCGGGATACCGCTCCCGATCATCCTGCTGCTCGCCCTCTGCACCCACCACTTCTGATCAGCGGGAGGCCAAGCCATGGCGCAAGAACTGCGTTTCGAGCCCGCCCTCTCCTGGTCGGCGATCATCGCCGGGGCCTTCGTCGCCGTCGCCACGTCGATCTTCCTGACGCTGCTGGCGGCGGGCTTCGGCTACGACGTGGCGGCCGGCGGCCTGGCGAGCCGGCAATCGCTGATGGATTTCACGCCGAAAGTCGGCGGGGGCGCGATCGCCATCCAGGTGATCTCGGCCGGCATCGGCGGCTACCTGGCCGGGCGTTTGCGGCATGCGTG
>DASXEN010000039.1:0-6333 GCA_036490095.1 Caulobacteraceae bacterium
GCGCCGCGACCGTGCCGGCCGCCGCGGCCAGCACGTTCAGCGCCAGCGACGTGCGCTTGACGATCGACCCGGTCGCGGGCGCCTGGGCCTGCAGGGCGCGGCCGCGCTGCAGCGCCGCCGCCGGCGCGCTCAGCGCCTGCAGGAACGGCCCGCGCAGCAGCGTCGCGGCGGCGGCAGCGGCCGCGGCGGCGGCCTTGCCCGTTCGCCGCGAGAGGGACGGCGCCGGCGCGGCGGCCCCGAAGCTGTCGGTGGGCTGGCGCATGCGGAAGCGCAGCAGCGTCGCCGCCGGCCCGCTCGGCGCGGCCGCGAACGGCAGCGCGTAGGCCCACAGGTTGTCGGGGTCCGGGAGGATCACGTTGTAGCCGCCGGTCGTCGCCGGATCGATGGCGGTGAAGTCGAACAGCTCGGCCTTGCCCGGGTTGAGGACGTCGATCACCAGGCAGGCCGTGCCGCTGTTGGGCGCCACGTAGATGCGGCGATCGCCGTCGAAGCAGCAGCAGACCGGCTCGGTGTTCGCGCCCTGGCCGTAGGCGCCGATGAGGTCGAAGCTCGCGGTCTGGGCCAGGGTGGCTGCGTCGTACTGGATCAGCGGGCCGCCGGCGCCGGTGAGGGTGCCGATGACGATGCCCGGCGCCGCGAACACCGAGGCCCCGGCGACCGCGAAGGCCTCCTGAACGGAATTGACCGGCGTGCTCTGGATGACGCCGCCAAGCGTCAGGTTCCCTGCGTCGACGCGCACCAGACCGCTGGACTGAACCAGCTTGGCGGCGTCGCCGTAGTTGATGACGGCGAAGACGGCGTTGCTGGCGGCGTCGTAGACCGGCTGGCCGACGCCGGTCGACGCCTTGCCGATGGCCGGGTCGGCGAGGCTGCTCATGTCGAGCATCGAGACGCTCGAGGCGATGAAGTTGGCCCCGGTCCCGATCCGGATCAGGCTGGGGATGCCGAGCGCCTTGTTCTTCGCGCCGCCGCCGGCTGAAAGGTAGAGCCACTCGCCGTCCGTGCAGCCGCCGGAGCAGGCCGCGGCCAGGTCGGCGCCGCGCGGGTCGCTCGGCAGGATGGTCGACAGGTCGAGGACGGTGACCGCCGCCTCGGGGCCCTGGTCCCACAGGGTGAGGTCGATCTGGAACACCAGCAGCTTGGCGAGGCCGCTGGAGCTGTGCGGGAAGATGTAGAGCCAGCGGGCGCCGACGATCAGCGAGCCGAGCGCGAACGGGTTGCCGAAGCCGGTCAGGTCCAGGGTGCTGACCAGCGACGACGGATCCGGGTAGAGCCGCAGGTCGATCTTGGCCGCGATCTGGCTGGCGTGGGCGGTGACGTAGAGATAGGGCCAGGCGATCGCCAGGCCCTCCATCGAGGAGAGGGAGGCGTTCAGTGGCCGCAGCGACAGCGCCGCGCCGGGAAATCCGGGGTCGGTGAGGTTTTTGGCCGTCTGCCGGGCCAGGGAGGCGGTCTGAACGGCCGCGGCGGCCAAAGCCTTGCCCGTGGACCTTGCGAGCGCCGCGGCCGCCTGTGCGGCTCCCTGTAGCGCGCGGCCGCGGGCGATCGAGCCGGCCGGCGCGGTCTGCGCCTGCGCCGACACGGTGAAGAAGGGCGACGAGGTGATGCCCGTCAGGTTGATCGTCAGGCTGCCGGCGTTCGGCGTCACCAGCCCGGCGGTGAGATCGGTGGGCGCCAGGATGTCCTGGCCGGACGGGTCGCGGAACCAGCCGCTCAGGCCGGCGCCGATGGCGGCCGACTGGCCGCCGGCGGCGCCGTTGCGGCGCGTGGCGTAAGTCGAGGTTCCCGTGCAGGAATTGGCGGTGACCGAGATCGAGGCCAGCGACAGCGTGGCGCTGAAGCCGAAGGCGACCTGTTGCGGCGCCTCGGTGGCCGAGCTGCCCGCGAAGCCGGTGGCCAGCGGCAGGAAGATCGGCGTCGACGACGTCGCGCTGAGCGACACCCAGTGGTCGTTGGCGGCCGGGCCGCTGCAGAGGAAGCCGAAGCCGAAGCTCAGGATGCTGAGCGCGCCGCCGCCGCCGTTGGTCAGCATGCCGTTGACCAGGTCGCCCTTGGCGACCGTGTCCTGGCCGGACGGGTCGCGGAATCGCCCGGTGAGCCCGGCGCCGATGGCGGCGCTCTGCGCGCCGGTGACGCCGTTGCCCCGCGAGGCCGCGGTCGACGTCGCGGTCGCCGCGTTGGCCGCGATGCCGACGAACATCCCGGAAAGGGTCCCGGGCGCGCCGATCAGGACGCCGGTCGTCTCGGTCGCCGAGGCGCCGGGCCCGCCGGCGATGGAGGGGAAGACGGTCGCGCCGGCGGCGACGCTGTTGCCGGCCGACTGGTTCGCCGAGGCGTAGAGCGCCCAGTGGCCGGTCGCGCCCAGGAACGCCATGGTGACGCGCTGCGGGCCGCCGCCGCCGCCGCCCCAGAGCCCGTCCACGACGTCGCCGGCGGCGACGGTGTCGGTGTGGGCCGCGTCGGTCACCGCGGCGTTGCTGATCGACTGGGCGCCGTTCGCCAGGTTCTTGCGGAACGCCAGCGACCAGGTCCCGGTCACCGCGCCGTTGGCGGCGCTGAGGCCGCTGAAGGTTCCGGCCGCCGGCATCGGCGCGCCGAGCGCGGCGCCGGCGGCGTTGTTGCCGAGGCGCGCCGAGGTCGAGCCGAGCAGGGCGGCATTGCCGGCCACGCCGACGACGGCGGCGCTGTTGCCGGACACAACCAGGACCTGGCCCAAGCGCTTACTCCCGGATCAGCGTGTGCAGCGCCCCCATAGCCTGCGCGTGCTCGGCCTTGGCCAGCGGCGGGCTGGAGGCGTGCTCGCCGCCCGGCCCGTAGGCGTGGGCGTGGCGGTCCGCGTCATGCGACCAGGGGACGGTTTGCGGCAGGACGCCGCGGCGCTCGGCGATCGCCTGGACGCAGGCGTTCTTGGCGCGGCTCTCGCCGGCCACGTCGTGGTGCGAGGCCTGGGCGTGGTGGCGGCAGCGCCGGGCGATGGCCACCACGTCGTCGGCCTCGGCGTCGAACAGCACCAGGCAGCCGCAGTGGTCGGGCGACCACTCGGTGAGCTTGCCCGCGATCGACATGGCGGCGGCCGGCTATTCGGCCGGCTGGGCCGGCGCCTCGGTGACCGGCGAGAAGACGCCCTGCAGCTGCTCCGGCGGATCGCCGCAGACGATGCCCACGGCGACCGACTGGCCCGGGACCAGGAAGGCCAGGTCGCCGGCCTCGAGCTCCTCGGCCATCAGCCGGAAGGTGTGGCCGTGCGCCCCGTCCTCGCTGACCAGCTCGACGACGACGCCGTCGACCCGCGCCATGACCGTGCGGCCGCGGTAGGGCACGGGGACTTCGACGAGGTGCTTCACGCACGAATGGACCGTGTAGCGGATCAGCATGGGCCCCGAGGCCTCCGGCGTAGGGATGGTGGTGGTCGGCTGGCGGCCGCCGGCGTCAGGTGACGCTGGGGACGAACTTCAGGCCGAAGGTGAGCTGCACGGCGTCGTTGATCGCCACCGTGACGACGCCGAACACCGAGCGCAGCAGCAGGTTGCCGGCCGTGGCGGCGTCGAACGCGCCAGCCTCGGTGATCGAGAGGCCGGCGGTGGCGATGATGGCGCCCTGGTATTGCAGGTTGTCGTTGGCGTTGGTGACCGTGGTGCGGCTCTCGGTGGCCGCCGTGCGGCCGCCGCCGGTCGTCGGCGCGGCCTCGGTCTGCAGCGCGGCATCGGTCACCGCCGCGGCGTTCGTGCCGGTGCCCCAGCCCAGCCACTTCGGCTGCGTGCCGGCCTGGATCACCCGGTTGGTGATGATGCCGGCGCCGCCGTTGCAGAAGGCGGTGGCCATCATGATGAGGCCGCCCCTGACCAGGCCGCGCAGGCCGAGGGCGCCGAGCAGGCTGCCCGCCACGCCCCCAGAGAGCCCCGGGGCGGCCGGCCGGCCGATCGCGATCGCAGTCGTCATGTGGAGGTCCCTAGAGTCTGGACGCCAGCGCCCGCAGCCGGGCGCCGAGGGCGAGGAGGGCGCGGCCGGCGGCGAGCCAGGCGCGCCGGCCGAGGCCGGTCACCGACCAGCTGGCCGGTCCGGAGTGGAAGGTGCGCGGCCGCGCGGCCGGCGCGCCGCAGCTGGGGCAGGCGTCGCCGCCCACGCCGCTGGCGGCCGGATGCGGCGCGTCGCAGGCGGCGCAGCGCGGCAGCAACACGCCGGTGAGGTGGCCCTCGAGCGTGAACGCGCCGGGGAACCCGAGCCGCCGGATCATCAGGCCTTCGCCGCGCCCTTGGCGGGCTTGCCGTCTTGCCCGGTCTCGCCGTCGCCTTCGGGCTTGCCGTCCTGCGCGGGCTTGCCGGCATCGGCTTCCGGCGGCTTGGCCGGCGCAGCCTTTTCGCCGGCGATGTAACCGCCGTCGACGAGGCCCTGGCGGTGGCGCGCGTGAACGTCGGGCTCCGCACCCGCCTCGTAGTCGACGATCGTCACGCCGTCGCGCGCGTAGCGCAGCGGCTTCAGCAGCTTGACCTTCATGGGGTCTCCTTGGGTGTTCGAGGGCGCCGACGGGCGCGCTCGCGTCAGGTCGGCCGCGTCAGCCGACCAGGAAATCGACCACGAACGTGCCGTTGAAGGCGGCCGAGGCGTGGTTGTTGGCGACGGTGAGGGTGATGGTCCCGGCGCCCGGGACCGCCTTCAGGATCGGCGTGCCGGCGGTGTCGGTGCCGCCCACCCGGCTGACCAGCACCAGCGAGCTGGCGGTGACCTGGCTGTCGGTGATGGTGATCGCCTGCGAGGCGCCGGCGGCCGTGGAGAGGCTGTCCGTGGTGACGACGCCGGCCATCTTGTTGATGGTGACGGCGTAGCTGCCGGCGGAGTTGGCGGTGGCGGCGCCCTTGTCGGCGCTCATCGAGCCGCCGGCGTCGTAGACCAGCTGGCCGCCGACGTGCCAGGCGCTGCCGCCCGGGGCCGTGTAGTTCAGGACGTTCGCCGCGAGCGCGACGCCGCCGATCGCCAGGGCGAGCGCCAGGGCGGGGAGGATCTTCTTCAGCATGGGGCGTGCGCGCTCCGGCTTGAGGTGGGAGGGGAAGACGGCACGCGGGCGCGGCTGGGGATGTCCGCCGCGCCCGCGTCTGGCGTCAGGGCCGGGCCGCCCCAGCAAAAAGGGCGCGCGGCCGCGGCCGTCAGTTCGGGGGGTTGGCCGTCGGCGCGTGGTGCGGGTGGCCGAGGACCCAGATCGCCGCCACGAAGGCGTTCCCGGCGTTGTTGGCCGGCGTGATCGTCGCCCGCAGGTAGCGTTTGCCGCCGTGGTAGCCGATCTTGAAGCACTGGCTGTCGTTGCCGAAGTTGAACGACGCCGCCGCCTCGGAGCCGAGCTGCAGGCTCGTCGCCACCTCGGCGTGGTCGCTGAGGTTGGCCTGGGCGCCATCCTCGAACAGCACCGTGAAGGTGGCGTCGGCGTCGGCGAGCGAGCCGGTGACGATCACCAGGGTGGCGCTCTCGTAGCCCTCGGTGTCGAGGATGGCCGACACCCACGGGGTGTTGTCCGTGGCGGCCGCGGCCGGCGCGATGGCCAGCTTCGGGTTGATGTTGTTGAACAGGTCGCGGGACGCCATGGCGGCGGTCTCCCTTCGGGGTCAGGCAGGTGGAAAGGGGACGGGCCCGCGCGGCGTCGTCGCCGGCGGGCCCGTTGGGACGTCAGCTGCGGAGAGCCGCCGCTAGGCGATCTCGAGCTTGCGGATCGCCTCGGCCAGGGTCACGCGGCCGCCGATGCGCCGGCGCATCCAGAAGCGGATGGCGCCGTTGCCGGCCTGGGTGAACGGATCGCGCAGCAGGGTCATGGCGATCCGGTCGAGCAGCGAGTAGCCGCGCATGAAGTCGCCGAAGGCGATCGGGAAGGCCCCGGCGGCGACGTCCGGCATGTCGGGCATGTCCGCATAGGGCGCGCCGTCGATGGCGTTCGGCAGGCCGAACTGCAGGCCGGGTTGCCAGATGTACTGGCCGAGGCCGTCCTTCAGCATGCGGATCTTGCCGAGGGTCTTGCGGTTCATCACCCAGGTGCCGTTCTTGGCGTAGCCGGCCTTGAGGTTGTAGCTGAGCTGCAGCACCGCATCGCCCGTGGTCAGGTCGGTGGCGCTGCCGCCGCCGATCCCGCTGGAGGTGTCGGTGGCGATGTCGGCGTTGACGAGGATGCCCTCGCACTGGTCGACGCCCGTGCCCGACACCACTTCGAGGCCCTCGGCGACCGCGAACTGCAGCTCGCCCTCGCCCTGCACCTCGGCGGCCAGGTCGAAACCCGAGTCCTCCAGGTTCTGCAGCGAGATGTCGACGATCGCCGTCATCTCCGGCGCGTTCATCTCCACCATGCCGTAGCTG
>DASXEN010000078.1:0-9084 GCA_036490095.1 Caulobacteraceae bacterium
CCATCGGGAGAGGGAGGGGCCCAAGCGGAGCTTGGGAGGGTGAGGGGATCGAACCTTGGCCGAGCTATGCCGCCGTCATCCCGCGCTTGCCGCGGCGCATGCGCCAGTCGGGGATCACGCGGGTGGAGTCGAGCAGGCGCAGCGGGATCTCCTTCAGCACGAAGCCGGTGACGGTCGGCAGGTCGAGCGACAGCGCCTCGTCGAGGTCGAACCAGGCGATCTCGTCCAGCTCGCCGCAGTCGGCCTGGCGGTCGAGGCTGATCAGGCTCTCGGCGTCGGCCATGAAGAAGCGGGCGTCGTAGCGCTTGGGCACCATCGGCGGGGTGACGGCGCGGGCGATGAAGTCGAGCGCCGACAGGTCGGGCAGGGCGCCCTGCTCCAGGAACAGCCGCCAGGGGCCGGCGATGGGCCGGTGCTGGCCGGGCTTGGCCAGCAGCAGCCCGGTCTCCTCGAAGGTCTCGCGGATGGCCGACAGCGCCAGCGCCCGCGACCGCCTGGCCGGCCCGGTGCGGTAGAGCTTCTCGGCCACCTCGGGGCGCAGCTCGGCGGCCACCGGGGCGCGGAAGTCGCTGGGATCGATGCGCCCGCCGGGAAACACCCACTTGTCGGGCATGAAGTCGTGGCCGCCGTGGCGCCGGCCCATCAGCACCCGCGGCTTGGGTCCGTCGCGGCGCAGCACGATCAGGGTGGCGGCGTCGCGGGGCCGCACGGCGCGGCCCTGGCGCGGAGGCATGCGGGGGGTGTCGGGATGCGGAGTTTTAAACGCTTGTTCGGTCATGGCCCGACATTGGCCCGCGCCGGGCGGGGCCGCAACCAGTATCCCGCGCGATCGGTATCCCTCTCCCCACCGCAGAGTTGGGGGGGAGGGATACATTCAGCGCCGTCGGCCGCGGGGATAGCGGACAGGCCGCTTCGGCGGCGGGCGGGCGCGTCCGGGCGCCGCCCCGCCCGACTCCGGATCGCTCAGCATCTCGAACAGCAGGCCGCCGGTGATCGGGGTCGCCTCCTTCAGCCGCACCTCGACTTCGCGGCCGAGCCGCCAGACCGCGCCGGAGCGCTCGCCGATCAGGGCGTGGGCGCGCTCGTCGTGATGGAAATACTCGCCGCCGAGGCTGGAGATCGGCGCGAGGCCGTCGGCGCCGGTCTCGTCCAGCCGCACGAACAGGCCGAAGCGGGTGACGCCGGTGATGCGGCCGGTGAACTCGGCCCCGACGCGGTCGGCCAGGAAGGCGGCCACATAGCGGTCGGTGGCGTCGCGCTCGGCGGCCATGGCCCGGCGCTCGGCCAGGGTGATCTGCTCGGCCGTGGCTTTCATTCGGGCGATGTCGGTGTCGGAGAGGCCGTCGTCGCCGAGGCCGAGCGCGCGGATCAGCGCGCGGTGGACGATCAGGTCGGCGTAGCGGCGGATCGGCGAGGTGAAGTGGGCGTAGCGGGCGAGGTTCAGGCCGAAGTGGCCGATGTTGTCGGTGTCGTAGATCGCCTGCATCTGGGTGCGCAGCACCACCTCGTTGACGATGTCCGCGTGCGGCCCCTCGCGGGTGTCGGCCAGCAGCCGGTCGAAGCGGGCGGTGGTCGCCGGCTGCCCCTTGCTCCAGGGGAGGCCAAGCGTGTCGAGGAAGTCGACCAGGCTCTGGATCTTCGCGTCGCTGGGCGCATCGTGGACGCGGTAGATCAGCGGCGTGCGGCGCTGCTCCAGCGTCTCGGCGGCGCAGACGTTGGCCTGGATCATGAACTCTTCGATCAGCTTGTGCGCCGGCAGGGCGGCCCTGGGCGTGATCGCGGCGATCCGGCCGTCGGCGCCGAAGCGGATGCGGCGCTCGGACGATTCGATCTCCAGCGGCGCGCGGGCGTCGCGGCCGAGCTTCAGCACCGCATACGCCTCGTAGAGCGGCTTCAGCACCCGCGGCATCAGCGGGCCGGCGCGGTCGTCCGGCCGGCCGTCGACCGCGGCCTGCGCCTCTTCGTAGGAGAGCTTGGCGGCCGAGCGCATCAGGCCGCGGTGGAAGCGGTGGCTGCGCTTCCTGCCCCCGGCGTCGAACACCATCCGCACCGCCAGGCAGGCGCGCGCCTCGCCCTCGCGCAGCGAGCACAGCCCGGCGGAGAGCCGCTCCGGCAGCATCGGTTCGACCCGGTCGGGGAAGTAGACGCTGTTGCCCTTCTCGCGCGCCTCCGCGTCCAGCGCCGAGCCGGGGCGGACGTAGGCGGCGACGTCGGCGATGGCGACCCAGACGATCCAGCCGCCGGGATTGCGCGCATCGTCGTCCGGCTCGGCGAAGACGGCGTCGTCGTGGTCGCGGGCGTCCGGCGGGTCGATGGTGACCAGCGGCAGCTCGCGCAGGTCGGTGCGGCCGGCGAGGGTGGGCGGCTCGGCGGCCTCCGCCTCCGCCTCGGCTTCGGGCGAGAAGCCGGTGGGTATGCCGTGGGCGTGGATGGCGATCAGCGAGGCGGCGCGCGGGTCGTCCTCGCGGCCGACCACCTCCAGCACCTTGCCGCGCTTGGGGCCGTAGCGGCGCTCGGCATTGCCGCCGACCTGGGCCAGCACCAGGTCGCCGTCCTTGAGGTCGCGCCCCTCGATCTCGGGGATCAGCAGGCTCTCCTTGGAGCGCCGGTCGACCGGTTCGATGCGCACCTCGCGGCGCGCCTTGCGCACCACGCCGAGGATGCGGTGGGCGCTCTGCCCCAGCCGCTTGATCAGCCGCGCCTCGACCTCGCCGCCCTCCAGCGTCTCGAAGCGCACCAGCAGCCGGTCGCCCAGCCCCGGCGCCCCAGCGGCGGCCTCGCGGCTGTCCGGGGCGAGCCGGGCCAGCGGCTCGCCTTCCTCGGCCTTGGCCGGCCGCACGAACAGGTCCCCATCCGCGTCCCGCTCGACGACGTCGGCGACGCCCACGGGCGGGAAGCTGCCGGCCTCGCGGCGCCCCACGCCGCGGCCGCGCTTCTCGCGGACGGGCCGCTCGGCCCTCGGCCGTTCTGATCTGGGGCGACGCGCCATGGCCCTGGATAGGCCGCGCCGCCACGCTGCGCCAGCGACGCTAGCCGATGGCGCGCACTAACCAACAAGCGGCGGCAATCATCACTCCCAGAACACTGAGCATCAGCCAGAGCGGACAGTTCAGAAACGCCAGGGTTGGCGTGAAAAGCCACGGATTGGTCGGCACAGGCAGGCCAAGGCCGAGCCATCGCATCAGGTTCCAGATGCGCCATTCTCGCTCGCCGGAGTGTCTGGCCAGATGCAAGGCGAGCAACGCGAGTCCGCAAAGCGAAGCGCCGCCGCCCCCGGCCATGCCTATTGCGAGGGCTCGCCTCAAAATACTAACCGCCCCTGATGATCGCCGTCGCCGCCTCGATCTGCGCCCGGGCCGCGTCGATGGCGGCGGCGGTGCGGGCGACGTAGGCCTGCGCCTCGGCCCAGCGGCGGCCCTCGATCGCCTCGCGCACGCCGGGCAGGGTCTTGGCGCCGTAGCCGGTGAGCATGCCGGGGGCGTAGATCAGGTGCCGGTACCAGGGACGGCCCGGCAGGCCGCGCGGGTCGGTGAGGGCGTGCTCGACGCCGATCAGGGCCTTGTCGAGGCGCGCCGCGGTGGCCGGCGGCAGGGCGGGGGAGCTGGCCAGGGCGTCGTCGTAGGCGGCGGCGCTGGCGTGCAGGCGGCCGACCGCGTCGTCGAGCGGCGCCAGGTCGATGGCCGGCACGGCGTCCTCCTGCGGCGGCGGCGCGCTGGCCTTGGTGGGATCGGCGGCCAGGGTGAAGGCGCCGGCGTCCAGCAGCCGGTCCACGGTCTGCGTGCGCTCCTTCATGGTCGCCAGCAGCTTGTGGATCTCGTCGAGGTCCGCGGCGATGTTGGTCGCCAGCTCGCCGAACCGTAAGGGGGCGACGTCGGCGTCGGCGGCGCGCAGCACGATCCGCCCGGCGGTCTCGGCCAGCGCCACGCCGTAGCGCATGCCCGGGTCGCCGAAGCGGGCGTAGTGCTCGTAGGTGTCGTATTGCGAGTGGTAGACGCCGCCCTGTTCGCCCTCGCCGCCGTACTCGATGTTGATCGAGGCGACGCCCAGGTGCTGCACGAACGGCGTGTAGTCCGAGCCCGAGCCCAGCGAGCCGATCGGCAGGTCGGGGCCGGTGGCGGCTTCCCGGGCGATGCGCTTGGCCGCCTCGGTCGCGCCCTCCGCCAGCCCCGCCACCTGCAGCGCCGCCATGGCGCGGGTGCGGGCGCTGGCCCCGGTCTCGGGGTCCTTCACGTCGGCCGCCGCCTCGTCGATCAGCCGCTGGGTCGAATAGCTGGCGCCGGCCTCGACGAAGCCGCGGGTGTTGGAGTCGGAGTTGACGTAGAGCAAGCCCTTGGCCTGCAACTCCGCGGCGTGCTGCTCGGCCCACTCGGTCGAGCCCAGCAGGCCCGGCTCCTCGCCGTCCCAGCTGGCGTAGACGATGGTGCGGCGTGGCCGCCAGCCGGTCTTCGCCAGCTCGCCGATCGAGCGGGCCTCCTCCAGCATCTCGCTCTGGCCGGACAGCGGGTCCCAGGCGCCGAACACCCAGCCGTCGCGGTGGTTGGCGCGGATCACCCACTCGTCCGGCCGCTCGGCGCCGGGCAGCGTGGCGATGACGTCGTAGAGCGGCTTCAGGTTCCAGTCGGACTGCACGGAAAGGTGGACGCGGGCCGGACCTGGCCCCGCGTGGTAGGTGATCGGCAGCGCGCCGCGCCACGACTTCGGCGCCACCTGGCCGCCCAGCGCCGCCAGGAACGGCTGGGCGTCGCCGTAGGAGATCGGCAGCGCCGGGATCTTCATCAGCACGCCGCTCTCGGCCGGAGAGAGCCGCTTCGCGTCGGCCGTCGCGCCCACGTCGGGGGTCAGCGGGTCGCCGGAGCGCACCGGCACGTCGAGGATGGAGCCGCGCTGCACCCCCTCGTGGGGCCGCCAGGCGCCCTTCGGATAGGTGTCGCCGGGGCCATAGCCGTCGTCGGCGGGGTCGGAATAGATCAGGCAGCCGATCGCCCCGTGCTCGGCGGCGAGCTTGACCTTCAGGCCGCGCCAGATCTGGCCGTAGCGGACGATGACGATTTTGCCGCGCACGTCGACGCCGAGGCGGGCCAGCGCCTTGTAGTCGGCCGGACTGCCGTAGTTGACGTAGACGAGGTCGCCGGTGACGTCGCCGTCGGCGCCGTAGATCAGGTAGGGCGGCAGGGCGTTCGCACGCACCGCCGAGGTGGCGTCGCCGGGGATCGGCGGCTCGTTGAGGGTGGCGGTGAAGGGCGTCGGGCCGAGCAATTCCAGCGCTTCGTGCTTCGGCGTTGGATAGAGCACCTGGAAGGTCTCGATGTGGGCGTCCCAGCCCCAGGATTTCAGCTGGTCCAGGACGAACTCGGCGTTGGCCTTGTCGTGCGGCGAGCCGACCTCGTTGGGCGCGGCCGAGAGGATCCTCAGCCGCGCGTCGATGGCGCCGGGCGAGAGGTTGGCGTCGAACCGCTGCTCGACCGCGCGCTCCCGGTCGGTCCCGGCGGGCGTGAAGCCCAGCAGCGGCGCGGCCGTGGCAAATCCCGGCGCGAGCAGCATCGCACTCGCCAGCATCCAACGCTTCATCTGATTCCAGACCCCTCAGGTTGAGGCCCGCGTGTTAGTCCCGCCGCGGTCGGCTGTCAGCCGTTCAGGAAGGCGATGATCGCCGGCCAGGCCGAGCGGTCCTGGATGATGAAGAGGTGGCCGCCCTCGAAGAACTGCAGCTGTGCGCCCGGGATGCGGCCGGCCATGCGCTCCTGCGCAGCCGGCAGGGCGACGCCGTCGTAGCGGCCGGCGGCGATCAGGGTCGGGCAGCCGATGTCGCCCAGGCGGTCCCAGGTGTCGTGGGCGGCTCTGGCCTCCAGCTGCCGCCGCGCGCCCATCTCGCGGCCGGGCTCGCCGGCGTAGGGGTCGGACGCGCCGGCGGCGACGAACTGGGCGTAGGTGTCGGGATTGGCGGCGGCCCAGGCGGCGTCGCGCCGGGTGTCGCTGACGGGGATCAGGTGGCGGGCGCGGTCCTCGCCCTTCAGGTGCTGGATCTCGTGGAACGGATAGGAGGCGCCGCCGGCGCCGCCGGGCGAGGTGCAGCACAGCGCCAGCCGCTCCACCTTGCCGGGATGGCGCAGCGCCAGCTCCTGGGCGACCATGCCGCCAAACGAGACGCCGACCACCTTGGCGCTGGCCCAGCCGAGCGCGTCCATCAGGCCGGCCGCGTCGTCGGCGTAGTCGGTCATCGCGTACGACTGGTCCGGCTTGCCGGTGCGCCCGAGGCCACGCTGGTCGTAGCCGACGAGGTCGAACGCCCTGGCCAGCGGGCCGTCGAAGACGTTGGGCTTCACGCGCAGGTCGCCGCCGGTGCCGGAGATGAACAGCAGCGGAGCGCCGGCGCCGGCGCGCTCGTAGTAGACGTCGATCGAGCCGAGGCTGGCGACAGGCATGGCGGGGGCTCCGTGGGCGGCGATGCTCGCCAATAGACCGGGTTCGCGGAGCGGTACAACGGGAGCATGGCCGCCGGGCAGGGTCAACCGAACTTCATTTGACCGGCCAAAGGCTTGCGGAGGCCTCTTGCCAAGGCCAAGTCGTCGCCGTCGCAAAGGTGAGGGGAGGACGCGGATGGCGAACTGGACGATCCAACTGGGCGTGGACGAGCTGAACCGGCTGATGCTGGGCGCCTTCGCCGGCTCGGAGGCCGGGCAGGGGCCGGTGCTGAGCGTGGCGCCCGGACGCGCCAGCGTGCTGCGGCCGTTCCATCCGTCGATGCTGCGGCCGGGCGAGTTGGTCGCCGGACCGGCGCTGATGGGCGTCGCCGACACCGCCGCCTACGTGCTGATCCTCGCCCACGTCGGCCCGGAGCTGATGGCCGTCACCACCACGCTGACCATCAACTTCCTGCGCGGCGCCAAGGCGGGCGACATCCACGCCGACGCCGAACTGCTGTCGCTGGGGCGGCGCAACGCCGTCTGCGACGTGCGGCTGTGGACGGAATCGCCCGAGCGCATCGCCGCGCAGGCGAGCGTCACCTACGCCAGGGCGCGGACCGAGGCTTAACGTCCCCCGCTATGCGGCCAGCGCGGGTTGGACTATGCGGGGCGACCGCCATCCGCCGGAGAGTCTCCCATGAACGTCGAATTCCTCGCCGCCGACACCAGGCCGTCCGAGACCACCGCGCTGGCGGTGCTGGCGTTCGAGGACGGCGAGTATTCGCCCGGCGCCGAAGCGATCGACGGCGCGATGGGCGGGGCGTTGAAGCGGGCGGTGGGCGCCAGCCGCTTCACCGGCGCGGCGGGCCAGACGGTGAGCATCCTCGCGCCGACCGGCACGCCAGCGGGCCGGGTGCTGGTGATCGGCGCGGGCAAGCAGGGCGCCTTCGACGCCAGGGCGGCCGAGAGCGCCGGCGCGCACGCCTGGAACGCCGCCAAGGACAGCGGCAGCGAGGCGCTGCTGCTGGTGATGCCGCCCGCCGGGCCGGAGCGGCAGGCGCATGCGGCCCTCGGCATCCGCCTGGCCTCCTACCGGTTCGACAAGTACCGCACCACCGAGAAGCCGGAGAAGAAGCCCTCGGTGACGTCGGCCGCCGTCGCCGTGGCGGACGCCGCCGCGGCGAAAGCGGCGTTCGCCGCCCTGGACGGTCTCGCCGACGCGATCAACTTCACCCGCGACCTGGTCTCCGAGCCGGCCAACATCCTCTATCCGCAGGAATACGCCCGCCGCGTCGGCGAGCTGACCAGGCTCGGCCTCGAGGTGGAGGTGCTGGGCGTCAAGGAGATGACCGCGCTCGGCATGGGCTCGCTGCTGGGCGTCGGCCAGGGCAGCACGCGCGAGAGCCAGCTGGTGGTGATCCAGTGGAAGGGCGGCGGGTCGGCGGCGCCGATCGCCTTCGTCGGCAAGGGCGTCTGCTTCGACACCGGCGGCATCTCCATCAAACCCGCCGAGGGCATGGAGGAGATGATCACCGACATGGCCGGCTCCGGCGCGGTGGTGGGCGCCATGTATGCGCTGGCGTCGCGCAAGGCCAAGGTCAACGCCGTCGGCATCCTCGGCCTGGTGGAGAACATGCCGGACGGTAACGCCCAGCGGCCGGGCGACATCGTCACCTCGATGTCCGGCCAGACCATCGAGGTGCTCAACACCGACGCCGAAGGCCGCCTCGTGCTGGCCGACGCCGTCTGGTACTGCCAGGACCGCTTCAAGCCGCAGTTCATGATCGACCTGGCCACCCTCACCGGCGCCATCGTCGTGGCGCTCGGCAAGGACCTCGCCGGCGTCTACAGCAACGACGAGTCGCTGGCGGCCAACCTGCTGGCGGCCTCGGAGGCGACCGGCGACACGCTGTGGCGGATGCCGCTGCCGCCGCAGTACGACAAGCTGATGGACAGCCACGCCGCCGACGTGAAGAACATCAGCGGCGGGCGGGCGGGCGGCTCGATCACCGCGGCCATGTTCATCAAGCGGTTCGTCAACGGCCTGCCGTGGGCCCACATCGACATGGCCGGCACCGCCTGGAAGCCGAACTCGACCGTGCCGACCATCCCCAGCGGCGCCACCGGCTTCGGCGTCCGGCTGCTCGACCACCTGGCGACGAAGTACGAGGGCTGAGCCGCGATGGCGGACAGTCCCTGCGACGTCTGGTTCTACCACCTGGAGCGCAGCAGCCTCGACCAGGCGCTGCCGGAGCTGCTGGAGAAGACGCTGGCGCGCGGCTGGCGGGCGCTGGTGCGGGTGGGGGCGCAGGAGCGGGTCGAGCACCTCGACGGCTGGCTCTGGAGCTACCGCGACGACAGCTTCCTGCCGCACGGCCTGGCGGCCGAGCCGCTGGCCGAGCGGCAGCCGGTGCTGATCACCACGGCGATGGACAACCCGAACGGCGCCAATGCGCTGTTCCTGATCGACGGGGCCGAGCCGGGCGACATCTCCGGGTTCGAGCGGTGCGTGCTGATGTTCGACGGGCGCGACGAGGCGGCGGTGGCCACGGCGCGTGGACGCTGGAGCGGGTTTCGGGCGGCGGGGGCGACGGTGTCCTACTGGCGCCAGGGGGCGGCGGGCGGATGGCGCAAGGAAGCCTGATCGGGCGGCGGGCGCTTGGGCGGGCGGCGCTGGGGG
>DASXEN010000108.1:0-16726 GCA_036490095.1 Caulobacteraceae bacterium
GCTGGCCGGCTTCACGCCGATGGCCGGCGCCGCCGCGGTGGCCGTGCAGGCGATCTCCGCCGGCCTCGGCGGCTACCTTGCCGGCCGGCTGCGCCACCCGTGGCCCAGCGCCCACCTCGACGAGGCCCACTTCCGCGACACCGCCCAGGGCCTGATCGCCTGGGCGCTGGCGGCGGTGATCGGGCTGGTGCTCACGGCCACCATCCTGGGCCCCTACGCCGAGCAGCTGGCCGCCTTCACCGGCGCGGCGCCGGCGGCGGACGCCGCCGCGGCCGACCCGGTGCGCGCGGCGCACGTGTTCGCCCAGTCGGCCTTCTTCGCCGCCGTCGGCATGCTGGTCAGCGCCTTCGTGGCGGCGGTGGCCGGCCGCGTCGGCGGCCTGCGCGCCGAGGAGATGCACGAAAGGCGCCCGGCCGTCTGACCGCCGGCCGCTTCCTCCGGTCGCCTTGACCCCGCCACGGCCCGGCCCGACAAGCCGGGCCGTGACGCCCGAATCAGGCCTGACCGCCGCGCAAGCCGACGCCCAGATCGCCGCCGCCGAGGCGGCCGAGCCTGCGCCGCCGAGGCCCGCGGTTCCCGAGCCCGACCACCGCCGCAGCGCCGGCACCGTGGCGCTCGCCGTGTTCGGCTCGCGCATCATGGGCCTGGTGCGCGAGATCGTCTTCCCGGCCATGTTCGGCCCCGGCAAGGTGCTGGACGCCTACCTGGCCGCCTTCCAGATCCCCAACCTGCTGCGCGACCTCTTCGCCGAGGGCTCGCTGTCGACCGCCTTCACCGCCCTCTTCACCCGCATCTGGGACAAGGAGGGGGACGCGCCGGCCTGGCAGCTCGCCAACCTGACCCTGAGCGCGATGATCTTCATCCTCGGAGTGGTCTCGGTGGCGGCCATCCTCGGCGCGCCGCTGATCGTCGAGGTGACCAGCTTCGGCTTCCACGCCGTGCCGGGCAAGTTCGAGCTGGCGGTCAGCCTGACGCGGGTGATGTTCCCCTTCATCCTGTTCGTCTCGCTGGCGGCGGCGGTGATGGGGATGCTCAACTCGCGCTTCATCTTCGGCATCCCGGCCTCGGCCTCGACCGTCTTCAACATCGTCTCGGTGATCGCCGGCGTCGCCTTCGCCTTCGCCTTCGATGCGGGCGCGCGGGCCAGCTGGCCGCACCCGGTGTTCGGCGTCGCCTCGATGTACGGGGTCTGCGTCGGCGTGCTGCTGGGCGGGCTGGCGCAGCTGGGCATGCAGCTGCCGTCGCTGTTCAAGCTCGGCTTCCGCTTCCGCTGGCGGCTCAACCTTCGCGATCCGCGCCTGCGGGAGCTCTGGACCCTGATGTGGCCCAGCGTGATCGCCGGCTCGCTCACCCAGGTGAACGTGCTGGTCAACGGCGCCTTCGCCTCGGAGATCAACGGCGGCCGCTCGTGGCTCTCCTGCGCCTTCCGGCTGATGTACCTGCCGATCGGCCTCTTCGGCGTGTCGCTGGCGACGGTGACGCTGCCGGCGGTGGCGCGCAGCTTCGCCCGCCAGGAGTTGGGCCCGTTCGGCAGCACGGTGCGCAGCTCGTTGCGCCTGACGCTGTTCCTCAGCATCCCGGCCGCCGTCGGCCTGGCGGTGCTGGCCAACCCGGTCATCGCCCTCATCTACCAGCACGGCCACTTCACCGCCCGCGACACGGCGATGACCGCGCTCGCCCTGCAGGCCTACGCGATCGGGCTGGCGGGCTACGCGGCGATCCGGCTGCTGACGCCCTGCTTCTACGCGCTCGACCTGCCGCGCACGCCGATGCGCATCGTGATGGTCGGCATCGGCGTGAACCTGGCGCTCAACTTCCTCAACATGGCGGTCTTCCATTTCGGCCACGCCGGCCTGGCGCTGGCCTCGTCGTGCGTCTCGCTGGTCAACGTCGCCCAGCTGGCCTTCGCGCTGTCGCGGCGGGTGGACTTCGGCGACATCGGCGAGTGGACGGCCTACCTGGTCCGCGTCCTCGTCGCCTCGGCCCTCTGCGGGGCGACGGCGTTCGGCCTCTGGTGGGCGACGGACGCCTACGTGCACGGCTTCGTGCTGCGCGCGCTCGGCTTGCTGGCGGCGATCGGCGCGGCGGTGGCGGTCTACGCCGGCGCCGGCTACGCGCTCAGGATCGGCGAGACCCACGAGGCGGCAGCGCTGTTCCGGCGGCGGCTGCTGCGGCGGCGGGCGAGCCGGACGGCCTGATGCGGCGGAGGCCTCGGAGTCCGGGCGGCGTTCGGGGCCCGGCTTTTTTTACCACGAACGTCACGAACCTCACGAACGCCGGGCCAGCCATCCACCCTGCAGTGTCATCCCGGAGAGCCTGCCGTCAGGCGGGACTCGTCCGGGATCTACTTCCACCGCGGGCGCTGAGGAGATCCCGGATGACTCCGCTGCGCGGGTCTCCGGGATGACATTGAAAGGTTGAAGCCAGGCGAGAACCGTTCGTGTCGTTCGTGAGGTTCGTGGTCAAAAAAGAATCGATCCGCGATCCGCGCGCCGCCGGTAGATCGCGGGCCCGTGCTCGGCCCTTGCCGTCGCCGCCTTCACCCTCTAAGTCGCGCCGCATGGCTCACGGCGCACACCCGGTCCGATGGCGGCGGTCGTTCGACCCCTGAACCCGGCGCGTTCCGGCGCGCCCTTCCGCGCGACTTAAGCCAGAGCCAGACCCATGACCGATCCCAAGCCCGCCGCCTACGCCGGCCCGCAGCGCGTCTTTTCCGGCGTGCAGCCTTCCGGCGACCTGCACCTCGGCAACTACCTCGGCGCCCTGGTCAAGTTCGTCGCCATGCAGGAGACGATGGAGTGCCTCTACTGCGTGGTCGACCAGCACGCGATCACCCAGTGGCAGGAGCCGGCCCGGCTGACCGCCCAGACGCGAGAGATCGCCGCCGCCTACCTCGCCGCCGGCGTCGATCCGGGCAAGGCGATCATCTTCCCGCAGTCGGCGGTGGCCGGCCACACCGAGCTCGCCTGGATCTTCGAGTGCGTCGCCCGTCTCGGCTGGCTCGACCGGATGACCCAGTTCAAGGACAAGGCCGGCAAGCACAAGGAGCGTGAGAGCGTCGGGCTCTATGCCTACCCGGTGCTGCAGGCGGCCGACATCCTGCTCTACAAGGCCACCCACGTGCCGGTGGGTGAGGACCAGCGCCAGCACCTGGAGCTGACCCGCGACATCGCCGCCAAGTTCAACCACGACTTCGAGGTCCCGGGCTTCTTTCCGCTGACCGAGTCGGTGGTGGAGGGGCCGGGGGCGCGGATCATGAGCTTGCGCGACGGCTCGGTGAAGATGGCGAAGTCCGACCCGTCGGACGCCTCGCGGATCAACCTCACCGACGACGCCGACGCCATCGCCCAGAAGATCCGCCGCGCGAAGACCGATCCGGACCCGCTGCCGCAGACGCTCGAGGGCCTCGCGGGTCGCGCTGAGGCCGACAACCTGGTCGGCATCTTCGCAGCATTGTCGGGCCAGTCGAAGGCGCAGGTGCTGAAGACCTTCGGCGGCCAGGGCTTCGGCCAGAACTTCAAGCCGGCGCTGACCGACCTGGTGGTGGCCCGCCTCGCCCCGGTGACGGCGCAGATGCGCGGCTACCTCGCCGACCCGGCCCAGATCGACCGCATCCTCGCCGCCGGCGCCGAGCGCGCCCGCGCCATCGCCGACCCGATCCTCGCCGAAACGAAACGGATCGTCGGCTTCTGGCCGGGGTAGCCGCTCCTCACTCGCGCAGCGGGGGAGGGGGACCACGAAGTGGTGGAGGGGGCGCGGCCGCCCGGCGGGCAGGTGAGTGGCCGCAAGATCGCTTGCCCCCTCCGTCCCGCTCCGCGGTCCACCTCCCCCGTTCCGCTGCGCTGCACGGGGCAGGAGCGGTTGCGCGGACGCCCCGTTCGGCCCATCTACCGTTCATGTTCATCCAGACCGAGACCACGCCCAATCCGCAGACGCTGAAGTTCCTGCCTGGGCGGACGCTGTTGCCGGACGGCTCGCGGGAGTTTCCGGGCGTGGCCGAGGCGGCGGCCTCGCCGCTGGCGCGGGCGCTGTTCCGCATCGAGGGCGTGCGGCGCGTCTACTTCGGCGCCGACTTCCTCACCGTCACCAAGGACGCGGACGCCGACTGGCCGCACCTGAAGGCGCCGATCCTGGCCGAGATCATGGACCACTTCACCTCCGGCGCGCCACTGATCGAGGGCGAGGAGGCCGGCGAGGACGAGGCGGTCTACGAGGGCGAGACCGCCCAGGTGGTGGCCGAGATCAAGGACCTGATCGACACCCGCATCCGCCCGGCCGTGGCCCAGGACGGCGGCGACATCCTGTTCGCCCGCTTCGAGCCGGACACCGGCGTCGTCTACCTCAACATGCGCGGCGCCTGCTCCGGCTGCCCCTCGTCCGCCGCCACCCTGAAGGCCGGCGTCGAGAACCTGCTGCGTCACTACGTCCCCGAGGTGACCCGGGTCGAGCAGATGCTGTAGCGAAAGCAGGACACACACGCTTTTATCCTTGGGACCGGCCCGCAGCGCCAAAAAAGCGTGTGTGTCCCTGCTTTCCCCACGCCGTTCGCGGCCCGGCTTACGGAGCCGTAACCCCGATCGGCCTTGCATGGGGCCGCGGCGAAGCCGATATTTCGGCTAACGCGTCCTCCGGGACGTATCCAGAAAGGGCTTTCTTTCTATGAGCGACTTCAATCGTGGGTTCTCGCGTCCTGCGTCGGCAGTCACCGACATGGGCGTCGATGCTGGCCTGCGCTCGTTCATGCTGGGCGTCTACAACAAGGTCGGGCTGGGACTGCTCGTCTCGGCCGGCTTCGCCTGGCTGACCGGCATGTACGAACCGGTCAAATCGCTGTTCTGGACTCAGGACGCCTACGGCCACGTCGGAATGACGGGGCTCGGCATGGTCGTGGCGTTTGCGCCGCTGGCGATCCTGCTGTTCCAGGCCTTCATGCGGCGCACCTCGCCGCAGGCGGCCGCCTTCACCTACTGGGCGATCGTCGCGCTGATCGGCGCATCGTTCGGCGTGCTGCTGATGATCTACCGCATCGACACGATCTTCGAGACCTTCCTGGTGACGGCGGCGGCGTTCGGCGGCCTCTCCCTGGTGGGCTACACCACCAAGCGCGACCTGACCGGCATCGGCAGCTTCCTGATCATGGGCCTGTTTGGCCTCATCCTCGCCTCGCTGGCGGCGATGTTCTTCCGCTCCGGCGCGCTCAACTTCGCCATCAACCTGATTGGCATCGGCATCTTCGCCGGCCTCATCGCCTTCCAGACCCAGCGTCTGAAGCTGACCTACCATCAGTTGGGCGGCGATCAGGCGGCGATGAGCGTCGCCACCAGCTATGGTGCGCTCACCCTCTACCTCGACTTCATCAACCTGTTCCGCTTCCTGCTCTACTTCATGGGCGGCTCGCGCCGCTAAGCGGACCCGTTGATCCGACGTTCCAAGCCCCGGCGGCCCTCCGCCGGGGCTTTTCGTTTGCGCCGGGAGCCTTGCCGCGCTCTGGCAAGTTTCCGCTGCACCTGATCGAAGGAGGGCGAGCGTGAGCACCGAACCGAAGGGCGCTGCGTGGGCGGCGTTCGAAGCCCAGGCCAAGGCCGATGCCGGCGCGCGCATCGCCGCCCGCTTCGACGCCGAGCCCGACCGCCTGGAGCGGCTGACGCTGGACGGCGCCGCCGGCCTCTTCCTCGACCTCTCCAAGCAGCCCTGGAGCCGCGCCGGCTTCGAGGCGGCGCTGGCGCTGGCGCGGGCGGGCGACGTCGAGGGCCGCCGCGCCGCCCTCTTCGCCGGCGAGGCGGTGAACCAGACCGAGCAGCGGCCGGCCCTGCACATGGCCCTGCGCGCCCCGGACGGCGCCTCTTTCGCGGCCGAGGGCAGGCCGGTCTCGCCCGAGGTCGAGGCGACGCGGCGGCAGATGCGGGACTTCGCCGAGGGGATCCGCGCCGGCGGCATCAAGGGCGCCACCGGCCAGGTGTTCCGCACCGTCGTCCACATCGGCATCGGCGGCTCCGACCTCGGCCCCAAGCTGGTCTGGGAGGCGCTGAAGCCGCTCGACCCGCAGATCGAGCTGCGCTTCGACGCCAACATCGACGGCGCGGAGATCGCCGCGGCGCTGGCCGGCCTCGATCCCGCGCAGACGCTGGTGATCGTGGTCTCCAAGAGCTTCACCACCCAGGAGACCCTGGCCAACGGCAATGCGGCGCGCGCCTGGCTGGCCAAGGCGCTGGGCGAGGACGGCGCCAACCAGCACCTGGCGGCGGTCAGCGCCAACGTCGAGGGGGCGACGAAGTTCGGCGTCGCCAATGACCGCATCTTCGCCTTCTGGGACTGGGTCGGCGGACGCTATTCGCTGTGGTCGGCAGTGGGGCTCTCCACCGCCATCGGCCTCGGCTGGGCCGTGTTCGCCGAGCTCCTGGCCGGCGGCGCGGCGATGGACGAGCATTTCCGCACCGCGCCGCTGGAGCGCAGCGGCCCGGCGCTGCTGGCGCTCGGCCACCTCTTCAATCGCAACGGCCTCGGCCGCCCGATCCGCGCCGTCGTGCCCTACGCCAGGCGCCTCGCCCTGCTGCCTGCCTTCCTGCAGCAGCTGGAGATGGAATCGAACGGCAAGCAGGTGACCGGGGCCGGCCAGCCAGTGGCCCATGGCACCGCCTCGGCCGTGTTCGGCGACGCCGGCACCACCGGCCAGCACGCCTTCTTCCAGATGCTGCACCAGGGCACGGACACCATCCCGGTCGACATCGTCGCCGTGGCCGAAGGCGGCGAAGGCCCGCCCGAGCACCAGGCCATGCTGCTCGCCAACGCCGTCGCCCAGGCCGAGGCGCTGATGGCCGGCCAGGCCAACGCCAAGCAGCCGTGGCGCAACTTCCCCGGCGACCGCCCCACCAGCTTCATCCTGCTGGACCGGCTGACGCCGCGGGCGCTGGGCGCGCTGATCGTGCTCTACGAGCACAAGGTGTTCGTCGAAGGCGTGCTCTGGGGCATCGACAGCTTCGACCAGTGGGGCGTGGAGCTGGGCAAGACGCTGGCCAAGACCGTGCTGGGCGAGCTGCAGAGCGGCGCCGTTGGACGCCACGATGCGTCGACCGCGGCGCTGATCGCGCGGCTAAAGGGGTAGACACCTCTCCCAAAGGGAGAGGGAGGGGCCCATTGCGCAGCAATGGGAGGGTGAGGGGATTAAACCGCGAGAGATTAGCTCGCACGCCGGTCTTGCTAGTCTTGCACGCCCGGACCCCTCACCTTCCCAAGCCGCTTCGCGCCGCGGGCCCCTCCCTCTCCCTGTGGGAGAGGTGAAAACATCGACACCGCGCCATTGTTCACTTGGCGGAGCGCGACTCCGGGTCGGGGGCGCCGAGCCAATTCCATCTCCACCGTCGGTCTTGGCCGGCCTTTGTGCCGGCCATCCATGAACACCGTGCGGAGCCATGGCCGTGCGGCCGTACGGCCACCCCAGCGCCGTGTTCATGGGCCGCCGCCGCCTCCCAAGCGTCACCTTGCCGCCCCGCGCCGCGCGGCCGATAACCGCAGCCATGCCCATCAACCCGCACAACCTGGCCCACTGGAACGAGGTGACGCCGCACCACGTCGTCTCGCCGATGTACCGGACCGACGACTTCCTGGCCGGCGAGATCGTGCTCGACCCGGTGGTGCGCGAGGCGATCGGCGAGGTGGCCGGCACCCGGCTGCTGCACCTGCAGTGCCACTTCGGCCTCGACACCCTGTCGCTGGCGCGGATGGGCGCGGCGGTGACCGGGCTCGACTTCTCGCCGGTGGCCATCGACAAGGCGCGCGAGCTGGCCCGGGCGGCCGGCGTCGCCGCCGAGTTCGTCTGCGCCGACGTGCTGGCGCCGCCGCCGGGCTTCACCGGCTTCGATATCGTCTTCGCCTCCTGGGGCGCGATCTTCTGGATCGCCGACCTGGAGGCGTGGATGCGGGTCGCCGCCGCGGCGCTGAAGCCGGGCGGGCGGCTGTTCCTCTGCGAGGGCCACCCGGCGATGCTGATGCTGGACGAGCGCGCCCCGCCCGGCGCGGGGCTGACCGTGCGCTGGCCCTGGGACCAGGCCGAGCCGGTCGTCGACGAGGGCGACTGGGACTACACCGGCGCCAAGGTGGCCGCGAACCGCACCGAGGGCTACCTGCACGGCCTGGCGCGCATCCTGAACGCGGCGATGGCGGCCGGCCTCACCATCCGCGGTTACAGCGAGGGCGACCGCGTGCCCTGGAAGGCGCTCGACCAGCTGGTGAAGCTCGACCGCGACTACTGGGCGCTGCCGCCCGCCGCGCCAGCCGTGCCGCTGAGCTTCACCCTGCAGGCGGTGAAGGAGGGATAGGCCGCGGCTCTTGCGGGCCGTCGCGTCACCCTGTCAGGGTGGATGCGGGACATCGGCGAGGACCTCTGCGATGAGCGACTACAAGCTTCTGATCAACGGCGCGCTGGTGGACGGCGACGCCGAGATGGACGTGATCAACCCGGCGACCGAGGAGGTGCTGGCCAAATGCCCGCGCGCCTCCAAGGCGCAGCTCGACGCCGCCGTGGCGGCCGCGCAGGCCGCGTTCCCGGCCTGGCGCGACACGCCGATCGCCGAGCGCAAGGCCAAACTCACCCAGATCGCCGACATCATCCAGGCCAACGCCGCCGACCTCGCCCGCCTGCTCACCCAGGAGCAGGGCAAGCCGATCGGCGACGCCACCGGCGAGGTCTACGGGGCCTCGGCCTTCTTCCGCTACTTCACCATGCTCGACCTGCCGGTGAAGGTGCTGGACGATAGCGACGCGCGGAAGGTGGAGGTGCACCGCCGCCCGCTGGGCGTGGTGGGCGCCATCGTGCCCTGGAACTTCCCGATGATCCTGATGGCCTTCAAGGTCCCGGCGGCGCTGCTGGCTGGCAACACCATGGTGCTGAAGCCCGCGCCGACGACGCCGCTCTCGACCCTGAAGCTGGCCTCGCTGATCGCCGAGGTGCTGCCGCCCGGCGTGCTCAACGTCATCGCCGACGCCGGCGAGCTGGGCGCGGCGATGACCGCCCATCCCGGCATCCGCAAGATCAGCTACACCGGCTCGACCGCGACCGGGAAGAAGGTGATGGCCGGCGCGGCCGACGCCCTGAAGCGCATCACCCTGGAGCTGGGCGGCAACGACGCCTCGATCGTGCTGGCGGGCTCCGACCCGAAGGCGGTGGCGCCACAGATCTTCGCCGGCGCCTTCCAGAACTCCGGCCAAGTCTGCATCGCCATCAAGCGGGCCTATGTGCACGACAGCATCTACGACGCCATGTGCGAGGAGCTGGCGCAGCTGGCCGACGCGGCGGTGGTGGGCGACGGGCTGCAGCAGGGCACCCAGCTGGGCCCGATCCAGAACAAGACCCAGTTCGAGCGGGTGATGGGCATCATCGAGAGCGCCAGGGCCGACGGCAAGATCATCGCCGGCGGCGAGCGGCAGGGCGACAAGGGCTACTTCATCCGCCCGACCATCGTGCGCGACATCACCGACGGCGCGCGGCTGGTGGACGAGGAGCAGTTCGGCCCGGTGCTGCCGGTGATCCGCTACACCGACGCCGAGGATGCGCTGGCCCGCGCCAACAACAGCGAATACGGGCTCGGCGGCTCGATCTGGTCCACCGACCTCGACCAGGCCTACGACCTCGCGACGCGGATGGAGAGCGGCACGGTCTGGGTCAACAAGCACGCCGACCTGGCTCCCAACATCCCCTTCGGCGGGGCCAAGGGCTCGGGCATCGGCGTCGAGCTGGGCGAAGAGGGCCTGGCCGAGTTCACCCAGCTGCAGGTGATCAACGTCGCGCGGGCTTGAGCGGGCAGAGGCCCCTCATCTCACCTCTCCCCGCTTGCGGAGAGAGGGCTACGGAAGGCGCGGGGCGGCTGAGCCACCCCTCCGCTCCACTGCCCCATCAGTAGCCCTCTCCCGCTTGCGGGAGAGGTGAGGTGAGGGCCCTGGCCGGCGCTCGCCGGCTGCCGTAGAACCGGCGCGGAGGGCGCGTCGTCGGGATCCGTGGTGTCATGAAGTTCAGTCCAGCGCGAGCCGCCTTCGGGCTCGCCGCATTGGCGGGCGTCTGCCTGGCGGCGACCGCGGCCGAGGCGCAGGGCCGGCCTGACCCGGCGGCGCTGCTGCGCCAGACGTACGAGGCCAGCGGCGGCGCCAACTGGGAGGGGCTGCAGGGCGTCGAGGTGTCCGGCGCCTACGAGGCCGGCGGCCTGAAAGGGACCTTCAGCCAGCGGGTCGATCTGCGCCGGGGCCGCGACGTCTTCAGCTATCGGGCAGGCCCGCTGAAGGACACGCAAGGCAGCTCGGCGCACGGCAGCTGGTGGGCCGACGAGAAGGGCCTGCCGAGCGTACAGGATACGCCCGACGCGCTGGCGGACGCCGCCACCCAGTCCTACGAGGATCGCAACGGCTGGTTCCATCCGGGACCGGACGACGCCCCCGCCTTCGTCGGCGAGAAGACCGACGGCGGCCGGACGTTCGAGCTGGTGCGGCTCTCGCCGCCCGGCGCGAGGCCGATGACGCTGTGGATCGACGCCGCCACCCACCGGCTGGCGCGGCTGGTGGTGGTCGACGCCGATCAGCGCGTGACGACCACCTCCTACGGCGACTACCGGCACGTGCACGGCGTCTGGTTTCCGTTCACCCAGCGCACCTCGTCCGGCGACCCGTCGGCCGACAGCATCGCCACCGCTCGGCAGGTCGTGTTCCGCCCGCTGCCCGAGCGCGACTTCGAGCCGCCGCCCTCCCGGATTCTCGACGCGCGGCTGCTGACCGGAGGCCGGCCGGCCGTGATCGCGTTCCAGCTGGTCGCCGGCGAGATCATCGTGCCGGTGTCGGTCGACGGCGGCCCGCCGCTGCCGTTCTTCCTCGATTCCGGCGCGCTCAACCTGATCACCCCCGAGGCGGCGCGGCGGCTGCACGTCGACGTGGCGGGCGCCCTCAACACCAACGGCGCCGGCGATGCGCAGGCGACCGCCTCCGTCGCCCACGTGCGGTCCTATCGCGTCGGGCAGGCCGAGCTCACCGACCAGCGGTTCGTGGTCATCCCGCTGCCGCGCGACGTGATCGCCCTCGGCGGCGCGCAGCCGCTGGCGGGCCTGATCGGCTACGAGTTCCTGCGCCGCTTCGCAGTGCGGATCGACTTCCACCGCAAGCTGCTGACCGTCTGGCCGCCCGGCGAGGCCGCGCCGCCCGGGTCCGGCGCGGTCGTGCCGCTGCGGCTCGGCGGGCGCGACCTCTTCATCGAGGCCAGCCTGGCCGGCGCCAAGGGCCTGTTCGGCGTCGACACCGGCGACGACGGCTCGGTCACGCTCTTCAAGTCCTTCTTCCGCAGCCACGCCATTCCGGTCGAGCTGCCGCCGATCCGCAGCCTGCAGGAAGGCGTCGGCGGCCAGTCCGCCACGCTGACCACCAGGGCGCCGGACCTGACCATCGGCCCCTATGCGATTCCGCGGCCGCTGATCGACCTGCGCTTCGCCGCAGGCGGCGCCTTCGCCTCCGATCAGCTGGCCGGGAACCTGGGCACGCAGGTGTTCCGCAACCTGGTGACGACCTTCGACCTGCCGCACCGGCGGCTCTACGTGAAGCCCGCGCCGGAGTTCGGCTACGCCCAGCCCTACAACCGCACCGGCGCCCACATCCAGCTGGGCGAGGACGGCCGCGTCACCGTCGCCCAGATCGACGAGGGCTCGCCGGCGGCCATCGCCGGCCTGGTGGTCGGCGACCAGCTGGTGAAGGTGAACGGCGAGGCGGTCAGCGGCGCGCCGATCACCCGGTTCGGCGACTGGGCGACGGCGCCGGCCGGCAGCAGGATGGCGTTCGACGTGCTGAGGGGCGCAAAGCCCGTCCGCGTCGAGTTCGTCGCCAAGGAGCTGCTGCCGCGCGACGGCCGCCTCGTGGCTGCGCCCGACCTGTCGCCGGAGCCCCGTCCTCAGACGCCCTGAGCCAGGCGGCCGCGCTCCCGTCCGAAGCCTGTCACCATGTCCGGCTCGACGATGTGGTCGTGGCCGCCGACGCGGCCCGGGCGCCAGTAGCCTTCGGCGGCGATCCGGCTCTTCTCCAGGCCGCGGGCCAGCAGCGACTGGCGCTGCGCCCGCACCGTCGCGGTCTCGCCGATCACACAGGCCTGGCCGACGCCGGCGGGCGGCTCGAAGGCGGCGAGGGCGTCGATCAGTCCTCGGCTCGGCGCGCGGGGCGGCGCGCCGCGGTGCAGCCAGCGGATATCGAGCGCCGCGGCGGTCTCGATCGGCTGCTGCTCCTCGGGCCCGGCCACCTCGACGATGGCGACGGCGCGCTCGCCGGCCGCCAGCCGCTCGATCATCGCCGCGATGCCCGGCAGTGCGGTCTCGTCGCCGGTGAACAGGCGCCAGTCGGCCGGGCCGCTGACCACGGTGCGCCCGCGCGGCCCCTCGGCGACCAGCGGGTCGCTGCAGGCCGCGAGCCGGGCCCAGCGGGTGGCGGGCGAATCGCCGTGCATCACGAACTGGATGTCGAGCCGCAACTCGTCGCGGTCGAACCGCCGCACCGTGTAGTGCCGCTTGGCCGCGCCGCCATCGACGGGGATGTTCAGCACCAGATCCTGGCCGGGCTTGTGGTCGAAGGCCGCCAGGTCATCGCCGATCAGGCTGACCTCGCGCATGCGAGGCGTGACGTCGCGGGCGCCGACGACGGTGAGGCGCCAGATGGGGCGCGGCGGGCGGGCGACGGGGAGTCGTGGGGACATGGTTGATTGGGTCTCGACGTGGTTAGATATATCGTATTTCAGATATATCGAAGACCCGTCGAGCATGCAAGGAAAACGTTAGACCTCCCAAGACTACGGTCATGACCGGCCTTTGTGCCGGTCACCCATGAACACCGCGCAAGCCATGGCCGTGCGGCCGCACGGCCACCCCGCCATCGGTGTTCATGGGTCGCCGCGACAAAGCCCGGCGATGACCGTCTAGGGGGGAATGGGGATCGAGAAAGCGCCATTGCTCGCTTGGCTGATTGTTCTTCCGAGGCTCCGGACGGCCTCCAGGCGATCGACGGCGGGCTCTGAACGCAGAATTGCGGGCGCGAAACCGCGCTCGCGGCTCGATGCCGCTTAAGCCGCGCGTCGCAACGTCCGCACACCCCGCGCATTCTCCGCTTGGCGATTCCGCCCAAGTTCGGCTAAAGCCCGCGCCCCATGACGATGTCGCTGCATCACCACGCGCTCCACCCGACCCACCGCGGGCCGGGACGGACGCGCTCGGCCTGACGCGCGCTTCCGACCCCAAGCCCCGCGGCGATCCGCCGGACGGGGCTTTCCTCCATCCGGCGCCCCCTGCAAGAGGACGAAACACGGATGGACCTTTCCTTCAGCCTTGCCCTTGACGGGCGCCAGCCGCTAAGCGGCCGGCCATGAGCGCCCCCGAAGATTTGGCCGCGGCCGCCCGGCCGAAAGCCCGCGTGCCGCGCGGCTTCGCCGACCGCCGCCAGGGCGTGCTCGCCGCCGAGCGCCGCATCCTGGAGGCCGTCGCCCGCGTCTACGAGAGCTACGGCTTCGAGGCGCTGGAGACCGGCGCGCTGGAGTATGCCGACGCGCTCGGCAAGTTCCTGCCCGACGACGACCGGCCCAACGAGGGCGTGTTCGCGCTGCAGGACGACGACGAGGCCTGGCTGGCGCTGCGCTACGATCTCACCGCCCCGCTGGCCCGCTTCGTGGCGCAGAACTGGGACGCCATCCCCAAGCCGTTCCGCCGCTACGCCTTCGGCAAGGTGTGGCGCAACGAGAAGCCGGGGCCCGGCCGCTACCGCGAGTTCGTCCAGTGCGACGCCGACACGGTGGGCTCGGCCAGGCCCGAGGCCGACGCCGAGATCATCGCCATGGCGGTCGAGGGCTATGCCGCGGCCGGCCTGCCGCGCGCCTCCTACGTACTGAAGATCAACAATCGCAAGCTGCTCAACGGCCTGCTGACCTCGGCCGGCGTCGAGAGCGAGGGCCAGAAGCTGGCGGTGCTGCGCGCCGTCGACAAGCTCGACCGGCTGGGGACGGAAGGCGTGGCGCTGCTGCTCGGCGAGGGCCGGCGCGACGAGTCGGGCGCCTTCACCCGCGGCGCGGCGCTGAAGGCGGCGGCGATCGACGCGGTGCTGGCCTTCGTCTCCGCCGGCCAGGGCGGCCGCTCGGCGACGCTCGACCGGCTGGCGAACGTCATCGGCGGCTCGGCCGAGGGCGACGAGGCGCTCAGCGAGCTGGCGCGCATCGGCGCCGCGCTGGCCGCGTTCGGCATCGGCGAGGAACAGGCGCTGATCGACCCGTCGGTGGTGCGCGGGCTGGAGTATTACACCGGCGCGGTGTTCGAGGCCGAGTTGCTGGGCGAGGCCACCGACGAGGCGGGCCAGCCGGTGCGGTTCGGCTCGATCGGCGGCGGCGGCCGCTACGACGACCTCGTCGCCCGCTTCACTGGCGAGCGCGCCCCGGCCACCGGCTTCTCGTTCGGCGTCTCGCGGCTGGCCGCGGCGCTGGCGGCCAGCGGCCGCGACGAGGCGGCGGCGGTGCGCGGGCCGGTGGTGGTGATCGCCTTCGACGAAGCGCGGATGGGCGACTACTTCGCCGTCGCCGCCGAGCTACGCGCCGCCGGGCTCGCCGCCGAGGTCTACCTCGGCCAGTCCGGGATGCGCGCGCAGATGCGCTACGCCGACCGGCGCCTCTCGCCCGCGGCGGTGATCCTCGGCGAGGACGAGATCGCCGCCGGCCAGGTGACGGTGAAGGACCTCGACCTCGGCCGCCAGCTGGCCGCCGGCATCAAGAGCCACGAGGCCTACCGCGAGGAGCGCCCCGGCCAGGTCACCGCGCCGCGCGCCGAGCTGGTGGCCACGGTGCGCGCCATCGTGGGTCGGGCGAGGTAGGTGATGCGCGTCGAGCCCCAGGTCCCGGCCGAGGTGATGGCGGCCGTCCGCGCGCCGTTCGCCGCGCTGGGCGCGACGCCGATCGACCCGCCGGTGGCGCAGCCGCTCGGCCTCATCCTCGACCTTTCCGGCGAGGCCATGCGCGAGCGGCTGTTCCTGGTGCAGGCCGACGGCGGCGAGGAGGCGGCGCTGCGGCCCGACTTCACCATCCCCGCGGCGCGGCTGCACATCGAAAGCGGCCGGGCCGGCGGGCGCTACCTCTACGAAGGCAAGGCGTTCCGCGCCGCGCCGCGCGGCCGCGAGGCCTACGAGGAGTTCCTGCAGATCGGCCTGGAGGCGTTCGAGACCCGCGCCGCGCCGGAGGGCGACGCCGAGATCGCCGGCCTCGCCTGGCGCGCCGCCGCCGCTGGCGGGCGAGGCGACCTGACGCTGCACCTCGGCGACGTCGCCCTCTTCGGGGCCTTCATCGACAGCCTGCGGCTCGCCGAGACCCTGGCCCTGCGGCTGAAGCGGGCGTTCGCCAGCCCCCGCCGCCTGCACGCGCTGCTAGGCGAAGCCGACGCCGCGCCCGCCGCCGCGCCGCCGGCCGGCGACCGGCTCTCGGGCCTGCTCGCCGGCCTGCCGGAGGATGAGGCTGCCGCGGTGCTGCAGGACCTGTGGTCGCTGGCCGGCATCGAACCGGCCGGCGGCCGCTCGCCGGCCGAGATCGTCCATCGGCTGGTCGAGCGCGCGGCGGCCGCCGCCGCGCCGCGGCTGACCCCCGAGCAGGCGGCGTTGATCGGCCGCTTCCTCGCCATCTCCGACGCGCCGGGCGATGCGCTGGAGGCGGTAGCGCGGCTGGCAGGGCAGGGCGGGCGCAAGCTGGAGGCGGCGCTGAAGGGCTGGGCGCGGCGGCTGGCGGCGCTGCGCGACGAGGGCGCGCCGGCCCACGCCATGCGCCTGACCACCGCCTTCGGCCGCGACTTCGGCTACTACGACGGCGTGCTCTTCGAGGTGCGCAGCGCCGCGCTGGGCGAGGGCCGGCCGGTGGCGGCCGGCGGCCGCTACGACAGCCTGTTCGGCCGCCTGGGCGCCAGCCTCGCCTGCGGCGCAGTCGGCTGCATGGTGCGCCCCGGCCGCGCCTGGCGGGAGGGGGCGCGATGAGCGGGCCGCTGATCCTGGCGCTGCCGTCCAAGGGCCGGCAGAAGGAGCCGGCCGAGGCCTGGCTGGCCGACTGCGGCCTGCCAGTGCGCGCCGTCGGCGGCGAACGCGGCTACCAGGCCAGGCTCGACGGCCTCGAGGGCGTCGAGGTGCGGCTGATCTCGGCCGGCGAGATCGCCGGGGCGCTGATGGCCGGCGAGGTCCACCTCGGCGTCACCGGCGAGGACCTGGTGCGCGAGCTGGCCCACGACGTCACCGAGCGGGTGATGCTGCTGCAGGCGCTGGGCTTCGGCCGCGCCGACCTGGTGGTGGCCGCACCGAAGAGCTGGATCGACGTCGACAGCATGGCCGACGTCGACGAGGTTGCGCACCTCTACCTGGCCCGCACCGGCCGGCGCCTGCGGGTCGCCACCAAATACCTGACCCAGACCCGCGCCTTCTTCGCCCGCCACGGGATCACCGACTACCGCATCGTCGAGTCGGGCGGGGCCACCGAGGGCGCGCCGGCGGCCGGCGCCGCCGAGCTGATCGCCGACATCACCACCACCGGCGCGACCCTGGCGGCCAACGGGCTGAAGGTGCTGTCGGACGGGCTGATCCTCGCCAGCCAGGCGCAGCTGGCCGCCAGCCTCTCGGCGAACTGGGACGAGGCGCGACTGTCTGTCGCACGTCGCCTGCTGGGGGTGCTGGAGGCCCGCGCCCGCGCCGCCGCCTCGGCCAGGCTTGCGTG